>NZ_JBSYOO010000047.1:0-66310 GCF_058244675.1 Candidatus Thiodiazotropha sp. AKIB8 | reverse complement strand
AAAGTAAATGGGGACACTCACCGTTTGCCGCCGCAATTAAACGCCAGGAAACAGGTGGATGGGGACTGGCGGGCGAGTTCTATAGCCTTGTATGCAGAACTCCCTTCAGAGGCTGAGTAGTTAATTTAGATAGTAGTTAAGTGTGAATAGATGATAGTGGGCATGTTTGAACCAACCGGAATGTTTGGCCTGCAAATGTAGGACATAATTGTGTGGGGTTAAAAAGTTTGTTCTATCTATTGTTTGGTCTCTCTCTTTATCCTCTCCCATGCATTATCTAGTGTTTCCAATGAGAGTTCTTGAATGTTGGTGATGCCCTCCTCATTGAGTCTCCGTTCCATATTGCGGAATCTTTTTTCAAACTTTTCGTTGGCACGACTCATTGTCTGTTCGGCGTCCAGATCGAGAAGCCTTACGACATTAACGATGGAAAAGAGTAGATCGCCCAGCTCATCCTGTAGACGGTTCTTGTCTGCTCCCTCCATCTCACTTGTGACCTCCTCCAACTCTTCTCTCACCTTGTTAAAAGCACTTTGTGCATCAGGCCAGTCGAATCCCACTCGTGCTGCCCGTTTTTGTAGCTTCTCTGCCCGTATCAACGCCGGTAGGGCCTTTGCTACTCCATCCATATGGCTGGTCTGTGCCGATATATCGTTGCGTTGACTGCGTTCTTCTGCTTTTGTTTGTTCCCATGCATGTCGTAGTTCTTCATCGCTCTGATATTGCTTGTCAGAGAAGACGTGAGGATGGCGGCGTATCATCTTGCTGCAGATGCCGCTTGATACATCGTTGAAATCAAAATGACCATCCTCCTTTGCGATCTGGCTGTAAAAGACGACCTGGAACAACAGGTCACCAAGCTCATCTCGCAGTTCACTCATCTCTCCCCGCTGGATAGTGTCTGCGACTTCGTATGCCTCCTCAAGGGTATAGGGCACGATGGTGCTGTAGGTCTGGCGTAAATCCCAGGGACAGCCCTTGTCAGGGTCACGTAGCTTTGCCATGATTTCGAGTAGTCGCTGCATTGCTTCCATCAGCTTATGTCTCCGAAAGTATAGAGTGGGTATACATTGGTAGAACTATCAAGTAAGCAGGGACACTCACCGTTTGCTGCCTCAACTATATGCCAGGAATTCAGGGGCACTCAACGTTTATAAACAATAATAATGGATTAATTATTGGTATCTTATTTTTTATCAAAATGTTATGCCAAATGTAAATGATGAGTGTCCCGATTGGTCGGTCACTATGTCGAAGGGTATTTATTCAGTGCTGCAGGATGCGCTGAGTAACGAACCGCATCATCCCGAGGCTCTGCGCTTACTGGTTCTCTCTGCGATTCAAAACTCATCTGCGTTGAAAGCAACCCACTACACCTTTTGGCCAATAAAGAGGAAGTAAGGAACGCGTAGTCCGGGTAGATAGGGCACCTTGGCCCGCAACTCATGTACCATTTCAGGGCGCAACCGTTGTTGTAAATAGGGCAACAGATCTTGATTGGGACGCACCCCATCATGGGCAAACCAAGCTGGCCAGAAGTGCCGGGAAAAACCACTATGACGTACTGCACCGGGATTTGGATAGCGACGGGATACGTAGAAATCCACTACACCCAGCCAGCCACCTGGCTTGAGATTGGCAATGGCGTTATCGATTGCTTGAAACCAGTTTGGAATCATGGTTAAAGCGTAAGAGAAATAGATTGCATCCACGGGGGTCTGGGCCTGAAAAGTCGTGGCGTCACCCAGATGGAAATGGACCTGCTCATGCCCCTGCCACTTGCTTCGGGCTCGATCCAACAGAGGTTCACACAGGTCAACCAGGTCGATACGATCAAAATGTGTGACTGAATCTCCCAGGTAGCTGAGATTACGACCGGTGCCCGCCCCCAGTTCAAGTAAGCTGAGTGTCGAACCCTGATCCTTGGCCAAGCGCTGCCATAGTCCCTGTAAAAGTTCGCCCCGTCCTTGTAACAAGCGCTCGCGGAAAACATCATAATGTGCCGCCTGGGGGCCATAAAAAGCTGTCAGCCGTTCAGCATGATCACTACCACCAGGTTGGCCACGCAACAGCGACCAGAGCACCTGAGCCTCACTGACGAGTCCTGAGCTGGGACGCTTTGGGTCAGCTGTAGTTGTTACTTTCTGTTCTGAACTCATACGCAACGACACCAACACTTAAAACCATAATTCCGGGTGAAATATTTTCGTTTCATGCCGGGTCAGGCATTCATGTGGGCAATGTGAAAACCGGCGTAGGTGTGTACCCGATCACGCAGATTCAACTCTTTGGCAAGGTTTTTCTCAAAACCAAGGAGATTGGTCAAACGACCATGACCGGGCAGCTCCAGCTTTTCCAGGTACTCAGGAGTGTGATGGGCACTGCGGAAAATAAGACGCGCTTCCGGTGTGGCACGCGCCATGATCGCCTGCCACTCTTCGACCAGCGCCTGGGGATAATAAGCGCTCATCCAATCCATATGATCCAACAATACAAAGCGTGAAATCTTCTCATCATGCTGTTGTAGAAATTCGGTGACGGTACAGGTGTGCGGGGAGATGCGATCTGCCAGGCCATTTTTAAGTGCCATGAAATTCTCTGGTTTGAGGTATTCAGGACAGCAGTCCCGAGTATATTTACCGTGGATATAGACGGCCCAGAAATAGTTATCCCCCACCGGTAGCATACGAAAGACATAGTCAATGGCATCGCGCACGAAGCCCGCAATGCCATTAGCATGGCTGCGAACCACTTCCTCGCGCTGGGGATGGGGTACGCCGAGCAAACTCATGGTAATAGGCCGGGAGATAGCCCAATTGACCCCTCGGCTCCATAAAAAGGGTGCGACAGCAGCATCATATCGCTCGCGCTGGTCATCAATATCCGAAGCTTCGTACAAAGAGTGGATACCCGAGCGCAACTTGGGCCTCATCTTGAGATAGCGGCTGAAAGCGCGTGCCACCAGACCAGACAATCCATAGTAGAAAAAGCTGCTGCCCTTGGGATCGAACCACTTTATGCGCTTATCCCAGTAGTCGCGGGCAAAGGGGGATAGGTCAGCTCGCAAGGCATCGTAATAAGCCTCGGATGCATGCTGATGTGTCCCTTCACCAAAAAAGCTAAAGAAATCGTCAAAATCGAGATGGCGAATCGTGCTCAGCTTCAACTCCAGTAGTGCAGTCTGGCGGGGATTGGCATCCACTGCATCAATATGGCTGGGTGCGCAGAGGGCGTAATCCAGCACATTGCAACCTGCACTGGTGATCACCAACATGCGATCATCGCTGCCGATGCGCAAGGCATCACGGTCGACCGCCGGGTCTTCCCAACAGGTGTTATAGACCAGGGAGCGCTGGTATAGGGAGCTGAAGATTTTCTGATGGAAACGGTCGGAAATAGCCGGTTTCGGAGTCACGGAATTACCTCAAAAGATGGCAGTTGGGGCCAAGAGAAAGCCAGGTTAAGATCCAAAAATGGTGCCTTATACCATATGAATGTTTAACTAATTTGACTTGGCAGCGTTTCTCGGTAAAGGCAGCTAAATCAGATGATCTGCATCATTCTTTTTGTCTGGTGGTTCAAATAATCGAGGTAACGATATAGTTCGACCCCTCCAAACGATATACAGGGGTGTTGTGGTTATTTTTTATTTATACTTCATAGTTCCGTCTTCTGGCGGACATAAATAATTCATACATTACTATTAGACTCCGCTCGCACTCTTTTCTGTACACTTCTGCGAGCAAACTATGAAAATAAACCGCCGGGACCTGCTGAAGCTGGGTGCCTATTCCACCATCCTCATAACCTCATCCGGCCTGCATGGTTGTAATAGTGACGACTCAGACGACTATAGCTTCAATCATGGTGTCGCCAGCGGCGATCCGCTTGAGGAGAGTGTTGTGATCTGGACCCGGGTTACCCCAGGTGACGCTAAGCGCGTGACGGTCAACTGGCAGGTGGCGACAGACGCAGATTTCGAAGAGCTGGTGAATGAGGATTATGCCGAAGTGGATGCTGATCGTGACTTCACCGTTAAGGTGGATGTACAGGGACTCGAATCCAACCAGGTTTATTACTACCGTTTTATGGCGGGTAGTGTCGATTCCCCGGTAGGTCGCACCAAGACTTTACCGAGTGGCAGCGTCGATCAAGCTGCGTTTGCCGTACTTTCCTGCTCAAACTATCCGGCTGGCTATTTCAATGTCTACCGCGAGTTGGCGAATACCGAGGGGCTGGATGCCGTCGTCCATTTGGGTGACTATATCTACGAATATGGCCGTACCGACGAGGAAGGTGAACCGGCCTATGCCAGTGAAGATGCCGCGACCCTGGGCAGAGAGGTAGAGCCTGCCACCGAACTGCTATCACTGTCGGACTATCGTACCCGATATGCCCAGTATCGTACCGATGCCGATCTGCAGGCGGTGCACGCCCGGCACCCCTTCATCGTAGTCTGGGATGATCACGAGATTGCTAATGATGCCTATGTGTCTGGGGCTGAGAATCATGATGAAGCAACCGAAGGGAGCTTCAGCGAGCGTAAACAGGCCGCTATCCAGGCCTTTTTCGAGTGGCTGCCCTTAAGGCCACTGACACCAGACGCCGAAGGACGGATCTATCGGCGTTTCGAATTTGGTAATCTTGTTAATCTATTGATGCTTGATACCCGCATTATCGGAAGAGATATTCAACTGAACTACGCAGATTATATCGATGCTACGACAGGTGAATTTGACAGCGAAAGCTTCAGCATCGATATGAGCAGCAGCGATCGTACCCTGCTTGGTGCCTCTCAACTCGCCTGGTTGACAGACAACATGAATCAATCCACAGCCACCTGGCAGGTATTGGGTCAACAAGTCTTGATGATGAATATGCAATTGCCGGCTGTTACCCTGACGCCAGATCCGGCTGCGCCCACTGTCTCTCTGACCGAATATGGCGAGATAGCGACTGCCGCTATCACCTATCAGACATTGGTTGAGAATGGCGTGGACGGCACAGATTCGGCAGCCCTGATGGCTGCTGGTATGACAGCCGAACAACTCGAGATCGTAAACGATCCTGTGCGTATGGCCTATCTTGACAGTCCGTTTATCCCCTATAACCTGGATGCCTGGGATGGCTACGCCTATGAGCGTGAGTTGTTACTGGCCAATGCCAAGGCAGGGCAGAAAAATCTGATCTCCCTGGCTGGGGATACTCACAATGCCTGGGCCGGTCGGCTGACCGATAGCGTTGGGGATAGTGTCGGTATCGAGTTTGCCACCACCTCGGTCAGCTCTCCCGGACTGGAGGAATATTTGGCGATTGAGACCGCCGAGGAGGTCAGGGGATTGGAACCTGGCGTCACCCAACTGGTGAGTGATCTCGACTATTGCAATCTGCGAGAGCGTGGCTTGATGATCATGACTTTTACCCCTCAACAGGCGACTGCCGAGTGGCGCTTTGTGGATAGTATCAAGCAGCAGGACTACCAGATTGTCGCCGATCTGGGCAAGACACTGACACTGGCGGCTGGCAGCACAACCCTGACCTGAAGAATCTATGATATAGATGAAGGAGCCTCTGAATAAATCAGAGGTTCCTGTCTTTCTATATCACTTAGCTACCAGTGTCTAACGTCTCAGCAATATTTTCGAGACGCTAAATTGTCTGACATCCTCTTCTGGCTCGTCGCCTGACGCGGAAGTCAGTGGCCGTGTAAGGTTTGTAATCAATAGCTTTCCATTATTGATTTCCAGGCTGGCGGGGAATAACAGACCTTTATTGATACCGCTTTCACTGACACCGTGAATTCCGCGACACTCAACGTTTATATGATGGCTCACACTATATGTCGGTGGAGGAGTTTCTCGATCAGAATTTGAGTTTCTGGTTGGGGGATCAACCAGATTTAACCACCCTTTTTGTGTTGATTGGTAGGGCCACAACCACTTGTTTATCTCTTTAAATGGAACTATGTTAAAAAGTAGCCAATTTCATCTTTCAAATTGGCCAGATTAAACAGACAGTTATCGGTAGTTATGTCCAGCAAAGGCCTTACCATCTACGAATTGGATGCAGAAAACAAAATATGCCACGTCGATGGTGACTGGGATGAGTTTCTGCAGGCAAACACCGATGAGCATCAAAATCATGATTGCCTGAACAGCAGAGAAGTCATCGGTAGCAAACTCGAAACTTATGTTCAGGACAACACCACAAGGATGCTACTCTACACCGTATTCGAATATGTCAGACGGACTCAGCAGACCAAGGCACTCCCCTATCGATGTGACTCTGCTGACCAGAAACGCTATATGTCGATGCAGATCGAACCCCTGGTGGATGCTGGGCTGCGTGTTTCCCATGCCCATTTGCGCTCCGAACCCCTGGATCCTCCTGTAGTCATCAAACCGCTTACCGAAGCGGATAGGGATGTAGTCTGGCGCTGCAGCATCTGTAACCGGATAGAATCTGACCAGGTATGGCTGGAACCTGATGAAGCCGCACAAGTATGGAGTAGGCAGGAATTTAATGTTGCATACACCGTCTGCCCGGTCTGCATGAATTCATGCTGACTAGGTCAACAGTTTAGAACTGTGTAAAAATATTAGTTGTTTCACATCAATATGCATTCTATTTTGATAGGTATAATCGGCTTGGGATTCAATACTCAAACCAACCCCCATCAGATATCGATATGAATAGCACTAAACACTAAACGGGGACACTCACCGTTTGCTGTTTTCTGTGAATCTCAGCTGAAGGGGTAACTGCAATAGTCTCCACAGGGATTCAGCGACGCTCAACGTTTAAAAACATTAATGACATGGGATTATTCCATGTTACCTTTCTGATTATTAATATGTTTTGTTAAATGTAAATGATGAGTGTCCCGATTAGCCCTTCGACCTTTCGCGTGACGTCATTGGCCGACATCTAACATCCAACAAAATCAATGTAGGGTGCCGCCCCTGGCGCACCTGGCCGCTCTATTTTCTGTGAATCTCAGCTGAAGGGGTAACTGCAATAGTCTCCACAGGGATTCAGCGACGCTCAACGTTTAAAAACATTAATAACATGGGATTATTCCATGTTACCTTTTTGATTATTAATATATTTTGTTAAATATAAGCGATGAGTGTCCCGATTAGTCCTTAACCACTGATCTAGTTATCACAAACATGGGGTGTCCCGCACAAACATTCACACAAACAAACTGACAGAAAACTTGGCCGGGTGGTGGCCATGCTCTATCACGACCGGGAAGCAGTACGTGAGGCGGCTCAGGAAAAACTGGCCAACCTGATCGAGACCCGGGTGGTTACTCAGGCCCTGGGAGAAACCGAGGGGCTCAGTCCTTAGGCTGTAATTGCTCTGCAACCAACAGAGAAGAAAATAAAAAGAAGGAAATAGACCCATTGATTGAATAGTGAATGTTCAATCATCACCAGTGTGCCAATAGATAGGTGTCTCTAAATGTCGAGATGTCTTCGGAAGAGCTGGATGCAGTAACGCCGCACGTCCGATTCTATGAGGGCGAAGTACAGGAATGTATGAGCTACACAACTAGGGACGTGGAGAAAAAGCGTTACGCATGTAATCCATAGGGTTGGAGAAGGACTGCACACCACGATGCATGCTATAGCCCATGCTGTTGACCGCGGGTGCCATCGCCTGCACTGAAGGCCCGATATCCTGTTCTAGGGTCTGATCAATACCCAGGATTACATTATCGATATTTTCGATGTCGTCGCGCATGTTATGCATATCAAAACGCATTTTCCCCATATCTGATGACATTAATTCCATGTATCCTCTCATGGGTTGAATAGAGTCTTTCATGACCAGCATGGAGCTATTCATTGTCTCTATATTGCCTTTCATACTACTCATGTCATTTTGCATTTTTGCCATAAAAATACCCATGCTGCCCATTGTCAATGCCATGCCCAGCCAAGAGCCAAGCACAATCACGGGTACCCGATTGAATGTCTTATTCAGCCATTGCTGAAAACCGTCGGGAAGAAATACCAGAGCAACGAATACACCTGCGAAAACAGCCACCAGAATTGTTACGGCTTGCGGTATCTGGGTTTGTTCCAAGGCAAAATATATAAGCAGCGCCAGGGCAGCCACTACCAACAAGCCGACAAGGTTTTTTATTTGGCTGGACACGAAATCCTCCTGGATGCTTAGAGATACAATACTAGGTTAATTGGCTGTGAGACACGAGTTCATGGACACTCAACGTTTAATAACATGGGGTTATTCCATGTTATCTTGTTGATTATTGATATATTTTGTTAAATGTAAACGATGAGTGTCCCGATTTGTTTTCCGCAGACGATTACTCGGTTAAAGCGTCTCGTCATAGTGGATACGCGTGTTAGGAATCAATTAAATACTATAAGTACAGACTTGACCCCTTAATCTTAACTTAACTCTTATTTTACTTATACTTTTGCCAGTAATAGGAAAATCGCAATAATTAAAAGGAGCTAACTGACAATGAATAGACGAAGATTAGCGCTATGCTTTGCCTGATTGATTTTTTGTATAAGGCACAGTATCCGGCGCCACCGCACCCCCTGAGATGATGAAGCTCATCGCTTCATCGATACTCCAATTCGTCGACACAAGCTTCTCAATCGGTACTATCTCCAAATAGCCCGAGGTGGGATTCGGCGTGGTTGGCACATACACCGCCGCCAGCTCCTGACCACTATTGTTATCCACCATGGTACGTGTCACGAATCCTACCGTCTTCATCTCGGGGGATGGGAATTCGATCAACACCACTTGTTGTATATTTTCCGGTTTATCCCCTAAAGCCGAAATGAGCTTCTTCACCAAGCCATAGACATTCTGAATCACTGGCAGGCGCTGCACGGTCGATTCGAAGATGTTGAGGATTCTCCGCCCGATCATTCGACTCGCGAACCAACCGACCAGATAGAGACCTACCAGCATTAGGAAAACGGCCAGGGTGTTTTGAAACCATGGTTCAAGTAGCCATTGAGCAAGGGACGGATACTCGTTCCTGATACTGTGAGAAAGCATCTTGACCCAGGGCGCCCCCAACTTTGAAAGCTGATTGAATACATATTTGAAGACCAGCCAAGTGACCCAAAGCGGGATAAGGGTGATTACGCCGCTGATAAGATAGCGCTGGATATGCAGCGGTCTCGATTTTATCTCAGTCATAATAGGTTCAATATCGCTTAGGTACGTAGAGTGTTGACGGCAACACCCGGCGCTCGTAATTGGGATTGAAGACACGATCCGGCAAGGTAATGGCGTCGTTGGGAACATCCTTGTAGGGGATCTGGTCGAGCAGGTGGTGGATGCAGTTCAATCGCGCACGTTTCTTATCGTTGCCCTCCACGATGAACCAGGGCGCCTCGGGGATATTGGTGCGTGCAAGGGTCTCTTCCTTGGCCTTGGTGTAATCCTCCCAGCGCACCCTTGACTGGAGATCCATGGGGCTCAGTTTCCACTGTTTGAGGGGATCGTGGACACGCATCAGAAAGCGCAACTGCTGCTCCTCGTCCGTGATGGAGAACCAGTATTTGATCAGGCGTATTCCCGACCTGACCAGGGAACGTTCGAAATCCGGGACATCCTGGAAAAACTGTTCCACCTGCTCTTGAGTCGCGAATTCCATCACCCGCTCGACCCCTGAGCGGTTATACCAGGAGCGATCGAACAGGGTGATCTCGCCTGCTGACGGCAGGTGGGATGCGTAACGCTGGAAATACCATTGGGACTTCTCCTTTTCCGTGGGCTTGCTCAAGGCCACAACGCGGCATACCCGGGGATTCAACCGTTGCGTGATACGCTTGATCACACCCCCCTTGCCGGCAGCGTCCCGCCCCTCGAAGACAATAACGATCTTCTCCCCGCTATGTTCAACCCAATCCTGTAGCTTGATGAGTTCCGCCTGCAGGGTCAGCAGCGCCTTGAAGTACTCCCTCCGATCCAGGGTCGGCGGATGTATTTTTTTATAGATGCGGCGCAACTCCATGGATAGGGCAGGCTCTGACATCTCAAGTTCATAGTCCTCGTCCAGGGCATCCTCCAGCTCCGCCCGGAGCCAATCCATGCCTTCAAACTGGTTGTCTCTATCTGTCATCTTGTTTCTCCTTAGTCATGAGATAAAAATATCACGGCATCTCCTGGGGACTATTACAATTTCATTGCACATATTACCTAAAGTACTATGTGGTACCGATAATGAAAGATATTCGCGTCAGCACCCAAAAGATAAACAAGGTACCTAATCCAACACCCCAAATTCAAAATCTAACAACCCGCGCGCATCAATGAACAAGATGGTTGCTCGATCTATCACTGATATTTAAGTCATGCCGCTTTTATGCGAGAAACGGCGTGATAGTCGGAGATGAATAGTAATTTTTAGACTGTGTTTGCACAGTGCAAGACGGGGTTGTACCTCAATTTTTGCTGATGCAGACGGTTTTAGCTTGGTAAGTATTATTTACGTAAGCATTAGTCGTGCAGCCTCGAGATTTGGCGTTTATCGATACTTCAATCTGCGGCATACTGCGGTGGGCCAGTGACTCATACCAACAAACCCTTTGAAGCGGCTCTCGAGATGAGTATCCCGATTTGTTTCGTTATTATTTGGTGGGTGCTTTTAGGTGATAGGCTGACTCTTTTCCTGAGTATTGATTGGAAGTTGATCTGCATCTGAGGTTTCCTGCTCGATTATATCGCTACGCAAGAGATATGAGCGGTTTCTGTTCGAAGCATAATAGGTTCTGGTGGAGAGTTCGCTGAGTAGACCAGTCGTGAAGGTTTGCACGCCCATGAGCACCAGCATGATGGCAATTATCAACATGGGCCGGGAGCCGATATCTTCCTGTAAGACAAATTTTACTACTCCGAGATGGATTAGCATAGCGCTACCTATACCACCCATCAGTAGACCAATTCTTCCGAAAAAATGTCCGGGTCTGGAGAGAAAACGAATAAAAAAATAGACGGAAAGCAGATCAATCATGACTTTGAAAGTGCGCCCAATTCCATATTTTGAGCGGCCATGTATCCTGGCTCTATGGTTGACTACTGCCTCGCGGATTCTTGATGGGGAGGTGTACATCGACATCCAGGCAGGGATGAACCGATGCATATCACCGTATAGCCTCATCTTCCTGATCAGGCTGCCTCGATAGATCTTCAGGCTGCAACCATAATCATGCAGGCGAACGCCGGTAACCCTGCCGATAAGAATATTGGCGATTTTGGAGGGGAATCTTCTTAGCAGAAGATCATCCTTTCGTTGCTGGCGCCATCCCACAACCAGATCCAGTTCATCATTGATTAATAGATCAACCAGGCCAGGTATATCAGCAGGATCATTTTGTAGATCACCATCCATAGTTGCAATATAACGCCCCTTGCTATGGTCAAAACCAGCCTGTATGGCTGCAGTTTGACCGAAATTTCGCTGCAGTGTTACGAGTTGATAATTACCGCTGGTATCTGAGAGAGTTGCTTTTATATTGCTATTTGTTTCGTCTGAACTTCCATCGTCTACCAGGATCACTTCCCACTCATAGTGGCAACTGCGTAAAGCTCGATCAATCTCAGAGATGAGTGGCAGGATATTCTCTTGTTCGTTATATAAAGGAACTATTACAGATAGATGGGGTTTGGTGGCTTTCCTGTCAAGCATGATTCGAAGCCTCCCGTAGTTCTGTTCTTTTCACTCTTTTGATGAAATTGGAGTGCGCATTGTCATAGCAAGGAACCAGGTTTGTAAAATTAATAATTCGAACTACCAAAGGTCTGAACCAGGATTTAGCCTGGTAGAGCAATGCAGCGGTTACACCGATGTTGATGCCAAGAAACATACCGGCAACAACTTGGCTTGGATAGTGTTTTGCAAGATAAATTCTGGAAAGGATTGTTAATAGTGCTGTTGTCAGCAGTATAGTGTGCCAGCCCCACCAGTTTCTGCGTGTTAAGATAACAAACAGACTTGCAGTGTAGAAGGTCAGTGCGTGATTCGAGGGCATGCCTTTGGCAACGCTGCTGCAGGTATAATCACTGGCTGCCTGTAGAAGCACTAACTGATCAGCGCAAGGTCGAAGCTCGGAAAATAGTGCTTTCAATAGATTACCGAACTGATCACCAATTGCTACAACAATGATGAGTGCAAACCACCAGCCTACACCATGCCATTTTTCCTTTTTAAATGCGCTAAAGAGTAGTGCCAGCAATATCGGCATTGAGAATCCACTTCGACTAGAGATCCATTGGAAGATTGTGTCACTGTATTGGAAAGACAGTTTGGTTTGAAACCAAACCAGGAGTACTTCATCGGGCGACATTTTTTCTATTTCCTATCAGGAGGCCGAATCCGGCACTGAGTGAAGTGGTAATTAACAAAAAAAGATGGAGATTTACTGCAGCTGTAATTGCAGATGTTTGATCGATTCCGGCGGGTAGTAGAACAGCTGCAATACCACCTTCGAAGGTTCCGATTGCTGCAGGCGTATAGAGCGGAATGCCACTTGCAAGTTCGCCACTCACAGCTGAGGCCAGAGAAAGAGAAAAACTGATATTGATAAATGAACCGATAATCAAAGTATATGCGGTTAATTTTATCGCCCAGACCATGAGGGTCCATAAAGACAGTCTCAATATGTCGCTGGGTTTTCTGGGTATACCTTGTTTGAATTTATTGATTGGATTTTTAAGGTTTGGCCAGTGTTTTGTGAGCTGATGAAATAGATTGGGTAGCAGTAGGCTTATCACTGCTACTGTCAATAAAGCTACCAACAGTAGTTGTAAATGGCCCGCTAGATGCATGCTAAGTACAAGGGTGAGTATCCCGATGAGCGCTAAAGTTAAGAGGTCTAGTAGTCTAAAGCTGACTAAGGCTGCAGTGCTTTCTGTCAAATCGATGGAGAAACTCTGTCGTAACAGAATGGGAAAGCTCGCTTCACCGACTCGCATCGGCACCAGGTAGTTATAAAAGTTGTGATGCAGTGCAATTCTCAGGCAAAGATCAAATCTTCCCTCTGTATGCGGCAGGAAGTGGTGGTATATACGTCCACCGCGAGCGATATGGCTTAGCAGTATCAACAGAAAGCAGAGGGTAAGCGAATCAATTCTAAGGTTTTGCCAGCTAGAAAGGCTTTTAGATGCATCGAACTCAGATGCGAGAAACAACAATATGGCAACTGTTGTCACCAATCCAAGGATTATGATTAGGCTTGATGGCTTGTTTCTGCTTTTGATCGCTGTTTGTAGGGATGTCAACATGGTCATGGTTTCAGCTTGTTGCTGGAAGAGCTTTTATTGTTGGATGTTCTAGATGCTGTAAACAGGTGATGCCTAGCAGCAGCAGAGCGATACCATGAAGTATTGGTTGTGCGTTGAAATAACCAGTCTGGTGAAATAAAAGCAGGTATAGGGTACACAGGGTAAGGAAGCGACCTAACCAATTGACTGCCTGCGGGGTAGTGGATATGCGCTGGGTCAATGCACTGCCGATAAATGCAGATATCCAACCTAAGGTTGCGCCGATCAAAATATCCAGCGGCCAGTGGGCGCCCACTGCTATACGGGAGAAGGCTGCGAAAATGGCTACGACGGCCAGGATTGGTAGTAGATTTGTCAGATACTTGATTTTGATCCAGAGTGTAACGCTGCCTAGTAAAGCGAAAATGGTTGCTGTATGACCTGATGGAAAACTGCCTTGTTTGAGAATCGGTCCGATGATGGTGATTGTATCTCTGTCCAAGCTTGCTGCCGGGCGTGGGATAGGGAAACCTGCTTTGAGAAGATGTATCAACACTGCTGCGATCAGGCCTGAAATTATGGCCGCGATGACGGCTTTGGGGTGATGCTTGTAAAATGGGAGAAGCAGTGTTAATGCCACTAGACCGTCCCCTAGAATGGTGAGTGTTTCCCACAGGGCGGGACTCAGGGTTGGTACTACCTGATGATTTATCCAGAGAAACAGTGAGGTATTGAGTTGCGTCTGATGGAGCCAGAGTGCGCTGCATAACAGTAATACTGGAATCAACCAAAGGCTCAAGTGGCGTAAGGGGATGGGTTGGTCCTGAAACATCGATATGTTCCTCTGTATCAAGCAGAGCCAGGGCTACTCCCTGGTGCTCATAGAGTAGTTGATGGCTTGGTAGTCTTTTTAGGTGTCGGCTTTTCGTTAGAACAATTTCTCCCTCATTGGGTTTACGCTTGGGTGTGATGCGGCCACTGTAAACACTGAAGCTAGGGTTGTTTATTCGCCACATTACAGTGGTTTGTTTGTAATTACGTGCGAGGTTTCCGGCTTCGCGTATGGGTGTTTGTTGAATTCTGCCGACTATAGGTATCAATAACTCAGAGGCGATAAAAATAGTGATTATGCCAGCGCTAAGCAGTCGTCCCTGGATCAGCCATCGATGATCATTGAATAACCAGATTATACTAAGTAGCACAACACCAAGAATTAAATAGTAATTAGCTGGTAGGTAATTGCTTGGTTGGCTGAGGGTTTCACTGAGAGAATGATTGTCCAGCTCTGTAATAGAATAAGAGATCAGCTGTGGCAAGGCTAACATCAATACTACAAAGAACAATAATGGTAAAAATACAGGTTTTAAGTTTGTTTCTCGATCGATATGTATTGCGCCAAGAATAAACAGCGGGGTCAGGCCGTAGAGTATGTAGTGTGGTAACTTGGTGGCAGATAGTGAAAAGAAAACCAGTACCAGAAGAAACCAGATAATCAGGAATCGATTAAGTGGTTTTGTGATGACATTTTTTACATTCAGAAATGGTCGCAGCAAGGTATAGCTGAATGGAAACGCCATCAACAATAGCATTGGCAGGTAGTACCACCATGGTCCTGAGTGACTCTCCATCGCCTGAGTGAATCGTCCAATGTTATGCGTGCCGATAAACCCCTCAATAAATCCTGAGCCCTCTTTCAGGTAGTTAATAAGGTACCAGGGTAGGCCGACAGATAAAAAGACCAACCATGCTGATGGGCTGAAAATGATTCTGATCCAGTCCTGAAATTTACCAATGGAGAGTGAATAGATCAGACTGACCAGGCCAGGTATCAATAAGGCTATTGGCCCTTTGGTTAGAAATCCAAGTCCGGTAAAAAAGGCTGCAGCGAGCAGATAGCGGGTTTGTCTGGTGGTAAAATTGAAATAGAGACTGAAAAGTGTGCCAGCTAGAAACAGATTGAGCAGGGCATCCGCTGTCGCGGCTTTGCCAATAATGCCTGTGCCCAGTGTGCCGGCCATGAGTATGCCGGCCTTCAATGCTATGCTGGGAGTTGTCAAGCGCCAGGTGAAGATGACAATCAGTAGATTCCAAAGGGTTGCTGCAATTGCTGAAGGCAAGCGAAAAGCGAATTCGGTGACACCAAAGACTTTGACAGAAAGGGCTTGAAGCCAGTAGGTCAAGATTGGTTTGTCGTGGCGGGGCTCACCATTCAGATGGAGGGTAAGATAATCATCTCTGAGCGCCATTTCACGGGTGGCTTGAGCAAATGCACCTTCATCGATATCAAATAGAGGTGTGCCTTGCAGGTTGTAAAAGAAGGCCATCAATACCGTTAACAGCCATAGCAGTTTCAGGCCGTGGGTTGCGTTGATGTTGGTGTACTGCATGGCTGGGTGGTGGTGTATGGGTAGAGATGGGTTCTGCTGTCTCGTTGTATTTAACCCTGTATATTCTGAGCTATTGATGTTTTTGATCTGTTATCAGTTTGTTATGAGTATTTTAAAGTTTTATTAGATTCTGATTATATGTGCCCGTTTATACTGGTTGGCTGAAATTCAGACAAACTTTGATATCCATAAAGAGTTGAAAGCCGTATGGGTCGTTGAATCTGCAGCGGTGAAGGTCAGTTAAATCTGTTGTGTATAGAGTTTGGGAAGAGACAGGAATCTTGAATATCCTCAAATGTCCACTTTCGTTTGTTGAGTCCTTCAACGTAGTACACATCTATCCTGCTGTTTACGATACGGATCGTTACATTTCCAATCGGAACCGGAATAATCCAGGTGGGCATTCTCTGGAAGATTAATCGCGAGACAGCTGTTACTAGTTGCTATAAATCCACGTTCACACTTCCAGCCAGATCCGTATGAAGACTCTACTAAATACCCATTTGGAGGAACATCAATAGCTATACAGGCATCCTCTGTCGCACGGTAACCTCGATCACAGCTCCAGCCGCTTCCATGTGAAGCATTTGTTAAAAAACCATTCTCAGGCACTTTGATAGCAACACAAGTTGAGTGGGTTGATCGATATCCGCGATTGCAAGTCCAGCCGGTTCCGCTTGATGATTCGGTTAAATATCCATTTGCAGGTACATTGATGGCAACACAGGAGTTGGTTACTTTTCTGTAACCACGAGCGCAACTCCACCTACCAACCCCAGAGGAGTTTAGATAGGCATTCGCGGGTATTTGAATAATGATACAGCTATTGCCCTTTTCACGGTAACCTCGGTTGCACTTCCAAGGGTTACCATAAGAGTTATTGGTCGAGTATGCATTGGCTGGTACCTTGATGCGAATGCATTGCTGATTTTTCTTTTGAAAGCCGTAATCACACTGCCAGCCACTTCTATATTTATTTGCTTTAGCATTTGCTGGTATTTCGATCTCTAGGTCCTTTGAAAAGATTTGCCCTGTCACTAATACCAGTAGTGAGAAAGTGACCATAAGGAATACGGGAGTAGTTAAATATCGATTACCTGGCTTGTTCATGAATCTTTTTTTACCTATCGTAGATAATCTGCTCATATTTGTATTTGGTTTGAGCGAGACGATGTGGGCTCTATTCCTTTGATGCAGTGCCAAAGAAACTAATAATTAGAAGCGATTGCCGTCATCTGACGGAGGAGGAACTCTGGGAGCAAGCCGGTATTCGGATTTCTAACCTATATGTTAAGTGTAGCTTAAGGCTGAAAAAATGTCCTGGACATACTACGTTTATAAATAATAGTAACCTTAGGTTATGTTATAGTATCTAGCTGATTATTAATAAGTTATAACAAATATAAACAATGAGGGTCACGATTTGTCCACTCTTGAGAATGGAGCAACCATTATGCTTCAGCTCATGCCTTGCAGCTACGCGCTCCAGATCACGCAGAGGCAATAAGCAATTAATAGAAATGCCCTTAATGTTATAATTGTGGGAGTTGGTGAGGAGTGAAGTCCAGCTGACCATTTAGGAGAACGCAGCTATGCTAGTAACTTTTTCGACGCCAGCCTATGCAGACATTACCCTGTTCGGTGACGTGGCAGTCTCGCTGCTAAAAATGATGGGGCATAGTGGCACAGTACCCAGTGCTCTCCTTGCTGAAGATGTACAAGCTGCGCTTGAGCAGCTGCAGGCAGCAATCGAGCGTGAAGGTCAGCATTTAACGACAAAAGAAGATGATGATGAAACTGCTGTTACACTTTCGCAACGTGCCTTGCCGGTAATCGAATTACTTAAAGCAGCTAAAAAGGAAAAATGTAATGTTATGTGGGATAGATACTGACCACTACCTGGTAGACTGACCCAGGATTTTAAATCTGTAGTAGAAATCGGGTATTGTGGGTTTACTCTGATTGGATTATTCTTATCTAAACTCACTGCTATTCCATTAACTCTCAATCACTCAAAAGCAGGCATTCAAGCCCCTCGCCCTTGATGGGAGAGGGGTGCGTCAAGCGCTTAATGAAACTGAAGCGTATGCGGCACGATCCGATCAATCCTTGCCATACTGAGTGATGACCTGGATGATTGTGCTGTTTAAACTCCCCCTCTCCCCCAGCCCCTCTCCCGCGAGGGGAGAGGGGAGTAAAAATATTCCAGCGCACTACGCTCATATCAGGCAGCTCTTCCGGCCCATCGAATGAGATTCGTGGAACCTCGGCATCTGCTTCCAACTCACCACGCAAAAGGTAGAGGCCTGTGTCGTAGTCTTTGCTGATGTAGGTTGGTATTTTCTTCGCCATAAAGCGGAATAGGAAAGGCATTTTGCCAGCCATGTTCCAGTGTACCAGGGTGGTATTCTCTCCCTTTGGTTCAAATTCCCACCAAACCCTGCTCACAGATTTGAAGGGGCGGCTGAAGACAACATACTTAGTCGCCGGGTTAATAAGTAGAGTAGAGGGATGGTAATGATGATAGTGAGTAGTATGATTGCGATTGTCATGTCAAGGCTCTCTTCAATATAGGATTTATTGACTCATTTGAGATACACAGTATACCGAGTATAGGATTCTGCCCATTTTAAGGAATAGCGGTTTATGAGTTGAGTGTTGGATAGTTCTATTAAACGATTTTATTCATGTCCAGTGACAGATAAGGTCAGCTCTGAAGATGGCTGTCAGGAAAAATCTCAACTGGCTGTATTTTCAATTATTTTGTAATACTCAATATTCAGGCTGGTTATATCTTTGTATTTAAGAACGAACCTATCGCCGGAAATCTCGTAGAAGCGATTTGTTTCCGCAGGCGTGCTTTTATCATCCTCAGGCAGAATGGCATCGTCTGCAGTCAGCTTTCTTCTGACAACAGAGGAGAGAACAATACGCTCAAGGTTGCCTGAGTCGGTTAGAAAAAAATCTTCCAGGATGCCGTAGTAGAGATAGGTAGCCTCTACCTGGTGTATGGTAACAGCTAACTTTACAAAATCGGCTTCATCACCCTCATCGTTAAACCCTTTGAAAAGATAGAACCAGGGTGTGTCGAAACGAAAGAACTCACTTAGAAGAGGATGCCTGTCCAGCTTGTATTTAATCACTATTTTCTGTGCTGATGTGCCAAGCAGATAAGCACCGATATAGATTGTCATCAGATAGGTGATAAAGGCAGGCGTATGGACTGCAGATCTGTTGATGGTAAGTTCAAGCAAATCGCCACGGGCAGCAGTAAAGAGGGTCAGAAATATCTGGTAGTCAATCGATATCGGTGAGAATATTTTTGCTAGCTGAAGCCAGATGGAATGCAAGAGGATCGCTAAGATCAGACTTTTAACGGTTTCGGAAGTGAAGGGTCTGTTGTCTAACTGAGTTCTTTCGGACCTTGTAAAAGCGCCGCGAAATATAAACCCTGGGAGAATCAGGAGGAAAGTAAGCAGAGCGGGAAATGCAAGGTTCACGCTATCAGTCTGGGAAGGTGATCAGTCTGCCTTTTTGTTGTTGCGTACGGGTACTATGCGGATTCTCTTTTCGCCTTTTTTGACAGTATCTGACTTCCCGGCAATCCAATCATGGAATGCGTCTGGATTTGTCTTTCTCAGCTTGCGAAAGTTGTCTGATTGCAATGCCTTCATAGTTAGCTTTCCCAGTCTCAGTATGCGTCCTTAGTCAGACAAGTATAGCGGGTTATCATGTTGAAAAGTAGTTTGAGAAATAGCTCCTGTAGTTGATATGGGGATTCGATTATGAATTTAAAAACATATGTATCTCAGGGTATATGAAATGCTAATATCGATTTTGAAGGGTGAGGTGCATACTAACTGATTAAAAAATTTAGAAATAATTGCGAATTAGGGTTTTATCTGGCTTGCAGTTTATTCAATATCACCCTGACTCTAAGTCCCCCCTCAGGGCGGTTACTGAGTGACAGCTCGCCGCCATGGCCGAGCACAATAGTGTTGGCGACCGCAAGACCTAATCCAGTGCCTCCTGTATCCCGGTTACGGGAGGCTTCAAGCCGGAAAAACGGAGCCAGAACAGCCTTCAGGTGTTGATCCGCTATACCTGGGCCATTGTCTTCAATGTCGATGATGACCCGCTCCGAGGAGGAGGTTAATGTTGCAACTGCACTACCCCCATATTTAAGAGCGTTATCGATCAGGTTGTTAAAGGCTCGCCTCAAGGCAACGGGGCGGCAGATAAAGTTGAGCCGTTCTGGTCCCTGGTAGCTCGTCTCGCCACCTAAATCGGCATGGTCGTCGACAAGGCTCTGTATTAGAGCGGCCAGATCTGTGCTGCGGGCCTGTTCATCAGCTGCTTCATCACGAGCGTAGCTGAGTGTATCGGAGAGAATGGCTTCCATCTCTGTAAGTGTGGCCAGGGTCTTCTCCTGCATCTCAGGATCTTCGATATATTCTGCTCGCAGCCTGAGGGTGGTAATAGGGGTTTTTAAATCGTGGGATACAGCAGCCAGCAGTCGTGAACGGTCGCTGATCTGTCGCTCCAGGCGCTCCTGCATAAGATTGAAGGCATGAATGGTTTTGCGTACCTCCTTTGGTCCCTTTTCAGGGATTGGGGGTTGAGGTTGTCCCAATCCTAATCGTTCTGCTGCTCCAGCCAGTTGGGCCATCGGGTTTGCCATCCGTCGTGCGATCAGCAGGCCGATAGTGATGAGCAGAACCAGATAGAGAAAAAGTAACTGTAGGGTTTTACTCTCCCAGGGGGGTACGTTTTTGAAATGATTGGTGCTGAAATTCAGCCAGGTTTGATCCTTCAGTCGGATTGATATGTCGATTGATTTTAGCGGTCTTCGTTTTGGGTGAGGGGTGTTCTCTTCTGTCTTGGCTGTTTTCGCCTGCTGATCGAAATCAATACGTACTCGTATTGCGGATTTAGTCTTCAGATTTAGTGCTCTTCTCAGGTGATGAGCAATCTTCTTTTCAATCGGATCGCTGGGCTGGCGATCTATCCGCGGCTGATTGGTGAGACTTATATCCTCATGCTTCTCTGCAATCCGCTCGATGATGCGTGTCCGTTCATTCTCATTGGCATCACTCAGAAGGCGTGCCACAGTGGCAACCCTTTCTAGGTGGCGGAACCGGTTATGCTCATCGAAGCGCTTGCTGCGTTCATCGTGCAGCAGTACGGCACTGCCTAAAATAAGCAGTAGTGTAGTGCCAATGAGTAGCGCAAGAGTGCGCCCTGCGAGTGAATCAGGCCAGAGACGCATGACTTGAATCCACTTTAGGGGCAAACAGATAGCCGCCGCCACGTACGGTTTTAATGATCTGTGGGTTACGGGGCTGGTCTCGAAGCTTACGACGCAGGCGACTTACGAGGGTGTCGATGGCACGGTCAAAGGCACGGGCTTCCCGTCCTCTGGCCAGGTCGAGCAGTTGGTCGCGGGAGAGTACCCGTCCTGGACGGGTTACAAGCGCCATGAGTAAGGTGAATTCTGCAGTACTCAAGGGTACCAGGGTCTGCTCCGGATCGATCAGCTCACGCGCTACGGGCAGCAGTGTCCACCCAAGAAAGGTAAGTCGTTGCGGCGCCTCCTCATGAGTCTGCTCAGGTATAGAGCTCATTCGGCGTAATACCGCTTTGATACGTGCCAGAAGCTCTCTTGGATTAAAGGGTTTTGCCAGGTAGTCATCAGCCCCCATCTCCAGGCCGATGATTCGGTCGGTCTCTTCGCCCATTGCAGTCAGCATGATGACAGGCGTGTTCGACTCAGCGCGTAAGTTACGACACAGGGTCAGGCCATCCTCACCCGGCATCATCAGATCCAGGACGATAAGATCAATGGCGGCATCCTTGAGACGTTTCTTCATCTCAGTTCCATTGGATGCTGTAGTAACCCTGAGGCCGTGATCGGTGAGAAAGCGCTGCACCAAGGTGCGGATCTCCTGGTGATCATCGACAACTAAGATGTGTGGTTGACTCTTCATAGGCTCAGTTTAAGGGAAGATATCCCTAGCGGAAAGAAGATTTGTGACAGTTTGTGTCAACAGCCAGATATGCCACTGCTTGTTACAAAACAGAGGTTTTCTGCCAATGAAGCGACACACTCTTCGTCTTAAATAGAAGTCGTCAACAAGACAAAGTAACTTCAACGATGAGGAGTTTGAAATGAACAAAGGTTTAAAAGTTACCATTATTTCTGCAGTAGTCGCTACTTCTGGAATGTTTGCACTAGCCTCCTCGGCCGATGCTGGCTGGGGCGGTAGAAAAGGCAATTGTGATCGTGGGGCTATGAGTGGTGCTCCAGGAATGATGCAGGGAAAAGGCAATTTCGGCCCTGCAATGGATCGTGACCTGGATTTGACAGCGGACGAAGCAAAAACCCTGGTAGCCGCAAGATTGATCATGCGAGGCAATGATCGTTTGAAAGTCGGTCAGGTCACAACGCAGGATGAGGATACTTACCTGGTGGATATCGTAACCGTAGATGATTCACTGGTTCGCCAAGTGGAAGTCGATCGTGACAATGGTCTTCCACGTCGTGGTGGCAAACGTTAAGTGGTATACGACCCGCTTTGCGGGTCGTAGTAATAACAGAGTGAGTTATCAATGAAGAATATAAATACCCGAAAATGGTCGACACCTGTAATTATCGGGGCAGGCCTGTTTGTAGCCGTCTCTGGCGTGCTGATGTTTTTTGGCATACATAATCCGGTAGAGCTGGCTCATGAGTGGATCGGTTTACTGTTTGCTGTAGGTATTGTGTTACATGTACTTAATCATTGGAGCGCCTTTAGGAACTATTTTACTAAACGAATGGGTCTCTCATTGGTAGGTGCTGTAGCGATTGTCAGCAGTGCATTTATTGTTGTCTCTTCAACCCAGCAAGGCGGTAGTCCAATGATGAGAATTGTGAATAGTCTTGAGGCTTCACCGCTATCGGAAGTTGCACCACTTTTGGATGAGACTACTGAGAGTGTTGTTACAAGATTTCAAGCGGCAGGCTTTAGAGTGGATGGATCTGAAAGCACTATAAGAGAGATAGCTGTAGTCAATGGAAGTGAGCCAAGAGCATTGATAAAGCTGTTGTTTAGTGAAAAGAGTTAGTGGATTGTTGTTGCAATAACTTTACCTGGTCAGCAATGACCCTCAGTTGAGCACTTGCCTGAATTGCAAGCATCTCGTCGGCCTGGCTTATCTCTTGCGCCAGGTCGACAAGATTGAAGGCTGGTGCAAGTCTGCTGACTGGATAGGGTGAGAGATTGTCGGGTCTGCCGTTCTCGTCGTTTTTTTCATTCATAAGTCAATTAATCCAGATGGCGTCTCAAATCATTCTGGCATTTTACAACATCAGCAGTTTTTCGTGGTTCTTATAGATTTGGCTATCTTCTGAAAAGTAGGCCAGCATGGCTGTTGTGTAGCGATCGAAAGGATTATCTATTCGATTGATCTCTATTCGTTGCGCATGATTTAAGTCGTAGGTGTTGTAGCGGATTGTGAAGGGGACGGGATAATCGCTGCCAAACAGAATTTTGTGATGAATCTCTGTTTGCCCGGATAGGTGGCGTAGTGCACGGGCTCGAAGTGGCGCCAGAATTGCTGAGATATCAGCATAGAGGTTAGGGTGAGTTTTCAACATCTCCAGCAGTTGGAAGTAGTCGCTGTCGAAATGGCGTGGATCCTTCGAGATGTTTCTCCATGGTTGAAGTTTGTGGTTTATTCGCCCCAGGCCCATATGCGCTGCGATTACCGTGACGCCAGTTGCCAGAGGCAGATCCAGCATGTTGATTCGTTCATAGCTTGCATGAGAGGTGATGCTGTATTCACTTCCGATGTGGATGATGAGTGGTAGCTGATGTTGTTTCAGCTTTTCATAGTAGGGGATAAAATCTTCATCATTCAGGTCAACTCCCCAATAGTTTTGTAAGAACTTGGCACCCTTGCAACCTCGTTCCACTTGTTCATCGATCAGTTCAAGGGCATTGGCTCGTCTTGGGTTGATGGAGAAGAAGGGAATAAACTCATTTGGGTGTTTATGCACCACATCCAGTACGTCCTGGTTCATGGCGCAAACAGTTTTATTGCGTTCGATCTCTCTGCCTCGCTGATCAAAGCAGGCATCAACACCAAACAGGCAGGCTCTATCCACCATCTTCGATTCGCGGATCGAGGATGCCATGGCTTCCACATAAGTCTCATAGGGTCTGGCTCTTAACTGCGTTGGATTCACTCCGAGCCCCTTGGCAAAAAAGCGCAAGGCGATCTTGTCGTAGAGTCGGTCGAAACTGACACTTGGATTGAGCAGATGGGTGTGGATGTCTATAGTTTTCATCAGCCCATGGCCTCCAGTGCGATCGATTTGGCCTGAGTAAAGTCACTCTTGCCGCTTCCCAGTTTGGGTATTGTTTCTACAAATAGTAGTGCAGCCGGTTTCATCAAGGGATTGAGTGATGAACTGTTGATCAGTTTTTTCAGCTCATCCAATACGATGTTGCCGCTAAATAGCAGTACCACCTTTTCTCCTTTCTTCTCATCGGGCAGGGCCGTGGCCAGTATCTCGGTATCTTCCGGGAGCAGGGCGCTGATTGATCCCTCAATCGCCCCCAGACTGATCATCTCTCCACCAATTTTTGCAAAACGGGAGTAACGGTCGACTATGGTTAGGAATCCGTCTTTGTCCAGATGGCCTTTATCTCCGGTTTTATACCAACGTTTGTTGTCTCGCTCGAGGATTACCTCGGAGCTTTTATCGGGATCATTCAAATAGCCCAGCATAACTTGCGCGCCTCCAAACAGAATCAGACCATCTTCACCTGTAGGGAGTGGTTGCAGTGATGCCGGGTCGACGATACGGAAACTCCCTCCAGGCAGAGGCAGCCCCACCGTACCCGACTTGGAGCCCTGCTGTATCTGCCAGGTTCCGGGGGCGATGCGATCGGGAATGTTAACGCTGGCCACCGGGGTGGTTTCTGTGGCGCCATAGCCTTCATAGATCTCTTTATTGAATTTTAGCTTGAAGCTCTCTCTGACATCGGGGTTGAGCTTTTCCGCGCCTGCCACGACGATCCGCAGCGATTCAAGCATCAGCGGATGGATGCGTCGATTGCGTATAAAGAGCCTGAGGAAGGTTGAGGTGCCACAAAAGATAGTCGCCTTATAGCGGGCTATCGCTTTGGCGATGGTCAGGGCATCCGTTGGGTCTGGATGACAGATTGCTGGCATACCTTCGACCATGGGCATTAGACCTGTCACAGTCAAACCAAAGGCATGGAACAGTGGCAGGGAAGCCATTACCACATCCTCATGACGACTATCGAGCACATCAGAGACCTGTCTGATATTGGCCATGATGTTTCGATGACTCAGCATCACCCCTTTAGGCTCTCCTTCACTGCCACTGGAGAAGAGAATGGCCGCTGGTTGCTCAAGATCGATCCGTGATCCAAAGAGGCTAAACAGGATCGGGGCCGGCAGCAGCACAGACAGGGTCAGCAGTGACAGCTTTTCGAAGCTGCTGATCTTATCTTTGAGGTCTTCAAGATAGTAAACACTTACTTTTTCTAGAACCTCTGTAAGATCAATACCCTTCTGTTTAAGTTTTTTGATGAAACGGCGTGAGGTGTAGATGGTTTTCAATTCTGCCTTTTCGGTGGCTGAATTGAGGGCTTTCAGGTTTGCCGTGTAGTTCAGATTGACCAGGGTTTTCCCAGCCAGTAGCGCCGCCATATTGGCGATCGTGCCTGCACTGCTGGTTGGCAGTAACAGACCGATATTTTGCTCAGGGCTGTGTCTGCGAATCAAACGTGAAAAAGCAATCACACTGGTGAGGGTTTTGTAGCCTGAGAGGTTCCCTGAACCCTGGGCGTCGGCCAGACTGAGCTGGCTGCCAAGCCGCTTTGCACTGCGCATCCATGCCTGAGGAATGGAGTCCAGCTGCTGAGTATGTTGTTCCCAGGCATCAATGGAGAGTTCCAGAACCTTCTGCTTTAGCTGATGGGCAGGTGTCTGCAAAGGCAGGGGGTTGCCGAAGGCTACAATGATATCGGATCTCAAGCGGTTGTTACGATTCTGTTGGAGTTTTTCGCTTGAGCGTGAGAATCGGCTGCCCCAGAGGCCTCGCAGATAGAATGGAAGGATCACTCCATCGACACCTTCGACACATTTTTCATAGCCTTTTTTGAATTCACCAAGTTGCCCGTTGCGACTGATGGAGCCTTCAGGAAAAAGACAGACCACTTCGCCGTCCTGAAGCAATTTATTAATACTGGCCAGGGCCTCTTTGCTGTGTCCTGATGCGATCGGAATGACCCCGAACAGATCAAGGAACCACTTCAGATACCAGCGTTGATAGATCTCCCGCTGCATCACAAAGCGTACTGGTCTGGGGCTGGCTATTTGAATCATTGCCCAGTCAAGATAACTGATATGGTTGCCGAGCATCAGTACGCCACCCTGGGCGGGTAGATTTTTGAAGCCCAATATCTCGATCCGATGAGTGGTGGCGAAGGCCTTGGCAATGATAAACCGAACCAGGGATTGGGGTAGGTGATAGATTGTGTAGAGTGCACCTGACAGAGCTGTCAGAGTGAGTAGGTGGAACAGTCCCTGGCTATTTATGCCTTGGATTGCAAAGAGTACGGTCAGTCCAAGGAAGCCGAGCATTACCAGGTTCTGCACCAGATTGTTCCCGGCAAGAATGGTACCCAGCTCACTCTCCTCCGCATGAAACTGAATCAGGGCGTTGAGCGGTACAATGAACATACCGCCTGCTGCTCCAAGCAAGAGAAAATCCAAAGCCAGCAATGAGGGGGATTGCAGCTGGGGTAACAGCAGCAGCGAGACCACAATGCCGAGTGCACCAAGGGGCACCAGGCCGGTTTCTATATGGTGGCGGGAGCTGCGTCCGGCAATCAGAGAGCCAATTATGATACCGATGCCGGAGCAGGCCATCAGACCCTGGATCACCAGAGTATTCTCCATGCCCATGGTCTCTTTTGCGAAGGCCGGAAAAGCAGCCAATACCACCTGGGAGATTCCCCAGAAGACCGATAGCCCGACGATTGAGAGCCAGATTGCGCGCTGTGAAAGCAGCTTGCTGAAATTACTGCGTAAATAGCGTCCTTTGGCGTAGTCGTCCCAGTCAAATTGTTTATCTGCTGCTACCGCTTGGGTGGGTTTAAGACGCAGTGTGAACCAGAATTCCAGTACGGCACTGATAATCAGTATCCACCCGATTGGTGCTATGGCCTGTAGCAGGGTTGCTTCATCCTGGTAGGCAACGCCACTAAGGCGTGTTTCAAACAGTAGGGAAAAGATAAAGATGCCGGAGAGAATGGCCACAATAGTGGTCGCCTGTACGATCGCATTGCCGTGGGCGAGACGCTCGGTACCGGTCAGTTCCTTGATGTATCCATATTTGGCAGGGGAGTAGAAAGCACTCTGCATGGCCAATAGAAAGGTCAGGCCAAAGGAGATTTCAAACCAGCCCAGATAGTAGGAGAGGGTGATCAGCAGGGTCAGTCCTACTGCCAGGGCGGCACTGACCTGCATCACTTTGGGTTTCCTGAATTTATCAGCAAGAAAACCAGCGGGTGTGAACAGCAGTATAAAAGGCAGCAGGATCAATCCATTGACTATTGCGGTGAGGATAATCTGAGTCTGGCCCTCATAGATCTTGAATATCGCATTTTGGATCACGATTTTGTGCCCCAGATCGACAAAGGCGTTCAAGAAGATAATGGTGAGGAAAGGGATGAATCCGGTGGTTTTGAAAATCTTGTCCATGATATCTGGCCTGAGTTGATTCTAGATGCGGCTAGCTTAGATCAGCGTATCCTTACGTACTACGAAAAAAGTAGAAGTTGTATTACACTAACCTAATGGTATCAAAATTTAATACCATGACCTAAAATTCTATTCCATGGCACAAACATCTCAACTTATAGAAGCCCTGAAAAAGAGCCTTAAGGCTCATGGTCTGACTTATGCGGATACTGCTCGCCATCTGAATCTATCCGAGGCGAGTGTGAAACGTCTCTTCTCTCAGAAACGCATTACACTTCAGCGCCTGGATCAGATCTGTCAGTTGATGGAGATGGAGATTACGGACTTGACGAGGATGCTCAATGAGGAGGCTTCAGCGCAGATCTCAGCGCTTACCCTGGAGCAGGAGCGTGAGATTGTTGCCGACCTGGAACTGCTGCTTGTCGCGGTATGTGTGTTGAATCGCTGGACGCTGGATGAGATTGTCGACTACTTCGAGTTGTCTGAGGTGGACTGCATCCGACAGCTGACTCGTCTGGACAGACTGAAGATGATCGAGCTGCTGCCCAATAATCGTCTGAAGCTACTGGTCTCACCTCGTTTCAAATGGCTGGAAAATGGACCTATTCAGCAGTTTTTTCTTGAGAGGCTCCAATCAGATTTTTTTGGTTCCCGATTTAACCAATCAAGAGAAGAGCTGATTGTGGTCAACGGTATGTTGGCATCAAGCTCATTTGATGTTTTTCAGCGTAGGATGGCGCGTCTGGCCAAGGAGTTTGACGAGCTCTCCAGTAGTGATGCTTCTCTACCCTTGCAGGATCGGGAGGGTACAACGGTCGTAATGGCGATGCGTCCCTGGCGTTATGGGTTGTTCAATCAATTCAAAAAGCAGCACAAATTACGTTAACTAATCGTCAAAACAGACGAATTATAGCTGATAATCAAAATATCTCGCCAAATTTGACGTATTTGATATTAAATTTCTTGTAGTCGTAATAAATGACGATATTATTCTCTATATGGATAGTAACTCGTAAATTATGACGATTATGAAAATTACAGACTTACTAAGTGATCAGGCGTTACTGAGCGAGATTGGACTCAGGTTTGCCCAGCTACGACTTGAGCAGGGTCTGACTCAGTCAGACTTGGCTGAACAGGCCGGTGTGGCGAAGCGCACTGTGGAGCGTATCGAGGCGGGGGCTTCGGCACAGATGTCGAATATGGTCAGGGTAATGCGTGTACTTGGCTTGCTGCAAGGGTTGGATCTAATGATTCCTGAGCCTGCAGAACGACCGATGGATCTGTTGCGGCGAAAAGGCAAGACCAGAAAGAGGGCCAGTTCAGGCAAAACCAAGAAAACTGTTGAGGAGCCATGGAGCTGGGGAGAGTAGATGGGGATTGTAGCGGAAGTGAGGATGTGGGGGAGAACCATAGGCGCTGTCTCTATCGGTGATGGTGAAGTGATAGCAAATTTTGAATATGACTCCGCCTTCGCTCAGAGTGGTATTGAGATATCTCCATTGCATATGCCCCTCTCTAACCGTATCTATCGCTTTCCTCAACTATCCCGTCAGACTTTTCATGGGTTGCCTGGTCTGCTGGCAGACGTGCTGCCAGATCGATTTGGTAATGCTTTGATCGATGCCTGGTTGACGTTGCAGGGGCGCTCTGGCGACGATTTTAATGCAGTGGAGCGGCTCTGCTATACCGGAAGTCGGGGTATGGGGGCGTTGGAATTTGTGCCTGTCATTGGAGTGGCAGATAAACAATCGAGTCGTATCGAGATCGATAAGCTGGTTGATTTAGCCTCAAAGGTGCTTGTGAGTCGAGGTGACTTGCAGGTCAACTTCAATGCCTCGGATAAGTCACAGGTGTTACACGATATTCTGCAGGTGGGTACTTCAGCTGGTGGTGCCAGGGCAAAGGCGATCATTGCCTGGAACCCTCAAACCAGTGAAGTCCGATCAGGGCAGGTCAAAGCGCCACAGGGTTTTGAATATTGGCTGCTTAAGTTCGATGGGGTAAGTGGCAATCGGGACAAAGAGCTGGCGGACCCCCAAGGTTACGGTGCTGTCGAATATGCCTACTATCAGATGGCCAGAGATTGCGGTATCGAAATCAGCGAATCCCGGTTGTTGGAAGAAAATGGACGCCGACACTTTATGACCAAACGATTTGATCGCTTGGATAGTGGTGAAAAAATGCATATGCAGTCTCTTGGTGCGTTAGCCCATTACGACTTCAATATGGCTGGGGCCTACAGCTATGAGCAGTCGTTGCAGGTGATGCGGCAGCTGGACCTGCCGATGGCATCCATCGAGCAGCAGTTCATGAGAATGGTGTTCAATGTGGTTGCCAGAAACCAGGACGACCATGTGAAAAATATCGCCTTTCTGATGAACAAAAAAGGAGAGTGGTCGCTCTCGCCGGCCTATGATCTGACCTACAGTTATAACCCGGATGGTCTCTGGACCGGAGTTCATCAGATGAGTCTGAATGGAAAGCGGGATAGATTTTCACGAGATGATTTTAAGTCTTGTGCTCAGTCTGTCTCTATGAAGCGCGGAGTTGCAGATGAGATATTGACCCTGGTAAGGGATGTGGTTAGCCGCTGGAAGGTCTATGCTGATGAGGCCGGAGTGCCAAGCGGAATAGAGGAGAAAATCGCGCGCACGCTTCGTTTGGAGATTTTTTAAGCTGTTTGAGCAGGCAACCTTTATGTCTGAATTTGATCAGAAAAGTCGATTTTCTTCAGACTCCACAGTCGATTGCTCGTTACTCTGTTCAGCACCAAGAGATTGGCTGTTCCGTCGATAATAGATTCCCAGGTTAAAGGCTACTCAATAACAGCCGATAATTGATTCCATGCGCACACTCTTGCGACATTTAACCCCTTTGGGAGATATGCTGATTACAGGCCTGGTGCTTGTTCTATTGGTATATTGCGCCCCAGCTCTCAGTAGTGAAACCAGGATAAATAGCAATCTGGCCAGCGAAAAGGTGGTTCTGCAACTGAAATGGAAGCATCAATTTCAATTTGCCGGCTATTACGCGGCCAGGGAAAAGGGTTTCTATGAAGAGATCGGGCTTGATGTGGAGATACGAGAGCATCAAGGGAGGTCGCCGATCAAAGAACTGCTTGAAGGGGAAGCGCAATATGCAGTAAGTGGTGCTAATGCCTTGATCCATCGTGCAAAAGGATATCCGGTGGTAGCGTTGGCTGCGATCTACCAACACAGTCCCTACGCCTTATTGGTAAGAGCCGATTCAGGTATTTACAAAGTAGCAGACTTGGCTGGCAGACGAGTGATGCTGGGAAGTGGTACTCAGGATGCTGCACTACATGCCATGTTGAAGCGAGGCGGGCTGACCAAGGAAGATTATATAAGACTGCCTAGCAGTTTTGATGCGGCGTCACTGATCATCGGTAAAACAGATGCCTTCAATGCTTATGAAACCGACCAGGGTTATCTGTTGAATAAGGCAGGTGTTGTTCCCCGATATATCAAGCCAAAAGATTATGGTATCGATTTCTACGGTGATGTGCTGATCACCAATGAACAGCAAATATCAGAAAATCCTCGACAGGTCGAAGAGTTCCGCAAGGCAACCTTGAAAGGATGGGCCTACGCATTGACACACCGAGATGAGATGGTCGATCTTATCTTTGAAAAATATAATAGTCAGGGTATGACACGTGAGCACCTGATCTATGAAGCGGAAGCATCAAAACAGTTGATACAGCCCCTATTGGTTGAGATAGGCTATATGAATCCACAGCGGTGGAATCATATCCATTCGATCTTTATTGAGTTGGGAGTATTAGGTCCAAATAGCACAATTGAAGGCTTGATCTACAGCTCTACAGTTTCCGTGCCTGACTGGTTGAGCTGGTCGATAAAGCACTACATCACAATGCTGATCGGTTGCCTGGTGATATTAGGGCTGCTTCTTCTCATGGTGAATATTCGTCTGCGACGCTTGGTGCGAAGGCGTGCTGCTGAGCTTGCAGAAAAGGAGCGACGTTACAGAACAATCTTTGATGCTGCTCCCGAAGGTATGTGGTTTATTGATCATGAACGTAAGACTGTGGATGTCAATGCGCGCTTACAAGATTTGCTGGGTTATGACAAAGAGGAGATGCTGGGCAAGACGCCGATGGATTTTGTCGATAACGATAACAGGCAGATTTTAATCGATCAGATCAGTAAGAGAAAAGAGGCTGAGTGGCGTAGTTATGATATAGCGGTTCGTCATAAAGATGGGCATAACATTGCAACACATTTTAGTGCGGTCACGCTGAGACACTACGATAACAGTATTATAGGTTCAATCGCTTTTGTTGAAGATATCACTGAGCGAAAACATCTCGAGGCGGAATTACGTACTGGGGAACAAAATTTACGTCGTCTGGTGAATTCTCAACCAGCCTGCGTAAGTACCATCGGAGCTGATGGTAATCTGCTCAGTATAAATCCAAAGGGACTGGAGATGCTCCAGGCTGACTCGATTGACCAGCTTTCTGGCAGCCTCATTTATGAGTTGATTGATGAGCCTTATAAGAAAGCGTTCAAGCAGCTGAATATTTCTGTATTTAGTGGTCAGAGCAGTTCTTTGACATTCAGTCTCACAGCATTGAAGGGCAAGCAGGTTTGGCTCGAAACTCATGCTGTTCCAATTATGGATGCAGATGGTCGGGTCATCGAGCATCTCGGACTGACTCATGATGTTACTGATCGCCTGAATATGGAGCAGCAGGTCTATAGTGAAAGAGAGTTTTTACAGACAGTTATAGACAATATAAGCGATTCAGTGATGGTGATCGACACTGATTTTCAGATCCAGTTAATGAATAGAAGTGTTAAGGAGTTGTTAAAAGGCTTTGCTGTCGAGGGTGAATTTCCCAGTTACTATTTTGATTTGCCCTATGTCTCCCATCCAACTACGAGTGATGAGATACAGGAGTGTCCGGTACACAAGGTTTTGGAAAGTGGCAAACCTGCCAGTGCGATCCTGACCCGGCCTGTTTCTGTTGAAAATTCCAGGCTGGTGAGAGTTGAAGTCATTGCATCACCTCTTATGAACAGTGACGGCACACTACGTGGTGTTATCGAAGTCGCCAGAGATATTACTGAACACCTGGAACTACTGGATGAGGTGAAGCAGCAGAAGGATGATCTACAGCATATAGCGCACCATGATTCACTCACTAATCTACCAAACCGGGCGCTATTTCTGATGCGTCTCAAGCAGGCTATCAGTAAAGCAAAGCGCACTGACATGCAGATGGCGGTACTGTTTGTCGATCTGGATCGTTTTAAAGAGATTAATGACAGCCTCGGGCATGCAGTCGGTGATATGGTGCTAAAGGAGGTTGCGAAACGATTCAAGAAGAGTGTGCGTGAGGAGGACACCTTGGCCCGTTTGGGTGGGGATGAGTTCACATTTATCTCTGAGGGGCTGAAAAAACCCCAGAATGCTGCAAGTATGGCGCAAAAGATTATTGCTTCACTGGAGTTGCCCTTCGAAACGAATAACCATCAGTTTTTCCTTACTGCGAGTATCGGTATCAGCGTCTATCCACAGGATGGTAAAAGTGCTGATACATTACTGCGTAATGCTGATGCTGCAATGTATAAAGCCAAAGACGAGGGTAAGAATACATTTCAATACTATACCGCTGATATGACTGAACAGGCTTTTGAAAGGATCTTTCTTGAATCAAGTCTACGGCGGGCATTGGCTGAGGATCAGTTGGTGGTTTTCTATCAACCGCAATTCAATACAGCAAGTGGGCGACTTATAGGTGTTGAAGCGCTGGTTCGCTGGGTTCATCCGGATATGGGGATGGTTGCACCTTCAAGGTTCATACCGCTGGCGGAGGATACCGGATTGATCATACAACTGGGTGAGCAAGTGATGCGTATCGCCTGTAAGCAGATGACTGAATGGGAACGTGAGGGAATCCGCCCGCACCGCCTGGCAGTCAATCTTTCGGTAAAACAGATCGGCAGTAGCAGTTTATTGCCTTCTATTGCGACGATTTTGAGTGATACTGAATGTAATCCCGAATGGCTGGAATTTGAAGTCACTGAAGGTTTCTTGATGAAAGACCCTGAGTTATCAGTATCAATACTGCAGAAGCTGAGAGATATTGGTGCTGAGCTGGCAGTTGATGATTTTGGAACTGGTTACTCATCGTTGGCCTATCTAAAGCGGTTTCCTCTGACTCGTCTGAAGATTGACCGCTCATTCATTCATGATGTACCGGATGATCCCGATGACTCGGCCATTACCCGTGCAATTATCGCAATGGCAAAGAACCTGAACCTGAATGTATTGGCCGAGGGGGTTGAGAACAATGAACAGCGGTCATTTCTGGTAGATGAGGGGTGTGATGAAGCACAGGGTTTTCTCTTCGGGCGGCCACTGTCTGACATAGAGACAACAAGATTATTGAAGGAGAGGTGGGCTCAAAGTAAAGATGCTGTAAAAAAAGGATAATGTAGAGCCAGACATAAAAGTGTAGGTTAGGTTGAGTTTATTGAGCGAACTTACAAGGTCTTTAATTCTGCCGGTATATCGGGAACTCTTGCCCGGAAAGGGTATCTTACATTCAGTTAATAGCTCATGGCCCGATATATTACTGTAGAGCGCCATGCAGGTTTATGAATGTAAGCTGTTTGCTTCGGATTAATAATATTAATTGATATGCTCTAGTCATCCTTGCGGTACACTACTATGAAGCACCACACTAGGGCCTGATAACACTAATCGAATTTTAGTCAATTGAGAGCGATGGTGTGTTGGTCTCCAGGCAGGTCACATCACTCTTTCCACAGTTTTTTCGTAGGGTTTTCCCAGTAAGTTCATTAGCGATGTATATGTTGCGATCTATTCTTATACCGATGGTGCTATTGATCTCCTTTCCGGTATTTGGTTTGGAGGTGCAGGTCAATGTTAAGGGGTTGGCATCGGATCTTGAGGAAAACGTGCTTGTTTACCTATCTGTGGAGCAGGAGAGATCACGGAAGTCCCTGAATGAAGCCAGGCTCAGGTTGTTGCATAACAAAGCAGAAAATGAGATTCGTCAGGCGCTGCAGCCCTATGGTTATTTTCAACCGAGCATAAGCAGCAGTCTGACGAAGCAAGATCATGGTTTTGTGGCAACCTATGAAGTCCAGCCCGGTGCCCCGATGAAAATAGTCGAAATCGATTTTCAGGTGTTTGGGGAAGGAAGTCAGGATCTCAAAATAACTGAAGGGTTTCCACTTCAATCCGATATGGTTTTGAATCAAAGCGACTATGATGCGGCGAAACAGAACTTACTCTCTGAGACCATTCAACGTGGTTACCTCGACGCTAAATATACTCATCACCAGATTCTGGTAGATCTGGAGAGTAATTCGGCTACGATTAAATTGCATCTGGATACCGGGGCGAAGTTGAGGTTTGGGGAGGTGCGATTCAATCAGAAAATCATGGATCCTGAATTCCTTGCCAGGTATGTTCCCTTCAATTCTGGAGATCCGTTCAGCCAGGATGCATTGCTGAATCTGCAAGGGCAATTGATCGATAGTGAGTATTTCAAGCGGGTCGAAGTGGTCAGTCGCCGGGATCAGATAAGCGGTGACAGAGTGCCGATCGATATCGATCTGAAACCTAACAAACGTAACAGATACAGAATCGGTTTGGGTTACTCGACAGATACCGGGCCGAGGCTGAAGCTGGATTGGAAAAACCGGCGGGTTGGGCGCAATGGACATCGAATGCGCACAGAGTTTCTGATTTCAGAACCGATCGGTAGTCTGAGCAGTGAATATGTCATTCCTCTAGAACGGCCGACTGTGGATTATATCCGCTTTGGCGCCTCCCTTGAGCACTCCAATTCAGATACCAACCAAGGGGATCGTGCACTACTCAATGCCACTCATTCAATAAGCCTTGATCGAGGCTGGCGGCGCAGTCTCGGTTTGGAATACTCCTATGAGGATTTTAAGATCGGTGAGCAGGAGGATACTGCACGATTGCTTGTACCCAGTATCGACTGGTTACGTATTAAGCGGGACAGCAAAACCCGGATTCATCGTGGCAAACGTTTAAACTTCCGCATTGAAGGGGCTTCTGATGCGGTATTGTCGACTGCCAGCTATTTTCAGCTCTATGCCAGCGGTAAGTTTATCGATGGATTTGGAAGTAAGGATTGGCGACTTTTGAGTCGGATTGAGCTGGGAGCAACCTGGACCGAAGATCTGACTGAGTTGCCACCGAGTAAACGGTTTTTTGCCGGTGGTGACAATACCGTGCGTGGCTTTGGTTATGAGGATCTTGGGCCTGAAAATGAGTCGGGAGATGTGGTGGGTGGCCGCTATCTGGCGGTAGGCGGCTTAGAGTTGGACCGGCGAATCAGTGATAGTTGGAGTGGTGCCCTATTTGTTGATTTTGGTAATGCCTATGATCCTGATTATGACTCTGAAACTGCGTACGGTGTAGGTTTCGGAATACGCTGGCATTCACCTGTCGGCCCGGTACGGTTTGATGTCGCCTCCGGTAGTGTTGGGGAAGAGCGTCAGTGGCGATTGCATGTCGTCGTGGGGCCAGAGTTATGATTGTTATAAAGCGCATAGCGCTTGCTCTGGGTGGCTTACTGGGTCTACTCCTTCTCTTAACACTCTCTCTTCTGATCTATATTGGCTCCAGTCAGGAGGGTACGCACCGTGTTTTTGATCTGCTTCAAAAAGTAGTACCAGGTGAGTTGAGTGTAACCAAACTGGAAGGGCGCCTGGCAGGGCCGCTAATGATTAAAGGTCTGGCCTATCGTCAAAGTGATGGATTGGTTATAACAAATGATCGATTGAGCTTTGATTGGCGTCCCTCTGCTCTATTTAAAGGGCGACTTGAGATCATTGAGCTGGGGTTGAGTGATACGACGTTAACCCTTCCCGAATCTCAATCCGAGACAGCAGCAACCTCAGAGCCCTATGAGGGTGTGAGCTTGCTGCTGGGAATTACAATTGAGCAGTTTGTCAGCGATAGTTTCCAGGTTTTATCAGCAGATGGTGCTGAACCGATTGTCATCGACCATCTCGATTTCAAGGCGGCCACCGAAGGTGATCGTCTGCATGTTGATGAGCTCAGCTTTGATGGATTATCTGCCCAGCTGAGTCTGGACGGATCTCTTGGGTTGGATGAATCCTTACCTCTGTCATTGAATCTGGACTGGCGCTACCGTCTCCCCGATGGCCCGGTAGTGAGTGGTGAGGGTGAGATTCAGGGGGATGCACAAAAGCTGCAACTGCATCAGCAATTGGCAGCGCCGCTTACAAGTGTCATCGATATCGATCTGCGCGACCTTTTAGGGGTGCTGTCATGGCAGGCCAACTGGAAACTGGAAGAGATCAGGTTGGCAAAATTTACACAAGGGTTTCCGGCTGTAGTGAAGGGGAGTCTCTCAGCTCAAGGTGATCTTGAGCAGGCTGATCTGGATAGTAGCATTCAATTGAATGAACCCACTTTAGGCGCGCTGAGCAGTGAAGTGGCCGCACGCTATAGCGATGGTCAGGTCAATATATCTTCGCTGAAGTTAACCAATCCTCAGGCACTGTTGATTGAGGCTCAGGGTCTCTATCGTCTGCAGGATAAGGGTCTCTCCGCGCAGATGAAGTGGCAACAATTAAGTTGGCCACTGAATGGAGAGCAAGCGGAGGTTCGTAGTAAGCAGGGTAGTTTCAACCTGCTGGGGAGACTCGACAACTATGACTATCAGCTTGCTATGGATATTGCAGGCGAAGGGTTGCCGGTGATCGATGTTAATGCTCAGGGCAATGGTGATCTGACAGCACTTGCTCTGGAGCAGCTGGCCCTGATTCATGAAGAGAGTCGGATTGAAGGTCGGGGACGGGTAGGTTGGTCACCAGATGTGACTTGGCAGATGACCTTGAATGGAGAGAGATTCAATCCTGGGTTGGTGCATCAGGCTTTTCCCGGACAACTGGCATTCGAATTGTCGAGTGATGGATCGCTAGTCGATGAACAGCCTCAAGCTGTGTTGTTGATAAAAGAGATGAGTGGCATCTTGCGAGACTATCCTGTTGAGGCGAAGGGAGAGATTCGATATCAACAAGGGGTTGCAGATGTCGAGACCTTATCCTTCAGTTCTGGTCCTAATCAGATTGATGCAACAGGAGAGGTAGGGGATAAGTTGGCATTGGACTGGTCGATTACGGCCCCCGACCTGGCCGGTTTCTGGCCTGGGCTGTCTGGTGTACTGAATGCTGAAGGTAAGTTAAGTGGAGAGAGTGAAACCCCTGCATTAGCACTAAACCTTAAGGCCAGGGAGATAGCCTTTCAGACCTTTGGTATAGAAAAAATTGACGCTGTGATCGATTTGAACTTGGCAGGTAAGCAGCCGGTTAATATTTTATTGGATGGGGCTGGATTAGTTGCTGAAGGGAAGCAATGGGATAGTTTGAAGCTTGAAGTAGATGGCACCTTACCTGAGCATAAACTGAATCTGGCAATCAATGGAGATCGGGTGCCACAAATTGAACTGGCCACCACTGCTGGATTGGACGGCGAGGGACGCTGGCAAGGGTTGGTGCAACAACTCATAGCTGACTCTCCAGAGCTGGGAACGTGGCAGCTTAGAGAGCCGGCAGAATATCTACTCGGCAGTGCCAGACAATATTTGAAACCTATCTGCCTGGTTTCGGGTGAGGGCGGGCTTTGCACAAGTTTTGTGAATCAAAGTGGTAAGGATTGGAAGGCAGAAATAGAGCTTACTGAGTTTGATCTTAAAAGCCTGCAGAGTTGGTTGCCCGATGAAACTGCACTACAGGGAAATCTGAGGTTGGAGGCTGGTCTTAGCGGTTCTGAGAATGGTGAGATCCAGGGTTTGGTTAATATGACTATTCCTACAGCAGGGTTGAAGTTCATCTATGACGAACAGAACCATATTGTCGACTTTTCAGGCAGTAAACTGACTGCCAATCTGGATCAAACCGGTGCAAATGCTGTTATAGAAATGCCTCTGCAGGATCTGGGCGGAATTAACGGGCGGCTTTTACTACCGGGTTTGACACTACCAGAGTTTGATCTGAAGACTCAGCCTGTGGAAGGTAAAATCACTGGCGCTATCGAAAATCTTACGATGGTTTCGAGTCTGCTACCCAAGCTACAAAACAGCAGCGGAAATCTGGCCATCGATTTTGATTTGGCTGGCATGCTTGCCGAGCCTCGGTTAAAGGGGCGGGCTAAGCTCGCAGGGGGCGCCAGTGATATACCTGAGTTGGGTATCGAGCTACGGGATATTAACTTGCTGATAGAAGCTGTGGAGCTGGACAAGTTGAAGGTGACAGGTGAGGTGAGCTCTGGAAAAGGGCGTTTATCACTGCAAGGAACTACCCTTCTCAATGCAGCTCAAGGCTTTCCTTCTGAATACAAAATTTCTGGCAAGGATTGGCTGGCGGTGGATATCCCTGAAGCTGAAGTTCAGCTGTCACCGAATATCGTCTTCACTCATCAGCAAAAAGGTGATGAATTGAAGGGACAGATCAAAGTGCCCTATGCACGCCTGCGCCCAAGGGAATTACCGCAGACTGCAGTCTCTGTCAGTTCTGACATGGTTGTAAAACAGGTTGAACAAAAACATCAGTCAAAAAATGACGCGCCATTCAATGCTGAGATTCGACTCTCACTGGGTAAGCGAGTGAGTTTCGATGGCTTCGGACTAAGGGGTAACTTTACAGGAAATCTACTGATCATTGATGAGCCTGGTCGTCCAGTGTTAGGGCGTGGCCGTCTGGGTGTTGTTGATGGTGTCTATCAGGCCTATGGGCAGGATCTTAAAATAGAACGGGGCTATGCGCTGTTTGCCGACAGCCCAGTTGATAATCCTGGTATCAATGTTCGAGCAGTGCGTGAAGTCGACGATGTGACAGCCGGATTGCGGGTCAGTGGAACGCTGAAGAAGCCAAATTTGGATCTTTTCTCTACACCCGCAATGTCTGAAAGTGATGTCTTGACCTACATATTGACTGGCCGGCCCCCAGGGGAGTCATCGGGTCAAACTGTAGGGCTTGCTGCAGCGTTGAAAGCCAGTGGCGCCAGCAATCTTGCCTCGGAGCTGGGGCGGCGCTTTGGTCTGGAAGAGTTCAGGCTTGATACTGGGAGTACCCTTGAAGAGGCGGCATTTGTAGCAGGTACCTATCTTTCACCAAAGCTCTATGTGCAATACATCAACGAACTCTCAAGTTCTGAAAGTAAAATGCGTTTGCGTTATGACTTGACTGATCGCTGGCAGCTGGAGGCAGAGACAGGTAAGACCCAGGCTGGTGACTTTTTCTATACCTTTGAGCGCTAACTCTTTTGAAGTGCCAGAAAGAGCATAGTGACTCTATATGTATAGAGCAGTTTGATGGCGGTAGATACTCAAGGTTGGCAGCATCATATACCTGAATATTCCTGTCGTCTGTTCAGGTGATGTGGATGTGTTGTGGGATTTGCGCAACTTGAGGCGCTGAATTCGGGGCAGGTGAGGTTGTCTGCTGCTCTTATGAGGGCGCGCAGAAGACCGCTAAATCAACAACTGAAGCGTAGTGGCAGGCTCTGCTGAGAACTCGACCGGATGACAAGGTTTCAAATTCCAGTCATCCAGGGCCTGTTAACAGGCCCTGGTGAACTGTCAGTAATCTGATTCAATTACTGCTGCGAACAGCGTCAAAATCGTCAGCAATCAGAAGATTAGTCAGGAAAAAGGCCTTTGCCTTGGTCTTTTTCTGGCGCTGCATCTTCTCTTTCTGGATGGGGCATTCATGGGGTTGCCAATCACATGCGGTTCCGCTGATAACCAGGTGGGGGCACTCCTGGCAGATCTTTGATTTGTAGAGTCCAGTCATATCGGTGATCTCAGTATGTTGCGTGTTTACAACTAAAAAATTAGCACAATAACAGTAGATTACAACTACAATTTCGGGCTATTTGACTAAAATGCGACACTAGTTAACAAATTTGGCCAAAAACAACATGTCATCGCATTAGTAAAACTTATAAGTACTTGAGTTTCAGGTGGTTACTCCGAGATGGGTAGCGGCCTTGGTGACTCAATATATAGATCGGCAATTTCCGACCAATGTTTACTTTTGTGACAACCAAAATTAGGATTTTTTTGATTTTCAATAGAAGAAAATGAAGGTTTTCGATGGAAATTGGTCAGAAATGTGTAAAGCTTCACACTTTTGGGTCGCCTAGGGGTTGAGTGGAAGTTAGTTATAGGGTCTTACAAAGTGCAATGTAGCGGTGAGCAGACACTGTAGCATTTTCTTTTTACCCAACCTCTCTGACTTGAAAGAGGATAATCTGTTATGCAGCGGGTATTTCTAAGATGCTGTTGTGATAATGGGTCTGTAGTAAGGTGTGTCTGTATCATCCTATGTGGAACACCATATTAGGATTCAGGTTGTTGTTTCTCTGTTCCATTGAGCCATCAAGAGTAATAAGCTGCTGTTATGTTCCAGGATTATTTTGGAATCGCCGAAGATCCGTTCTCAATAACACCGGATCCTAAATACCTCTTTCTGAGTGAGCGCCATCGAAATGGCTTCGCCCATCTGCTCTATGGTGTGACCCAGGGTGGGGGATTTGTCCAGTTGACCGGTGAAGTGGGTACAGGGAAGACGCTACTGTGCCGTAAGTTGCTGGCCCAGTTGCCCCGCGCGGTGGATGTGGCATTTGTTTTCAACCCTCGGCTGAGCCCTTTGGAGCTGGTTGCGACGATCTGCGATGAGCTCAAAGTGCTCTATCCCCTCGGTTGCAGTAGTATCAAAGAGATTGTCGATTTTTTAAATGCTTATCTGCTGGAGTCCCATGCTCAGGGCCGGCGTACTGTGGTCATTATCGATGAGGCGCAGAACCTCAGCTTTGAATCTCTTGAACAGATTCGCTTGTTGACCAATCTGGAGACTGCCTCAGAAAAGTTGTTGCAGATCATACTGGTCGGACAGCCGGAGTTACGAGCGCTTTTAAAGCGACCAGAGCTCAGGCAATTGGCGCAGCGGATCACTGCCAGATACCACCTGACCCCTCTGTCTCGCGCTGAAACCCGAGCCTACATATTGCATCGTTTAAAGGTAGCAGGGATAGAGAGGCCTCTGTTTACTAATGCTGCGATTCGTCGTGTTTTTAAGCTCAGTGGTGGTGTTCCCAGATTGATAAATATCCTTTGCAGTCGGGGGATGTTGGCTGCCTTCGGAAAGCGTAAAGGTCAGGTGACCCGGAGCATGTTGTCTCAGGTGGCAAGTGAGCTGCGAGGCGAAGAGAGTGGGGTTGGTCATCTCAAATCCTGGGGATGGTTATTGGCGGGAGTGAGTGCAACTTTGTTTATTCTTGCGCTGCTACCGACCATCAATCTATATCATCTGTTTGCAAATCCCAGTCAGGAAGCTGACCTGGTTACCCAGTCAAAACCTGAAGTGAGTGAGGTGCAGGCTGTATCGATACAATCCACCTTGCAAACAGGCCTGGATAGTCAGGCGAGTTCAGTGGCTGATGATGTGAGTCTCTCTAAAAAGTCAGAGAATCATTCTGCAGAGCCTGTTGGTTTGAATAGAGTTCCAGATGTTACAAAATTGGATGGTGGAGTAGATCAGCGGCGATCCAATCTACAGGATTCAATTCCAGAGTCTCAGACTAAGCCATCAACCACACAGGGCCTGGCTGGTTTGTTGGGCAATGAGAATAGTGCTTTCGCGACACTCTTCAGTTATTGGCAAGTGGCCTATCCTGTGGGGGGTAAGAATAGAACCTCCTGTGATAAGGCTGAGGAAGTTGGACTGAGTTGCCTCTTTGGTCGGGGCTCTTGGAAAACTCTCGAATACTATAATCGACCGGCCATATTGGAACTGCTGATGCAGGGTGGGCAACGCTACCATGTTGTGGTGACCGGTTTGAGTGGTCAGTCGGTAATGGTTGATTTAAGTGGCAGGCGCTTCTCTTTCACATACCAGGAGATCGAACGGTTATGGACAGGAGGTTATATTATTCTGTGGCGTCCGCCAGAGTTGGCAACTGAGCGATTGCAGATGGGCGATACCGGCAGCGATGTAGGCTGGTTGATATCCATGCTGGATCGGGTTGAGGGTGTTAGCAGCGACTATGATCCGACCAGAGCAGTTTTTGATCAGCCCTTACATCAACGGGTGGTGCGTTTTCAGCGTGATCACGAATTGTTGGCTGATGGTATTGTTGGCAAGCAGACCTTAATACAGCTCAACAGTGCGGTCGCTGATCTTACAATGCCAAAATTACTTAAGGCTGGCGGTTAAGATGTCCTCAATTCTTGATGCTTTGGAAAGAGCTTCTCAGGATAGATCCTCTTCTGATCTGGAGTTGATGCCTAAAAGGGAGTATGCAGATTCGCCACGGGATGGAAGAGTGTGGCAGTGGCTCTTGTTTGGTTTGGCAATAGTTTGTCTTTGTCTGATTGGTGTTTGGTTATATTCAACACAGATATCCACCAACAAAGGCGATGCTCAGAGTGTCAATGAGTCAGTGCAGCAGCCTGAGGTTGAGCGGACAAGTGGGGCTGAGTCTGTCGTCGAAGCGTCTGTTGTTCCTGTTAAGCCTGACAAGCCTGATCTTGAATCTCAGTTGATTGGCACCACTCTCCCCAGTCAGCGATCCCTCCTGGACGAAGCGATATTGAGCCAGCCAAAACAGCAAAAGCAAAAGGTGAAAACAGCGCCGGCTGGTGTTGTGGCTCAGAATATCCCGGTAACTCCAGCGGCTCCTCCCGTTGTGAGGGCAGTTCCACTAGACAAGCCTAAGCCGCAGCCGAAGGTGGTCTCAAGGGTTGCGAAAAATAGTACACCGGATCCTGTGGTATCAGCCAACAGGATGGTTACGCCAATGAAGAGAGAGAGCTATAGTTCCACACCTTCCACACCACCTGAACCCGAGGTAAAGGTGGTAGAAAATATACCTCTGATCTGGGAGATGCCCCAGTCGTTACGTCAGAAGTTGGAACAGCTGAAAATCAGCATCCATGTCTACCATAAAGAGCCTAAGCGCCGTTTTGTTCTCATCAATATGCGTCGATATGCCGAAGGGGATAGTCTGAAAATGGATGGTTTTCGCCTCCAGCGGATCGATCGTGAAGGTATCGTGGTCGACTATGGTGAGGGCCTGGTTCGCTTGTTGAGGGAGAGATATTAATAATCGGGAAAATTATTGATTCTCGGACTTCCATATCATTGTGCCCTTAATTTACAGATGCAATAAGCTACTTATCCGTCGTGCTTGACCGATCCCCATTGTGTGGGTTCGATATTATCCTGACTCAATATTGTCATGAGTTCGTCACAGTAATCCGTTTCAATCAGTGCCTGGATTCCTTTGCTCGTTGAGTGCTGGTTTTTCCATTCGAAGATTTTCTGAACCACAGGTTGTCACTATGTATTGTAATGAACGACTCATCATAATGGATGCTGATGGCACTACCATAGATGCTTTCGGAGCTATTTCTGAGACATTTGAAGCTCATGATATGTCGATTGGAGATATGGGCCGATTTCAGAAAAGGCGCAATATTTTCAAGTATCTCGGCGGCATCAAAGAGCTGCCTAAAAATCTACGCAAACAACTTAATGGTGAAAAGCGACTAGAGCTGCTTAACACATTAACTGAGGTCTACAGGGAATCTGCACGCCTCTATGAAGGTATGTCAGTTCTGCTCAATGTATTGATTGAGCATCCTGGTACCCGGGTCGGGGTGATTACCAGAAATATCACTCTGGAGCCGGAGATTACTCTTCATCAGCTCTACCAGAGGAATGGCGTCAATGTTTCAGGATTGGATTTTGTAATCCATCTTCCGCAAAGAGAGCAGAAGACCGGTGCCTTCAAGGCGGTCAGAGAGAGCTTTCAAATAAACCCTGCCAGAGCCTATGCTTGCGGTGATGAGAAACGCGATTATGTTGCTTCAATTGGCACTGGGATGCATCCGTTTATGGTCTCCTATGGGTTTGAGAGTTTTGAACGCTTAACCGAAAAGATAGGTGTGCCGGCAGAATTGGTATCTCGACAGCCGATGGATTTGAAACGGCGTATACTCAACGCTTTGGATCTGGATTAATGGTCTGATTAGTACATGCGCTCTGCTGTCAGGTATTCACCTGATACGAAACTCCAAACTGGAATATGAAAATACGCTTGCCTGTTAACCTGGCGAGAATTAATCTGAGACCTTAAATTCTTTAGTAGTCAGGGCCAAATCCGCCTTGCCACTTTCAGCGTGTTATCAGGATGTGAATGATGAAGGAATCAGAGGATGCAGATTTAAAGATTGGTTTAGCCTTGGGCAGTGGTGCCGCTCGGGGCTGGTCGCATATCGGAATCATCAAAGGCTTGGCTGAGTTGGGCATCAAGCCGGAAATTGTCTGCGGAAGTTCGATTGGTGCTTTAGTGGGAGCGGCCTATGCTGCAGACAAGCTTGACCTAATGGAGAGCTGGTCCCGTTCACTGACCTGGAAAGAGATTATCCGATTTCTCGATCCCAGTCTGATTGGCGGTGGGTTTATTCAGGGGGAGAAGCTGACTGAGTTTGTCAATGAACATATTGAGGAGGTGGAGTTTCACCAATTGAAGCGTGAGTTGGGTATTGTTGCAACCGAGCTCGAGAGTGGTCGTGAAGTGTGGTTTCGCAGCGGCCCGGTAATGGAGGCGGTCAGAGCTTCCATCAGTCTTCCCGGTCTCTTTACACCACTAAGACACAACGGCAGGTGGTTGGTAGATGGTGGTCTGGCCAATCCTGTGCCTGTCTCCCTTTGTCGTGCAATGGGGGCGGATCTGGTGATTGCAGTCAATCTGAATGGTGACATATTGGGCAAACATTTTAAGCGAAGTTCGGAAAAGAACGAAGAGCGTAAGCTGGAACCTGATCTGAGCAAAGAGGGTGATCTGATAAGTCGGGTCACGGCGCAGGTTAAAAATAGTCTGGGTGTAGGAAAGCGGGATCTCATTGCGCGGTTGTTTGGGGTAGAGAGAGAAACCCCTGGACTTTATGATGTGTTGGCCAGTTCGATCAATATTATGCAAGACAGGATAACCCGAAGCCGTATGGCAGGTGACCCACCTGATGTTATTTTAACTCCCCGTATGTCAAAACTTGGTTTAATGGAGTTTGATAAAGCCGATCTGGGGATTGCAGAAGGATTGCGCGAAGTTGAACGTATGCGGCCCTCTTTGGAGCAGGTCTTTAAGCTCTGAATTGGATTAGTGTTAACAGGCCCTGAGGCTATTCATTGACGAAAGGATAGAAGGGTTCATTGACCTGCTGATGGGTGGGTCGGTCTGAAATAATTCGTGCTTTGACTCTGGTGGTGGTGAGGCCTTGCTGGTCAAGGATGGCAGGAAAGAGTCGGAAGACCCGACTGGTTTCGATGGGTCTTCTCCAGGCGGCCTGCTCTAGTTGTTTTCGTAGTAGAGATGACAGTTTCAACTGTAGTAACCAGGGAGCCTGCCAGTGCAGAAAGTCATTGACCAGTTTACGTTGTTTATCGTCTTGCCACTTGTCACGGACTAACAATTTAGGGAATTCATCGGCACTAAAGTGTTCTCCATGTTGCCCTGTGCCATCGCCTTGATGATGTCGTTTGATCCAGATAGCGAAGGGTCTCTTTCCTGCGGCAGAACTTACAGTGCTGCTGAGATCTGCCGCATCACCAGAGTCTGAAATGAAGTGTTGGCAGGCCTGGCCGCCGGGATACCAGGTGGGGCGGTCGACAGGTGAGAGTGGTTCATTGCATAAGGCGCTATCGAGTAGTGCCAGGGGCTTGGAATCCGCTTCATCCAGTAGCCATAGCTCGTAACTATCCGCAGTTGCAAAGGGCACTTTATCGGCATCTTTTTCCAAAGCGAGAATCAAACGCTCTCCGATTGATTCGATGATGTCGCAGGGCAGAGTTCCTCTGATACGTGACCGACTCAGTCCACGAATTGAGTTCCAGCTACCATAGACCACCTCTGAAAGTCCGGTATGACTGATGATATCTTCATGTGCAACATAGAGTTTCCAGTCAAACCCATCCATGCTTTCTGCAACGCCACCATTCAGAGCAATTATCTGCTGTACCCCATGGAAAGGTGAGAGTAGACGACGGCTGTAAGAGAGGCTATCCATACAGGAAATTGTGGACAGTGATTGGCATTGAGACAAGTGCGGTTTTACATTAATAATCCAATCTAACTGAATTATTGAGTCATTTAATTCCTATTTGGCAATGAAATATTACCGCCGTTCGTCGGCTAGCCAGACCCAGGTGTTTTAAATACAATTATATTTTTGTAGTATTTATAGAATTGGAACTAAGTACTGATCTGATTCTTTAACAGAACGCAGTTTTTATATTGGATTTTTTTTAAGAGGGAGTCATGTTGTGAAAGTTATCTTCCGCCCTATGGCGACACTGTCGCTTGTCAGTCTGTTATTCACTGCCTCGGCTCAGGCCGCTCTCTATGATCGTGGTGGTGGCCTTATCTACGATGATTACCTGGATGTCACCTGGATGCAGGATGCCTCCTATGTGTCAAACCAAGCGGTGAATTGGACGACTGCACACGACATGGTCTCCGGGCTTGAGTATCAGGATACTGTTCGTAATACCGTTTGGACCGATTGGCGTATGCCTACTATTGACCCTGGCACTTATAGTGGATGGGGTTTTGACCTGCAATCGGGGGAAAGTAACTATAATGCCTATGACACCTCTCCTTCAGGTGCCAATGAGTTGGCTTATATGTATTACGTCAATCTTGGTTTTGAAGGTAATGGAGATTTGCTTACAGCTCCTGAGCTGTTGCCTTTACCAGAATCACCTGAAGGCACTTACAACCCCTTTCAAAACATAAACTATTTAGGTATCTGGACGGACTCCCATGTAGGTGGCGACGCGCCAGAAAGTCAGGTTTGGTATTTCCATTTCCACTTTGGGCGTACCCTGACAGATGGCGGGTCTGATACGCAAACTATTTGGGCGGTAAGAGATGGGGATGTAGGTTTGCCTTCGCCAGTTCCCGTACCACCTGCGTTCTGGTTAATGGGTTCGAGCCTTGCCTTGTTAGGCTTTGTAAGCAGCAAGAAAGGTAACGCTTCGGCGAAAGCATAACCCCTATCTGTTAGCGCAGTTTTGGCTGCGCTCAGTTAGCTGATTGATAAAAAACCCAGCCTGGAGATCGAGAATCTCCAGGCTGGGTTTTTTTATGGAATTCTGGGAAAAGCAGGCCAAATCTGTCGGGTTTTTTTACATTGTTGAATTTAAAGCCTAGCCAAAAAATCATAACTGGTTGAATTTATTGATATAATCAATTTTGGCATATGCATTGCAAGCTTAGATCCCCAATAGACGTATGGACCTAATTGACGGAGTTAACCGTGAGTCAACATAAAAAAGTTTCAAGATTGGCCGCTCTTTTGTGCGTATTCGCGCTGGGCAGCAGTGAGGCCACACTATTCGATCGTGGCAGCGGCCTGATTTACGATGATGTTTTGGATGTAACCTGGTTGCAGGATGCCTCCTATGTGCAGAACTACTATGGTAGTGCGCAACATGCGGTTAACTGGGATACTGCCACCTCCTGGGTGGATAATCTGGAATACACAGATACCGAACGTGGTGTGGTTTGGGATGATTGGCGCATGCCTACAATAGATCCTGGTACCTATGCAGGCTGGGAACCTATCTTTGATCCGGCAACAGACGTTGGCGACTACTATGTCTATGACAGATCTGAGTCAGGGGGCAATGAGCTTGCCTATATGTACTACGTGAATCTTGGTTTTGAGGCTTACACCGATCCTATTACCGATCCAGGTCTGGTAGCCCGTCCTACATCACCAGCTGGTACCTACAACCCTTTCCAAAACCTGAGCTACTTGGGAACTTGGACCGATTCATTGGTCGGCAACCCTGATCGTCCAGACCAGGTATGGTACTTCCATTTTCACTTCGGTCAGACCTTGTCAGATCCCAATGGACTTGATTCGCAAACTGTCTGGGCGGTTCGTGACGGCGATGTTTTCGTCAATGAAGTAGAGCCGGAGCCAGAAGTGGCGGGTGTGCCTGAGCCAGGTGTGTTGCTGTTAATGGCTTCAGGTCTGTTGTTGGCAGGCGGTGGTCGTCGCATAGTGAACGCAGGTAGAAAATTAGCCTGATTCGTAGCTTTCCGAAAGGCGCTGCAATCCCAGCATGGGGTTGCGGCGTTTTTTTTGTCTGTTTAACTTAGGTTTAATCACCTACTGTCGTTGATCCCTCCTCCAAAAAATTTACCAAGATGAGATCTATCTGGGGCTTAGGTCATGGCTCTATTTAATCGCCGCTCAATTATGCTTCTGTTTAATAATATTCTTCCTTAGTAAGTATCAGCTAGGCGTTTAATGTCTGAGATCTTCAGTAAGTTAATTTGCCGTTTTCAGTAAAGTTTACAGTTTATAGCCGATATATTTCTCTGACGATGTTTTTAGGTTTCGCAGAAGGATAGGATTTATGTCGCTATTCCATTTGAGAATATTAGTTAAAGGTTTCTCTGGAATTATTGCACTGTTTGTACTCTCTTTTGGGGCATATTCGGGAGAGAAGTGTCTCTACATCTCATCCTACCATCAGGGTTACGCCTGGTCAGACGGGGTAGAGAGAGGATTGAGAGAGAGTCTTGGTGATGAGTGCGAACTCAAACAGTTCGATATGGATACAAAGCGTCATAAGGATGAAGCTTCGAAGCAGCGAGTTGCTGTAGAGGCAAAAGATCTTATTCTCTCCTGGAAACCTGATGTAGTGATAACTGCAGATGATAATGCGGCAAAATATGTGATCCAACCATTTTTCAAAGACCATGAGATACCATTTGTATTTTGTGGGATAAACTGGAATGTGGATGCCTATGAATTACCCTATAGCAATACAACAGGAATGGTCGAGGTTGCACCTATTGATGTTTTATTCAATAAGGCAAGAAGCATTCGTATTGGCGCTGAACGTGCGGTCTATCTTGGTGCAAATACTTTTACGGAAAGAAAAAATGCAGCAAGATTTGAGGCAATGGCAGAAAAAATCGGCTTATCCCTGGATCGCCGTCTGGTTTCTACGACTGCAGACTGGTTGAAGGCATATGAGGAAGCACAGGATTATGATTTTGTGATTATCGGAAGTAAGTCGGGTATCAATGACTGGAATAGATCCAAGGTACTGGAGGTGTTGCATAACACAACCCGAAGCCTGAGCCTGACTAACCATGATTGGATGATGCCCTATACTTTGCTGGGCTTCACCAAGATTCCTGAAGAGCAGGGTGAGTGGGCTGCAAAAGCGGCGCTTGCCATATTGGATGGAGTAGCGCCAACAGATATACCCATTGTCTCAAATCGAAAATGGGAAATATGGATAAACCATACTGTTTTAGATGTTAGTGGAGTGAAACTTCCACAGGCTCTAATCCGAAAAGCTAAAAAAATATAGTGATTATGGAATTTACGATTAGGGAACAAGTTTTTGTAGGGCATCGTAAGCTGGTTATCTGGCTGATGGTAATCCTCGTTTCCTTGATCGCTATTTCCTATTCCGTGTCTCGGGAAATGCGTTCGGCAAAGAAAGAGTTTACTGCAAACGCCTGGCAGGTTCAGCGTGCGGTTATACAACGTGTTGCTAATTTAGAGACTGTACTGACAGCGCTGGTCGGGCAGCATCATGCCAGCGACATGCTTAGTAGTGCAGAGCAAACACTGTTTTCGCAAGAGTTATTGAAGGCCTATCCTTTTATCCACTCCATTATGCATGTAGAGCGGGTGTCTATTAATGAAGTGGATGAGTTCGAAGAGCGTATGAAGCTCGAAGGGTATATTGGTTTCAAATTGAGTCAGAGTGACTCAGAAGTAACAGCGAATGAGATAAATCATATTGGCTTCCACCTGCCAGTCAGTTTTATAGAGCCGATGGAGCCTAGAAGTGCATATTTATTGGGTTTTGATCTAGCGAATGAAGCATCATTTACTCAGCTTTTAGAGCGTGCGATCAGAGGGGGCGATACAATTGCCCTTGAGACATTGCAGGAAACGCATTTAAACAAGCCGCTATATTTAATTTTAAAACCAGTCTATCTAGGGCGTTACCCGCCATCAGAAGCGACAGAGCGATGGGATATGCTGAGCGGTTTCGCAGTATTGCGTATAGATTTCGAGCAATTTTTTTCAAGTATTGAATTGCCATCTAAGTCGCTGAAGTTAAAACTCTACAGGGGTGCTCAGGTTTCCGAGAGTGAACCATTGGATGAAATATTGGCCGAGTTTGGGCATCAGAGTGAAGCTGCAGGTTTTTTGCAAGAACAGGTTGATTTTGTAGAACCTCTAGAGATTCATGGGCTACCGTTTACGCTTTCGGCCAGTCAAAATGTCAGCCTGAGTTCAATTGAAATCTCTCGCGTGTTTATTGAATGGTTGATTGCAATGCTGGTGCTTGGTCTGGTTGTTGCTGTTTACAGAAATCGACGATTTGCAAAGCTACAGGAAGAAGCTGCGGAAGAAGTGATTGCGGTTGAAGGCGCTCGATTTACAAATGTAATCGATACTGCATTCGATGCGGTTGTAACGGCCGACGGGAGAGGAAGGATTGTCAGTTGGAATCAACAGGCCAGTTCAGTATTTGGTTACCAAGACCGGTTTGTTTTAGGGCTCAGGTTATTCAAGCTTATATTGCCCCCACGTGAACTAAGTCGACTGGATAGAGAGTTAAAGCCGCTGTTTGAGGGTGAAAACAGCAGGCCATGCAGGCTTAGCCTGGAAACTGTAGGGCAACGCAAAGATGGAGAGGAATTTCCCTTAGAGTTGGCTATCTCGAGTTCTACAGCAGTTAATCAACCAATGATAAGCGTATTTGCCAGGGACATCACGGAACGTAAACGATGGGAAGAGAGAATACGTTATCTTGCATATTGTGACTCCCTGACCGATCTTCCGAATCGTCAGTCATTTAAGGAGCAGGTGACCAAGGCAATCACAACAGCAAAGCGCCATGGTCGGATAGGTGCAGTACTCTATCTGGATTTGGATGAGTTCAAGCGTATTAATGACACATTGGGCCACGATATTGGAGATTTGCTGTTACAGCATATTACCAAGCGCCTGGTTGAGCAGGTGAGAGTGTCCGATACGATCAGTCGCGACAGGTTTGTAGATGTTGAAGATCGTAGTATTGCCCGCTTGGGTGGTGATGAGTTTACAGTTTTGCTTGATGAGATAGATAGCCCGGAAGATGCTGCGCGTGTTGCCAAGCGTGTGCAGAGTGTTATTGCCAGTTCTTACAACCTTAATGGTCATGATGTCTATGTCACGCCAAGTATTGGTATTGCGATCTTTCCAAGGGATGGGCAGGATGTTGAAGAGCTATTAAAGAATGCTGATACTGCCATGTACCATGCAAAGGCAGTAGGAAAGAATAACTTCCAGTTCTATACGGAGCAGATGAATGCACTTGCCTCTACGCGTTTGAAACTTGAAGGTAAACTTCGAAAAGCACTCGATTCAAATGAGATGGAGCTCTATTATCAGCCACAGATAGATATGCGAACCGGTTTGATGATTTCTGCTGAGGCCTTGTTGAGATGGAACCAGCCTGAGCTGGGGATGATACCACCAGATGAGTTTATACCTATCGCTGAAGAGACTGGGATAATCATCGAGCTTGGTGAATGGGTGCTGAATGAGGCTTGTCGTCAAAATAAGGCATGGCAGGATGCTGGCTATCAGCATATCAGGGTAGCGATTAACTTAAGTAGTATGCAATTCATTCAGCGTGATCTCAGCGATAAGGTCAACAACTGCTTACAAAGCAGTAAACTCAATCCTCAGTTCCTTGAGTTGGAAATTACTGAAAGTATCTTAATGCGTAATGTGAATGAAACCATTGCCACTTTGAACGAATTTAAAAATATGGGGATCAATATCTCTGTGGATGATTTCGGTACTGGCTACTCCTCGTTGAGTTATCTGAAAAGATTTCCATTGAATTCTCTCAAAATTGATAGATCATTTATCATGGATATCCCTGATAATCAGGATGATGTCACTATTACATCAGCTATCATTGCAATGGCTCACCGTCTCAACTTGGAAGTGGTTGCTGAAGGTGTTGAAACACAAAGTCAACTGGATTTTCTCAAGCAGCAAGGGTGTGAAATGGCCCAGGGCTATTTTTTCAGCAGACCCTTACCTGCAAGTGAGTTTGAGGCGATGCTGGTCAGAAACGAGATAGAAATACAAAAAATACACCATCGTTAAGAAGTGATCAGGATATGTTACCTGTAGGGTTGACGATATTGATATCACGTTGAGGGAATGGAATAGATATTCCTGCTTGATTGAATTTGGTATTAATTGCCTCGTGTATGGCTGTGATGGTTGCAAGACGATTATCCATGGATCCAAGGTAGATGCGTAGCAGTAGATTGAGTGAGCTGTCGCCAAACGCTTCGAAAGTGGCAACCGGACTAGGGTCTGATAGTACAGAATCATTCTCTTCGGCGGCCTCAAGCATGAGATCCATGGCCTGCCTGACATCACTACCATAGGCAATACCAACTGTGATGATGATTCGATTGACCTTGTCAGTGAGTGTCCAGTTTATAACCCTTCCAGTTATAAACTCCTTATTCGGAATTATCATCTCCTGCTTGTCATAATTTGTGATGGTGGTGGCACGGATGCGAATACGAGAGACTACACCTGTTGTATCATCAAGGGTTACAACGTCGCCTACGCGAATGGGGCGTTCGAATAGTATTATTATTCCACTGACAAAGTTGGCGACAATCTCTTGCAGGCCAAAGCCAAGTCCAACACCTAAAGCTGCAACCAGCCACTGGATGCTCGACCATTGAAATCCGATGGTGCTGAAGGCAGTAATTAAGCCAATGCCAGCAATGAGATATTGCATTAGAGTAGTCAATGCATAACGAGCCCCTGTTTCCAAAGGGAGTCGTTGAAGTATTGTGATCTCAAGTACACCAGGCAGATTCTTGGCGGCAAGAAAGGTGAACACCAGTATAATGATACCAAGGAGTATATCGTTCAGTGTTAAGAAGCCGTCTGTAACGATACCATCTACTACATGGGTTGCAGCAAATGGCAGTTGAATGGTAGTGAGAAAATCAAGGGCAGGAAGGAAGTCTGCCCAGATTAACCAGCTGCCTACTACAGAACCAAAAAGATAACCAAAGCGTACCAGTCGTTTCGCCTGTTCACTTAATGTATCGAAGTTGATTTCAGGGATCTCTGTAGCTATTACGGTGCTTTCGTCATCCATGGTGCTATTTTCTTGCTCGCGTTGATGGCGCAACTCCTCTCTTCTTTGAACTGCGCTTTCTAAACGTAATCTACGCTCTGCAATAAAGAGGTATCTAAGTAGAAGCTCCTTTAGGGTAAACAGACCAACAAAAAACCAGAAGGTTAACTCGACTAACTTAAGTAACCTGATTGATAAAGTCAGATAACCTAGAGCACTGGCTGCAGCAATGCCAGTGATGATCAAGAGTAACAATGGAAACCAGAGAAAGTGAATTTGGAGTAATATTGAGTTGGGCTTGCTTCTGCTCCATGTTTCCAATAGAGAACTGGATTTATGCAGTAAGCGATAAGTAAATATCAGTGTGGCGACTATCAGGACAATAACTGCCATGCGTCCGATGTTTTGCGTATGCGGAGATATATAGTCTCCTTCAGTAAGGGTGACGATAAATCTCAATGGTATGGCAACAGGAATCAACCATCGCAACTCTTTCGCCAACGCAGCACATATTTGATCATTCCAGCGTAAATGACGACTGCCAATGCCATTTGGAAGGCACAGATGGTAGAGGAGTAGAGCTGCAATCAATGTTATCCCTACATTGATTAATGAAGTGGCAATTGCCAGGCTGTAGGGGCTTGCTGTTGGTAGAGTATTTAATAGAACGCCAATGCTGATCATGATGCCGGGAGCAATACCAATCTTTACCAAAGTGAATAGTAAGGCCCATAGGGTCAAACGGATTGAGTCAGTGCGTATTTTACGCGTGGATTTGTTCAATAGAGGCAGTTGTATGTTGACGCTTTGTTGCTTCCAGATGATCACCATCAGCAGTGACACAAGTGCTATCGATAATCCTGGTCTCTGCTTCGCAGCTTGAGCTACCTCACTGCCGGTTACAAGCCACTCCTGAGGAGATAGTAATCTTCCTAAACCAGTGGTGATTTGTTTGAAGTTAAAAAAATCAGTCAGATCACCACTTGAGATCCAGGTAAGCTGGTCATCTATGTAGATTACATAGGTTTCAGAGACTTCCAGCAGTTGTCGCTCTGCCTGATCAAGGGATGTAAGCTGAGAAATATAGAGGCCATAGACTTTTTGTAGTTCATTGAGTGCCTCGCGGCTGGCGCCTAACAGACTGAAGGTGCGTTTTCTAAGTTCATCTGCCTCTTTTTCTGAAAGCTCTTGCAACAAAGGCTTAGTAAGTTGCTCAACACGATCTGTGAGGTTGCCTGTTTGCAGTAAATGCTCTTCGATGGAGATCTGGCGATCAGTAGCATTATTGATATCCTGTCGACGCTCAGCAGAGGATCGGCTATAGCTCTGCAGTGAAGGCAGAGCCTGACGTCGACGTGAGAGCATTTTGCCAATTGCTCTACTGCTGCCCGCTACTTCAACGCGTTGCTTGGTGTGTGCGAAATCGTCACTGAGCTGAAGCAGTTGCTGTTGGGTGGCGGCTAATTTCTGTGAGACCCGTTTTTCCCAATATATCAGCTCTTCCAGATCAGCTCTGTACTGTGCGTTTTGCTGTGCGATTGCCTTGATGGATTCAGGTAGACCCTGAGTCTGTTGTTCTACCTGTTCAGCTTCCTGACGTGCTTGTTTGGCTTCAGCCTCCCGTATTTCATCTGCGGTTACGTTGAGTTTTTCCAAGGTTGTTTGAAGCTTGCCAATCTGAGCTGTTGTAGCATCACGTCTTGCCTGAGCAAGATTGGTAAGTAGGTTTTGATTACCCAGTCGCAGTTTGAGGTACTCGATCTGTGTCTGATGAAGCTTCTTACGGCTCTGAAGGAGCAGTTGCTGGGCTTGATTTAGATGTTTGTTTTTACTGGCAGTAGTGTTGCTGTTTTCAATCTCGATGGTCTTTAAGGTGTTGCTGTATTCTGCTATTTCATCATTTATCTGCTGATTTCCTGCGAGTAAGTCTGATAGGGTGTCGAGCTGCTGTTTATGACGCTCTCTTGCTTTATCCAGATTGATGCTTTCTCTACTGATACGCTGCTCAATCTCAGCCAAATTGGAATTTTTGATAAATGAGGTGAGATCCTCATTCTGTAGTTCGAAAGGGCCGAGACTATCGTGTAGTTTTTTTATTTCAGCCGGTGCATTTTTTATGGTTTCATTGAGGAGATCTAGTTTGCCATCAATCTGGCTGTTTTGTCGTAACCACTTTTCTGCCTGATCGAGAAGCTCTACGACTTTTTGTTGTAATGCAGCATCCAGCGTGTCGTCATTAAGTGTTTCATTCTTGATCAGATTAAGCCTATCAGTGGCCAGTGCTGTATCAGTATCAATCTGGTTTTTGGGTGATTCGGCAAAGCATGGAAGGCTGATTATGATCAGCAGTAGGGCAATGAGTAACTTGTTCACGATTGTGGTATTTAGCTCAGTTGTTTTCCTGGAAGTGGTAACTGATCAGGTGTCTGTTTTTTTCAGAGACCGGTTCACCCAGGCCGATCTGGCCATGACCGAGTAGTGGTATGGTCTCCCTTCGGAGGTATAAAGACTGCTGGTTCTGGGTGGTTACATAGGTGCCGTTTGTGCTGATATCTTTTAAGATATGTTTACCGCGATAGAATTCCAAAACCGCGTGGGTTCTGGATGCTGAGCTGGCATTTACTATCAACTCGTTCTTCGGGTCTCTTCCAATATGTATGCTTCCCTGTGTGGGCGGCATTCGATAGGTCTTATTATTGTATTGCAGGATAAGGATTCTTGTTGTCAGGCTTTGTGTAATCGGTGCGGTATGTATGAAAGTGATATCTTCTTTGTGCCATAGCAGATCGTATATGATCATATGGTCAAACTTGCCTTTGACCTTTACTTTGTCGAATCGCCGGGCCAGGGGGCGCTGTTCGGCCGGAAGTGCCTGAACCACTTGTTCTGTAGTAATGATCTGTCTTGCCTGAGCAATTGCCGCCATTCTTGCGGCAATATTGACTGAGTCGCCATACATTCGGCCATGCTCGAAGATGGCGGGGCCATAGTGAAGCCCAATACGGGCGGCCATCGGCATGCCTGATTGATCTGCGTAAAGGTCGACCCGCTCCTGGATACGACAGGCGGCCGTAACAGCGGTAGTGGCGTCGTTGTATCGGCTCATCACCTCATCGCCAATAATCTCGACTACATGACCACCACTGGCTTTGACTACTTCGGCTATGGCCTCTTCCAGTTCAGTGATCAGTTTTTTTGCCAGGGTGTCACCAAGGCTTTCATACATGCGCGTACTGTCGACAATATCTGCGAATACGATGGCATATTTTTGTGCATTAGTCGTCGACATGGTGCTGGTGCTCTTTCCCTATCAGACCAGGGGTAAAGACCTGTGTCCCTATGGCAGGATCTTGCATGAGTACAAACCTCACTACTATTTCGGAATCTCAGAAGAAATTCTACGAAAAGCGTCGGCTCGTTTTAAATCAGGCCTACTTAATGAGGAAACAGAACAAGTAGCCCTGCTCGAAGGATATGAAGATCAGGCGGGATTGTCCAGTATCAACTTGTTCTATTGTGGGGATGTGTTTACTAGGGCCTATTCGATTAGTGTTAACAGGCCCTAGAGAGCGTAATTTGGATCAGTCGTGTTTATTGGCCAGTGCAGAATTGAGCCTGTCGCACAGAATGTCTGCCAGGTCGTCATGTTGCCCCACAAGTTGTGCAATTCTAATCTTCAGTCTGGGGTAGGTCAGGTTTACCCGTTCGCAGATTTGCTCAATATCCCCTCCGGGGCCTGCGTGACGGCCTGGGGAGAGGAACAGTTGAGCGAGATCCACTGTGGCTTGAGGATTTAATTCGGCAATTTGAGATAGTTCATCTTCCAATAGTTCGCCGTTGAAGTCGTACTCAGCACCTGTTCGACGCTCCATTGCTGCTTCTGCAATGGGGACATCGGCGCCCACAAGATTGCGAAGATCCCTGGTAATCCGCTTTCTTACAGCATTGACTTGAGGGAGAGGTGAGCCGTGATCTACAACTACAATCTGCTGTGGCTTCTCGCCATTTGTGTTTTTTTGAATCTGATCAAAAACAATTTTAGCCACCCTTGGCTCACCCTGGGGTAAGGGACAAAGCACTTCGCCTTGTATCAGCTTGAATTCGCCAAACTCTGCTTTTAAGAGATCAACCTGTTGCGGAATAAAGGCTGTGAGCGCGCGACTGAGACCAAAAAAGAGTGGGATCAAAAGAAAGCTTCGCTCCCCTTCGATCAGTTTTTGTCGCAGAAAAGGGTGCAAGGTATCTGCAGGTTTCCCTGCAAGATCTTCTACTGGAATCTTTTGCGCATGCTGAAGAGAGACGGGATATACCTGTTGCTGACAGTGGTCACTCATCTGTTGCGCCAGTCTGCGTAGATTAACTACTGAACCGGCTTTTGCTGAACCATTGTCCGCCAACAGGATGATAGGTCTGTTCATGTCGCTCCAGATGGTTGGTTAACCTGTCGAGTGAACGTTAGTTTGTATGCAATGTTTAGGTAGATGATTGGTGGATATGTTCCTTCGATCATTATCCTGGTGATGGAGAGAGACAACAAGCTGTCAGCATAGATGAAACCCTGTAATCACCGAGTGAATTGCGATTCATCATTGTTGGCAGTTGATTTGGCTGATGTATGATTGAGCTTTATACCATTGTTGGTGTCGATAGTAATCATGAACCTGCGCGATCTGAAGTATCTCATTGCCGTTGCCGAAACAGAGCATTTTGGTCATGCCGCTGCACGCTGTTTCGTCAGTCAACCCACTCTCAGTGGCCAGATAAAGAAACTGGAAGAGGAGTTGGGTGTTACGATTTTTGAACGAACCAATCGATCTGTCTCTATAACCCCATTTGGGGTGGAGATCGTCAAGCACGCTAAACTGATCCTGGAGCAGGCTGATGTAATCCGCCAACTGGCTCAGGCCCAGCGGGATCCCATGGCTGGCGCTTTAAGGGTTGGTGCGATACCGACGGTCAGTCCCTACCTGGTACCCTTGATTCTGATGCCTTTGAAGTCTCTCTATCCACAGATGAGGCTGGTGTTGTCGGAAGAGATCACCGATATGCTGACTCAGCGACTACTGGATCATCAGATCGATGTGGCAATATTGGCGACACCGGTAAAGGAGCCGGAGCTTGAAGTCATGCCCCTGTTCGAAGAGCCCTTCTGGTTAGCGCATCCCAGGGATCATGAGCTGTATGACAAAGAGGATATCAGTCGCCGTGATTTGAGCCGTCTCGATCTGCTGTTGCTTGCGGATGGTCACTGTCTCACCAATCAGGTGATGGATGTCTGCCGTATCAAAGAGGGAACCATAGATGATGAGATGGCCGATCTTCGTGCCGCCAGTCTGGAGACCCTGTTGCAACTCGTAGGCGCTGGCTTTGGCTGCACCCTGGTACCCGCATTAGCAGTACGTGGTACCTGGACCACCGATTCCGGTATCATTGCGCGCAAGCTTTCTCTGAAAGATGCCTACAGGCGGGTTCAGTTTGTCTATCGCAAGACTTTTCCACGCAAGCAGGCTCTGCATGCATTGGCTGACGTGATCCGTGGCCAGCTGCCGAATACAGTCAAGGCGCTTTAGACAAATAGCCTGCCATTTTGGGCAGTAGAGCAGGAGAGTCACCATGAGCAATGCAACGCAAGAAGATACTCAAACCGTTTTTTCCGATCTGTTGCGAAATAGTGAGTTGGAAGGGCCTGTGTTGTTGCCTGGGGTTCATCCTATGCCCAACCTGCTCTCCCTCAGTGCCACCCAGGTTCTGGATGCATTTCGTGAGAGTCAGCTAAAAGACTTTACTGCCATAATCAGTGATCTTGATGCTTCCGGAAGCTCGTTGCACAAGGTTTTTGAAGGGCTACTGGCAATTGCTGAAAAAGACCCGAACAATCGCTTATCAGAACTCAATATCTTTCAGCCGGGAGCGATGCAGTCCCTGTTTATCGACCTGCATGATCATGTGATGTCTCATCCCGTGTGGCGCCATCCCTGTTTTATACGAATCTTCGAAGGGGATTTCGATCAGCAGCAACTGGCCTCTTTCGCCCTGAACTATTTCAACCAGGTAAAAAATACCAGGCAGTGTGTGGCCCTGGCTCAAGGGCGTTTTTCCGGGTTTATCGATCTGCCCTACGGTTGTCTCAACGAACGGGTTTCGGAGCTTGTACAGATCACCCTGGCACAGCTGCTTGCTGATGAATATGGTGTAGGCACCCATAGCATAGAGAGCTACCCGGATCTCGCCAGCCTGCTAGGTTCCACCACCCATATTGTCATGTATCGCAATCTGTTCGAAGGTCTGGGGATTCCATTTGAGCAGCAGGATCTACCCATGCTGCCGGAAGTTGCTGACAATGTACTGACCCAACGCCTGTTGGCTGGGCACCCATCATTCAGCCTGCTTGAATCTCTCTCCTCTGTCGGTCTGGGTATGGAGTGGGGTGTACCTGAATTCTTCAGTCTGCTATTGGGTGGAATGATCCGCTGGGCCTGGCGGGAGAATGTTACGTTGACCCAGCACCACCTCATCGTTTTTATTGCTCATGTGCAATACGATGTACTGCACGCCATATCCGTAATGCTGGCGACCAGTCTGCTGGGTCATGAAGAGGGATATGTGGATCAGGTTAAGCAGGCGACCAATATGCTCATGTCGAGCCGCTATAACATGATGAGTGGTCTCTATAGACATCTTTTTGATGAGCCCTGTGACAACATCGATCAGATTGACCTTAAGCCAAGGTATGCAATTACCGACCGTCGTATCGAGCAGGCTCTGCTGGTTGCCAGACAGGAGGCTACAGATGCACGGGTGGTTGATGCTCAGGCCTATAAGGAAAATCCCAATGTCCCCTTTGTATTTGCATGAGCTAAAGCCAATGAGTCACTTGGGAGTTATTGATGTATCAGTCCGATAGTAGGGCGGCAGAGCAATTTCGCAAACGCCTCATTGCCACAGCGAAAGGCTCTAAAGGTGCCAAGGATATGAGCCGGGAAGAGGCCCGGGATGCCTTGACCTTTCTGCTCTCATCCGAAGCCCATCCAGCGCAGATTGGAGCCTTTCTCACCGCCATGAGATTCAAGGGTGCCCGGGTTGAGGAGATGAAAGGTTTTCTGGATGCCATGGAGGCCCATGCCACCTTGATCTCACCCAAGGTTGACCGATTGCTGAACTGTAATGGGCCCTATGACGGTCGTAAGAATGCCTTGCATCTCAGCCTGGCTGCTGCACTGGTGACAGTTGCTGCCGGGGTGCCGGTGATCATGCACAGTAACAGTGATCTACCACCAAAGAATGGCGTAACCACTGCCAGTGTTTTGGAAGCGTTGGGAATACCTGCCCACCTGGAGCCTCAGCAAGTCGCAAAATCGATCGAGGAGAGAGGTTTCGGTCATCTGCACGCCAGCCGCTATCTGCATGGTGTGGAGCGGCTGAAGCCTATTCGCCAGACCCTGTTCTACCGCTCCTTTCTGCATGCCTGTGAGGTTATGCTCAATCCTGCCGGGGCTGAGTTCTCCTTGATTGGTGCAGCTCACAAAAGTTTTCTGCAAAGGTTCGCCACTGCAGCAGGTGAGCGTGGCCAGCAGCGGGTATTGGCGGTACAGGGATTGGATGGCTGTGACGAACTTCCAATGAAGCCTGTAGCTGTAGCGGACTATCAACAGGGGGAGATGTCTGAATATGAGTTGGATCCTGCTGATTATGGTTTGGCGTATCAGGATCACCATCCCTGCGCTGATGCAGAGACCACGGCTTTGTTGACAGAGGGGTTGCTACAGGGAGAGGAGAAGGATCAACTCAACCCGGTTCTCTACAACGCTGGAGTACGCCTCTATCTGTGCGGCAAGGTGGATGCAATTGCTGAAGGGATCGAGTTGGCGGAAAATGCCCTTGTCTCCGGGCGGGCAGCTCAGACCCTGCAAAGGTTGCGGGGTTGTCGAATTGAAAAGGGGTAGCGGTTTTATACGCTATTAGTCGAGACAAGGGTGAGGTCATGATGAATCGTAGGGTGTGGCCCTGCCGCACCATCAGGGTGAGAATTCTCTAAAAATCCCAGATGGTTTGTTCATTACCAGCAGCGTCTATACACCAACTCGTCAGGTGGCTTTGGTTTTAGTTGGGCGTGGTGCGGCAGGGCCGCACCCTACAGGTGAATTTATTTTGGGGAGTCAGCCGACTACTGTTTCATCCAGGCTACCTTGCTGTTCGATCCTGGCGATTATGTTGAGGCTAGGGCCATGATGAATCGTAGGGTGCGGCCCTGCAGCACCCTTCTACACAGATTTTAAAACAGCTCTTCAATCCTGCAGCTCTTCAAGCAGAGTGAAGATTTCCAACATCAGCTCTTGTGCGGCTACATCGTAGTTTTCGAAACTGCCACTGGCGCATAGGGTGATAACAGTCTCTTTCTCCTGGAAGTAGAGCATTTCTGCCTGGTAGCCAGGATCTTTACCGCTGTGGGTGTAGATCACCTCGTCAGTGTTGGCGATCGGTTTGATTGAGATCCCAAGGCCGTACTGAGATGGTGGGGTGCCGAGTAGCGAAGGTTGCAGCATCTCTGCACGCATGGCGTCGTCCAGTACATCGTTGCTGGTCAGCAGTCCCAAGATAAACTTGGCCAGATCTTCGGCCGTGGTTTGAATGCCACCATCGGCTAAGCCAAAATGGTTATACCAGAGGTAACTATCGTATTGCTCTCCCGCATCATTGAAATAGCCATGTACCATGCCGGGAATACCCTCCGCCTCATGGCCATGCAGGGTGTTAGTCAGCCCCAGGGGTTCGATGATCCGGTTACGTATCGCTGTATGCAGCGCTTCACCTGAGGCTGACTCAATGATGAGTGCCGCCAGGATGTAGTTTGAGTTGGAGTAGCTGTAGTTGGTGCCGGGTTCAAAATGGAGTGGCTTATCGAGAAAGAAGGGGAGTGCATCCTCCTGGCTCCACTCAAGATCAGGGCCTGAAAGAAGAAATACGTTATCCCAATCCTCACTGTCATTCTGGAAATCGAAGATGCCTGTGGTGTGGTTGAGCAGCATACGGATTGTCATCAGGTCACTGGAGGGAATATGGCCTGTTACCGTTTCCGGCAGCCATTGAGTGATGCCATCATCCAGACTGAACAGACCATCAGATGCCATCTGCACTGCGGTTGCAGCGACAAATGTTTTGCCTATGCTGGCAACATAAAAGCGGTTATCCACAGTAGTGGGTTCCTGACTATCCAGGTCTGTGACCCCGGCACTGCCTGAGAAGTCGATATTTCTGCCGACTACTCTAACTGAGACGCCTGGCAGGCCTTTGCTGACCGCTTCTTCCAGGGCATCCTGAAAGCGTTCGTTGGTGGCTTCCTTGGAACTGTTTGTTTGGCATCCAGATAGCAAGCTTATGCTAAGTAAAGCTGCGCTCATGGTTGCTGGCCAGAAATGTCTGCTTGTTTTCATCGGTTCTACTCCCGGTATTAAATTGTTTTCAAGGACAGCGGGTGCTGTTGCAGGGAATAGTGGCTTGAATGGGCGGGTTTATCGTCCTTCCGTGTAAGGTCGGACTTATTTTAAAGCTTTATATATCAGCTGGTTACTGATTGTTGCTTTGACTGGGTGCTGATTTTCGATATTGCGAGGGGGTTTGCCCCGTATGGCGTTTGAAAGCGGTATAAAAAGCCGATTTTGAATTGAATCCTGAATCGAGAGCGATGCTCAGTACATTGCCTTGGTCAGAGTGGGAGGTGAGGCTGCGTTTTGCCTCTTCGACCCGGTAACGGTTGATGAAATCAAAGAAGTTGTATCCCGACTGCTCATTGATTACCTGGGAGAGATAGTTGGCTGAAATACTCAATTGGGAGGCGAGTTGCGGCAGGGTGAGTTTACTGTCGAGATATGCTCTTTCCTGATCCATATGCTGTTGCAGTTCCTGGTAGAGCAGGGTACTGGTTTCATTGTCCAGAGCGGAACGCTTATATTTTTCAACCTCATCAGTTTGAACTGTCCGGCTCTTATCTGGCGTATCAGTTTCTGATTCAGGTGGTGGGGATGGGTCTGCCTTTATGGGATCAGTGAGGCTATTGGATTGAGCTGTTGATGGGGCCTGGGTGAAGATGGCTGGCTGTCGCAACCCCATATAGCCCATGCTGTAGATCACGAATACGATCAGCAGGAAGTGAATACCGACGACCTCTTCGGGAAATGAGAGTAATTCTGCGAGGAAGACATCTGCCAGATAGAACAGGTAGAGCGCAACCAGGGCAATCAGCAGATTCCTCAGCCAGGTCAGGTTGATATGCTCAATGTCTGAAAATTGATCCTGAATGACCCTTTGATGTCTGAAGACCCGTTTGATTGAAGCGACAAGGTAGATCGCCATCTGCAGGATCGAAAGCAACCCCACAGCAATAATCGCCAACTCCGCCCAGAGAATTATTGACTCCTCCTGTTGCTTGGATTCATCACCAAGCAGATGCAGAAGTTGTGGTTCATCAAGCAGGAACAGAGGGGTCAGAAGGGTGAAACCCAAAAGGAAGGGGAGAAAATGACGCCACTGCCTCAAGCCGAAGCGAAAGCCCTCTCTGGTGGTTAGTGCGCTGACATAGAGATAGGCCAGGGGGCCGAATAGAAAATCGATATTTGTATCGATGATCAGCAATCGCGGGTACTCGTTTATATATCCGGATTGATGGAGAAAAGCGAGCCACAGATCGAGAGAGAAAAGCAGGGTAAGGATAGCCAACAGGCGATGAGCTACGGGCAGGCCGCCCTTTGCATTGATCAATGCCAAAGCTAAAAACATGCCTTGGGCAGCGCCAAGCAGCATGATGGCAGAGTAGAGATCGATCTGAGGTTGCATGGGGCCCGGCAGTCATTGTGGAGAATCTAAACTACCAGTAAAGCAGGCTGTAAATCCATGCCAAAATCATCACCAGAGTCAATAGTCCTGCAATGTTAGCCAGCCATAACCAGAATTTCTCCATCTGACACCTCGTGTCTCACTGTTTTGAGTATTCTGCTAGGGAACTCCTTTAATGTCGTCTGATCCTATAAGTCCGGACAAGCTATTCGGTGAAGCGGAAAGTGATTTCAGACGGTATAGTAGCGCCTTCTTTTACAATCATCTCAAGTGCTTCAGTCGATCGCTGATTTTTGCCATAAGGTAAGGACATGATTAATCCATTGACGCCGCAAGTATTTGAGTCAAATCCAGGTTCAACTGTGGAATCTGGGATTATGAGAGGTTATTCGATGTTATGGATTACAAGGGCACTGCTTATAAGTCTGCTGGTGTCACTCCTCGGTTGCAGTAAAGGCCCACAGGATCATCGACAGACCCTGTTGGTATTTGGCACTCTGCTGGATATTCAGGCCTACACTGACCAGCCGGAGACCTTCAATAAAGCAGTCCAGAGCCTGGATGAGACCTTTCAGCAGATGCATCGTGAGTGGCATGCCTGGAAGGGGGAGGGAGAACTGGTTCGGCTGAATCGGGCGATCTCTCAGGGGCAGAGTCTTGAGGTCTCGCCTCAGTTGGCAATGCTCCTGGAACAGGCAAAGGAGTATGCATCAAAGAGTGATCAGCTGTTCAATCCCGCGATTGGTGAGTTGATCGCTTTATGGGGGTTTCACAGTGACCAGCCACCTGCTGGCCCACCACCTGCAAGCGACCGAATCAAGGCGATGTTGCAGAACAATCCCTCTATGCAGGATGTAACTATCGAGGGAGAGAGGATCTCATCCACTAATCCCCATGTCGCCATGGATCTGGGGGCATTCGCCAAAGGCTATGCCCTGAATCTGGCCATCGATGAGTTAAAGCGGTTTGGTATCGGGCATGCGATCGTCAATGCGGGAGGTGATCTCTGCGTATCCGGTCAGCATGGAGATCGCCCTTGGATGATCGGCATTCGTCACCCGCTGGGTGAGGGAGTGATTGCTTCGGTTGGTGTTGCCCATGGTGAATGTGTATTGACCTCAGGTAACTATGAGCGATACCGGGAGTATGAAGGCATTCGCTATGCGCATATTATCGACCCACGCAGCGGTTATCCGGTGGCCCATGTCGCTTCTGCAACAGTGATCAGCCCCGAGGGGGGATTGGCAGATGCGGCTGCGACGGCATTGAGCGTCGCCGGCCCAGAAAACTGGGAGCGGATCGCCGCCCAGATGGGGCTCTCTGAGGTGATGCTGGTGGATGATGGTGGTGCTGTCTACCTGACTCCGGAGATGAATGCCCGAATCAAACTACAGCAGAAGGTGGATCGGGTGGTGGTATCCGGCACCGTGTTGAAATAGGTGGTAGAGGGCGTGTTGTGATATCGGTTTGAGTGTGGTTTAGCTTGCTGGCTCGGGATTGGTGCGGCAGGGCCGGCACCCTACAGATGTGCCTTTAAGTCAGAGGCACGATGAAATCACACGCCGGGGTAGGGTGCGGCCCTGCCGCACCAAAAGCCATGATGAATCGTAGGGTGCCGGCCCTGCCGCACCAGGTCACCGGATATCAAACTGACTGCTTGAATTAGCCCCAAATAGGACAGTTTTCCACAACATCCACAACCGCTGAGGTGAGTTGCGTCAGATCTTCCTCGTTGATGATAAA
>NZ_JBSYOO010000045.1:0-100963 GCF_058244675.1 Candidatus Thiodiazotropha sp. AKIB8 | reverse complement strand
TTGCCCGGATCGGATTGAGGTCAACGTAACTCATACAGGTCAATAGGGCTGCATCGTCAAGCAGGGCCTGACTTTTGAATCTGCCTTCCCAAAACTTCCCGGTACAATTGTCCTCTTCATTGGCCTGTCTTGCGATACCTTCATTGAGATTGCGCATGAACCAGCTGACATCGTAGAGTCTGTGCCGCCACTTTTCGATATCCTCGGCAACCACATCCAGTTCGGCCTTTGATAGCTTTATGCCAGCCAGATAGCGATCTACGATAGGGCTTGGTTTGTAGAGCTTGGTCCACCGGGATATGACTTCATCATCTTTCCAATTCAAAACCGTTTCACGATCAACCTTCACGACAGTGTGAGTGTGATTGTGCATTACTGCATAAGCGCAGATCGAGATAGAGAACACCCCATCAAGCTGCTTGAGCTTTTCAACGATCCACTCTCTACGGTGTTCGTAGCTTTGCCCCGTTAACGCATCCTCTCCACACAGAAAGGCTCGGCGCACACAGCGGGATATGCAGTGGTAATAGGGGGTTTCATCAAGGCAGATCTGTTGCTTGCGCGATATCGTCATAGCCGGCTCCTTGGCTTATATACATTCCATCTACTACTTGACCTTAACTCACCTGAATGATCATTTCAAACGTTGACTGTCCCCAATGCATTGTTGAATTGAGTCGTTGATTCACTTCCCGTGCAGTTATTGACATTTCTCATCCCTGACTAATAGTTAAATTTGACAATAGTGTCTGGTACTTGTTTATAAACCCCATAGTATCCGTATGCTGCAAATGCTTCTTTCAGTATCATTAATACTTCATCTCTTGTTTTATTTAGATCTTCTTTTGTAGTTAATCGCAGAAGATTCCATACTTTTTTGAATGGTATATCATCAAGATTTTCGCTTGATTCGCTGCTGACCTCTACATCTACAACAACATGACTACCATCAATCCATAAAAGGAATCTTTTTCTAGTAGGATTCTCTCTTCCACCGCCTCCCACTCTCAACAAAAATATACTTTTTTTCCTATCAATACAAAAGCTGGGTCGTTGCCCAATGTAGTATTTACCCTTTCTCAACGGGTGATATTTATCCCATATACCATATAAATCATATTTTTCAATATCTTCGTCAATTGCATATTCATTGACAAAAGCCATGTCTTTCCTCGCATGTATCTTGTGATTTGTCTTTTGGTTGATTCCAGGTAGTAAATCACGAAAGGATTCACTATTGTCAGTATTGGATAGGGTTTGCATAGTTTCGTCCTTGATCTTTGTTTAATTTCCATTTAAGCACTTAAGCTACTAAATTATCATACTTGCTTTTTTGAGAGAACCAATCTACGCGATCAGTTTAACCGACATAATCATGCCGCTGTCTTCATAAAACTACAAAAACGATGATCGCCTTTATAAAATGGCTTTTCGGATAAACCGTTTGAACCACCCAATCCGTTTAATGCACTCTCTACCGCGCCCAGCAAAACATTTGCTTCATCTGCAGTCAATGACATAATTTCATCCTTGATTAAAAATTAAATTCGACATTAATATCTAGTTTTGGATTATAAACACCAAATAAACCAAATGTGACAAGCGCGTCTTTCAATATACTGATTATTTCGTTTTTAGAAAGATTTACATCTTTTTCAGGATATATACCAACAAGATCCCATTTTTTCTGATAATTTAAATCCTGTACTTTCATTACTTCTCCTTTCATCGTATCTAGATCTATTATTGTACTCGAACCATTAGTCCAGAGAAGAAATCTAGACCGATATGGCACATCTTCCCAGCTACCGCCGACTTTTAACAAGAATATATTTTCTTCCCTGTTTATCGTAAAAGCTGGTCTTTTACCAGAATAATACTTACCCTTTCTCAAGGGGTGATATTTATCCCATATACCATATAAATCATATTTTTCAATATCTTCATCAGTTGCATATTCATTGACAAAAGCCATGTCTTTCCTCACTTGTATTTGATGAAATATCTCTCGATATACTTTTGGGCAGCAAAACAGACAAATATTCATTCCTGCCTGTATCTGATAGAGGTTTCATAGTCACATTCATACTCATAGTCTTAGCGACCTGAATACCTAAATAGATCACTACAAGCGAAACAATAGATAATCAAACAAGCCACTTATGATTATTAATCCATTAACCTCAAAACCTTCTTGACCTCATGTTATTTTGAGATTCAACATACGTTCGTGATTATTAGCGTTCCCTCAAACTCTCCTGACCATGCTTCATCAACGGTGCCAAAAAGAATTCAATCAAGCGTCTCTCACCTATCTTTAACTCAGCTGTCACTTCCATCCCAGGTAACAGAGCCATCTCCTTCCCTTCTACACGGATACTTTTCTTATTCATTACTAATAGCAAGCTGTATAACAAACCACGCTTTTCATCAATAATTGCATCATCTGAGATGGTTATGACTTCCGATTCAACGATGCCGTATTTTGTAAACGGAAATGTGTGTACTTTAACTTCAGCCAGCATCTCTTTTTTTACAAAGCCGATATCCTTGTTTTCCAGAAAAACTTCTACAATTAGATTCTCTTCATCCGGTACGATCTTCATCAGCGGTTGCGCCTCTGTCACCACACCACCCATTGTTGTCACTGACAACTCCTGTATCCTCCCATCCACCGGTGTATATAGCACTTGACGTTGATTCACATCTTTCGCTTTTATCAACTCTTCTTGTAGTGCTGATATCTCTCTTCTGTTTTCAGTAATCTCTGCCAGAATACCTGCCTTTGTTTCTGCGATTAGGGCATCGATCTGTTGTTGCGCCTGTTTTTTTGTTGCTTTAAGTTGTCTCAGATGTTGCTTTTCTGCTGCCAATTGATGAGATTGCTGAATTCTCTCCTGTTCGAGTTGCAGATATTCTGTCTCTGTAGCGTATTGCTTTTGATAAAGTCCTTTTAGAATCTTTGCTCTTTTTTCTATTATGGGAAGTGTCTTTTTTAATTTTTCTATCTCTATTTTTGTTGCTTTATACTCTGCAATGGCAGCTTCTTTGGCGCTGATCAGTGACGATTCTCTGGCCTTAATTTGCAACCATTTCTCTTGCAGCAGTTTATTGAAGTGGTTTTTTGTTCTCTCTTGTTCATCTGCTATTTCAACCGCCCAATCTTCAATCGGTTTCTCTTTTTTGTTGTTTAATCTCTTCAGTAGCGCTTCGTTGACCGCCAGTTTCATCTCAGCACTGAATAACTCATTCTCTGAACGACTTTCGTCAGCACCGGTCAGGGTGCTGTCAAGTTCGATCAATGGTTGTCCCTGGGTGACATACTCTCCCTCTGATACCAGGATTTTTTTGATGATGCCTTTTTGCAGTGGTTGAATCACTTTCACCCGTGAGCCTGGAAGGATTTTTCCTTCTGCACTGGCTACGATATTTACTTTGCCGAAGATTGCCCAGGTGATACCGATTAATAGCAGTACCACGATACTTTTGGCTAACCATCTCGTAAGCGGGTTAGGCGGTGTCTCCTGAATCTCCAAGGCTGCTGGGAGGAATGCAGTGAGGGTTTGCTCTTTTTCGTTGTCACCTAGGGTATGACGGTTTTTCCAGGCATCGCGGAAGCTGTCTATTAATGCATTCATTATTAGGCGTTTATCATTTTAGCTGGGCATGGTGCGGCAGGGCCGCACCCTACGGGGGTTGGTCTTAGTTGCTATTTTTGATTTCATTTTTTAGGGCTTCCCTCTCCTGTTCATCCAGTAGTTCCAACGCCCAACTTTCATCGATCTCTTCTCTATTTTCTCGATGGCTCTCTGATCTTTGTTGTGGAATTGGTTTCTGTCTGTTGTCTAGTGGTGTTTGGGTAATGGCTGACTCTGGCTGAATCGGTTTGTGTGGTTTAACCGGCACCTGGCGTAGTACTGGGGTATGGTTTTGGTAACTGTGTAGTTTGGCGTAGTAGCCATTGGCTTTGAGCAGACTCTGATGGTTGCCTTGCTCTATGATTCGTCCTTTGTCCAGGACGATGATTCGGTCGCATTGTCTCACTGTACTCAGTCGGTGAGCGATGATGAAGACTGTACGGCCCTGGCAAATCGCTGCCATGTTGTCCTGGATAACTCTTTCTGACTCGTAGTCGAGGGCACTGGTGGCTTCATCGAAGATCAACAATCTGGGATTACCGATCAGGGCTCGCGCAATAGCCATGCGCTGCCTTTGTCCACCTGAAAGGTTACTCCCCTGTTCTCCGACAAGAGTATCGTAGCCTTCCGGCAGGTCGGTAATGAAATCATGAGCACCTGACAGCTTCGCGGCCTGGATTACCTGCTCCATGGGTAAGGCGGGATTCGCAAGGGCGATATTTTCCCGAATGGTTCTGTTGAATAGAAAATTCTCCTGCAACACCACACCGATCTGTTGCCGGAGCCAGGTTGTATCGACCATCGTGAGATCGACACCATCAATCATCAATCTTCCCGATTCAGGGATGTAGAGTCGTTGAATCAGTTTGGTGATGGTGCTTTTACCTGAACCGGAACGTCCGACAATTCCGATCACTTCTCCGGGCCTGCAGCGTAAACTCAGGTCATCAAGAATGATCGGGCCATCCGGGCGGTAACGAAACCGTATATGATCCAGGGTAACTTCGCCCTTCAGAGCGGGCAGACGTGAACGATTTGGATTGAAGCCTGGCTCTCTTGGCGTGTTGAGGATATCACCCAGTCTTTCGAGCGAGATACCGGCCTGTTGGAAATCCTGCCACAGCTGAACCAGCTTAAGGATCGGGCTACTGACCCTACCTGCCAGCATGTTGAAGGCGACCAGTTGGCCGACGGTGAGTTCATTCGCTATCACCAGATGCGCCCCCCACCAGATGATACCCAGGGTCATCAGTTTGTTGATTAACCCCGCCACCTGATTGGCCACATTGTTGAGGTTCTGACTACGAAAGGAGGCGTGGACATAGCTGGAGAGATGGTCTTCCAGCTTGCGCTGCATCTGGGGTTCAACGGCCATCGACTTAACGGTACCGATACCGGTGATCGACTCGGTCAGGAAGGCGGTGTTGGCTGCGCCGTGTTTGAATTTATCGTTGAGCCGATGACGCAGGATGGGGGTGATAAACAGGGAGAGCAGCACATAGAGCGGGATTGTGGCGAGCACGATCCAGGTCAAAGTCGGGCTGTAGTACCACATCACCGCAAGGAAGACGAAAACAAAAAAGAGGTCAATGATCAGTGTCAGGGCTGTACCCGTGATGAAGTTTCTAAGGGTGTCCAGCTCTCGAACCCGCGCGACATTCTGACCCACTTGGCGGGATTCAAAATAGGCCAAGGGTAGCGCCATCAGATGGTTGTAGAGACGCGAACCCAGGGAGACGTCAACTCGATTAGTAGTATGGCTGAAGAGGTAGTTACGGATTCCCCCCATCAAGGCGTCGAACACCACCAATACGAAGAAGCCCACTGCTAACACATCCAGGGTGGTGAAGCCCCGATGAACCAACACTTTGTCCATCACCACCTGGAAAAAGAGTGGGGTGATCAGGGCGAAAATCTGCAGGAAAAAGGAGGCGATCAGGACTTCGCCAAAGAGTTTGCGGTACTTGACCAGAGCGGGAATAAACCAAGAGATGTCGAACTTCTGCTGCAGACTCTCACCCAATCCATGGCGTCGGGTTAGAAGAATGAGTTCACCAGACCACTGTGCGGCAAACTCATCTTGAGTCAGGGTCTTTGGGCGTTCATCGCGTAGATCATGAATTAGCAGGCTTGGGGGATGCTTTGCTTTGTCGGCTCTGTCATCCTCACTGGCCAGTCTGGCGAGAATGACATAATGGCCATCGTTTAACCTGGCGATCGCCGGCAGTGCCCGATTCTGAATCTCAGGCAGAGTGAGGGTCAGGCGCTTGGCTTTGAGGGTTAGCGCCTTTGCCGCTTGTAGTATTTCCGTATCGCCAAAGGTTTGGCCTGGCTGGGCGAACTGGTGAGCAAGTTGCTCTGGTTCTGCAGGCAGTCGATGAAACTGGGCAATCGTGACCAGTGACTGAAGTCCGGTATCCATACCTTTTCGTTATTCCTTTAAGCCGATCTTTAAAAAGACCGGTTATAATTCCCATCAAACAGATGGCTGGCATACTAGATAATTGAACAGCGCATCGTCAAGAACAAACAGGCCTAACCTCAGGAATTTAAAATACAAATGGTGTGGCAAAGCCGCAACCTGCGATTCGGCTTGAAGAAGCGATGACGCCTACACGTAGGTAACACCTGAGGTCGTATCACTCATTTCGTGTACCTATCCTTCAATTTCATCCCCTTCCCACAAGAATGTGCAGTGAGATAGCTGCCATCAACTCTTACGTGTTACGCCACCACGCCAGACATAGAGTTCCATTGCTAAAGGATCACATCGGTTACAGCTGGAACCACACTCAGCCTTTATTTTTCGACGCTCGACACGGCCTTTGCGCTCCCACTGTTCAAGCATCCCGCGCACGGCTTCTGCATCAGCATCCAGATAGCGGGCAATATCCGCCAGTGAAGCTTCTCCACGCTGTTGCAGATAATCGCGAATGGCCGACAGCATCAGAATTCAACTTTGGCATTGGCCTGACCGCGCATTGACCAGAACCTTAACCCGACAATGGTCGCAACCAGCAGACCAATCAGCACGACAACCCAAAACAGGCCGCTGTCTGGATGGCTGTCATAGGTAGCCAACTGATAAAAGAGGCTTGCTGAAACGAAGGCGACCCCCGTTGACCAGGCAACCACAAAAGCAGCCCAGCGCGGCCCTGCCTCACGACGGATTGCGCCGATGGTTGCGACACAGGGAGAGTAGAGCAGGATAAAAAGCAGATAGGCAAAAGCCCCTGCCTGACCATCAAAACGTGCCGCCATTGCACCGAATACTCCGATATTGATCTCTTGCGCTTCCGCAGCCGCTTCGATGCTGGAGATATCACCAACATCCATAGCCAATGGATCTGTGAGCAGATCTTTTATTCCAAGTAGGTTTTCAGGTACGGTCTCGACAGCCTGTTTGATCGCCATCCAGAAGTCGAAGGGTGTTGTATCTCCTGAAACCCCAGCCTCATCATTAGCAATATTGCTGTAGAGTGCATCCAGGGTGCCCACCACCGTCTCTTTTGCCAGAATACCGGTAAAGACACCAACCGTTGCCGGCCAGTTGTCATCGGTTATACCCATTGGCGAGAGTACCGGAGTCACCGCTTTACTCACTGCGCTCAAGACCGAGTGCTCGGTGTCTTCATTACCGAAACTGCCATCCGTACCGATTGAGTTGAGGGTATTGATCACCAGAACCATGATCACAATCACCTGCCCTGCCTCTTTGATAAATAGTTTCACCCGATCCCAGGTGCGTAACATCACCCCTCTCAGGGTCGGCATGTGGTAGTGAGGCAACTCCATCATGAAGCCTGAACTCTCACCGGATAGGAGCGTTTTCTTCATGATCAGCCCAGTCAGTATCGCTACGGCGATGCCGATCAGGTAGAGACTGAAAACAAGATTCTGTCCACTCTGGGGGAAAAAAGCCGCTGCAAACAGAACATAGACCGGCAGACGTGCGCCACAAGACATGAAGGGATTCATCAGTATGGTGAGTTTGCGCTCCCGATCACTCTCCAGGGTTCGGGTCGCCATCACTGCAGGTACGTTGCAGCCAAATCCGACAATCATCGGTACGAAGGCTTTACCGGGCAGGCCGATGGAGCGCATGAATCGATCCATGACAAAGGCGGCTCGGGCCATGTAGCCTGAATCTTCCACAACCGACAGAAACAGATAGAGGGCGGTGATAATCGGGATGAATGTGGCAACGACCTGAATGCCACCACCAGCGCCATCAGCCAGCAACACAACCAGCCATTGAGGCACATTGATTGACGCCAACAAGTGGCCGAAGCCATCAACAAACAGGGCGCCGGCCACGCCATCGAAGAAGTCGATAAATGCACCGCCGATGTTGATAGCAAACATAAACATCAGATACATCACGGCCAAAAACACCGGGATACCGAACAGCTTGCTGAGTACAACCTTATCGATACGGTCACTGATTGTCTTTTCCAGACGCCCCTGGTTGCGAGTCGCGTTCTGGGCAATGGCGTGGGCATGACTGAAACGGGAATCCGCAATGTGGATATCCAGCTCCTCATCGACCCGGTCTTCGATCATTTTTCGCCAGTTGTCTATCCGCTCATGCAGTAGATCATCCGCGAAGTTCAAGGCAAATTCGTCACCTTCTAGCATCTTCAGCAGCAACCAGCGGCGTTGGGAGTGGTAGCGACTGTCAGGCAGCTGTAATCCGGACTCCAGATCAGTGATTGCCTGTTCCACCATCTCATCCTGAGCCAGTGGAAATCCACCTTTGATGGCTCCGGCTGCAAGATCCTGGATAGCACCTTTTAGCTTGGTGACCCCCTCTCCGCTGACCGCGACCACAGGTATCACCTGGCAACCAAGCTCTTCGCTAAGGCGCTGGAGATCGATCTCCATTCCACGTTTGCGCGCCACATCCATCATATTCAGTACCAGCAGGAGTGGCACACCCATCTCAAGCATCTGTACCGTGAAATAGAGATTCCTCTCCAGGTTGGAGGCGTCAACAACATTGACGATGAGATCAGCCTCCCCTGAGAGCAGGTAGTCCCGGGTGACTTTCTCATCCTGAGAGGAGGCGTCAAGGGAGTAGATGCCTGGTAGATCCACAGCATTCACTTCATCACTGTCGATCTGAAACTGCCCCTCCTTTCGATCCACCGTGACACCAGGCCAGTTGCCCGTACGTTGGCGAATACCGGTGAGGATATTGAACAGTGCGGTTTTTCCGCAGTTGGGGTTTCCCGCAAGGGCGATGGTCAACGTCCCTGGGGTTGACGGAATATCTGAAATCTCCGAATCGTGACAGGCCATTATGGTTCGTAATTCCTTGTTGCGCTTAGCGCTCTATTGGACTCAGGAGCAACTTTTCCGCCACACCAGCGCCTAAAGCAACCCTTGAACCTTGACAAGCAACAACCACACCACTTCCTCTTCGCTGTAAAAGCTCTATTTCCGATCCTACTCTCAGACCCAGACTGAGCAGGCGATGAACCAAAAGTCGTCCTCCCACTACCCGTTTGATGCAGGCACGGCTACCGACTGGTAATCCAGACAGTTTCACCAGTTTGTCAGAGAGGAAATGTTCCAATATCACTCATCCAGATGGATAGATCCGCAATTAAATATTAATGATTCTCATTAGAGCAGGGACAACACGCCCATGCAATCACCATTTTACAGTATTTGGCGATTAACTAATGCTGTAAAAAACAGCGGCTAATCACCAGTGAGCGACTTTCTCACGAGATCAATTCGGTGCGGTTTGAGAAAATGTGCACCATCTTCGCCCATCTGGCGCAGAAATCCTTGCTTGATCCGCTCATACTGGACTTCATTGATCTCCAGCTTTGTGTGGGTCACTTTCAGGAACCGGGACTCGAACACCTCCCAGGATTTATAGCAGCCCGGGACATTCAGGAAAACCTGTTGCTCCAGCGCCATTTCCGGGCGATCAGCCAAACTGCAGATCGCTGAAAAGGCCTCTTCTCTGACGATCTTCTCATCATGAACCAGGCTCATCAGTGCATTGAAATCACCACTATAGACCGGCTCTGAGAAATAGGCGTAGCCCCCAGGCTTTAAAACCCGTGCAATCTCATCCATTGCCTGCGCCATCATTGGCTGCGGGACATGATGCAGTGATTTCAACATCCATACCGCATCGATACTCTCATCCATCTCGCTGATGGATTGCGCCCCTTCAAGCCGAAACTGGAGATTGGAGATGGGACTAGCCAGGTTTTTCTGGTGCTGAATAGCATCCACTTCAGTGGCAATAAAAGTGCAGTCAGGATGCCGTTGTGCCAACTCTCTTGTGAGCCAGGCAGCGCCGCACCCCAACTCCAGCCCCCGCATATTATCGAAGGGCAGCAGCTGCTCCATAATATCCAACTCCCGCCCGGTAACATAAGCCTCAGGCCGGTCAAGAACCATCTGATTTGCTGACATCTTACTACTGCTCCATTATCTTGCTTTGTACCCAGTAAGGTTACACATTGTTGTTCCCCCTGAGTAACTCGTAAACTATGACTCATTCTATTCTACAGGTTTGCATATTGTGCTATTCGATGGGATTGTAAATTGGTTTGACCGGCTGCGCCTGCAGCTCTCCCGTCACGACGCCTTGCTGATCCTATCTGTTCTCGGCCTGATGTGTGGATTCGTAGCCGGTATGGTGATCGTTATTTTCCGCCTGCTGGTTGAATCGATTCAATCATCCATGCTGCCAGGTGGAAATGCTGAAAATTATGAGGCTTTGCCACCTCTGCTGCAGTTCGCCCTTCCTGTTTTAGGTGGTCTGGTGTTAGGGCTGATTTTCCTGCGCTATTCAAAGGGGCTCCATGTTTTAGGCATCCCACGGGTCATGGAGCGTCTGATCTATCATCAAGGTCACCTCTCTCTGCGAGGTTTCTTTTTGCAGTTTTTCGGCGCGGCAATCGCTATTATCAGCGGCCATTCAGTGGGAAGAGAGGGGCCCCATGTGTTCCTCGGTGCCGCCAGCGGTTCACTGCTGGGTCAATACCTATCCCTACCCAACAACAGCATCCGTATACTGGTTGGTTGTGGAACAGCGGCCGGGATCTCAGCATCATTCGATACCCCCCTGGCAGGGGTGATCTTCGCCCTGGAAGTTGTGATGATGGAGTATACCCTGGTCAGTTTCATCCCGATCATGCTTGCTGCAGTAAGTGCCAACAGCCTCTCTTTGATGCTCTTTGAAGGGGGGCGGGTATTCGACCTGGAAGTTACTCAACTTGGCTCACTTCATGAGTTGGCGTTTATTCTACTGCTTGGCCTTGCGGCCGGTGTTGTCTCTGCAACCTATGTCCATCTAATTGAGTTTGTCTCAGACAAGAGCCAGAAACTGCCCTTCTGGGTACGCAATCTAAGCGCCGGTCTGTTGGTCGGTCTCTGTGCACTCGTTGCCCCTCAGGTGATGGGCATCGGCTACGATACAGTCAACCAGATACTGCTTGGTGACGTTGCTTTAAATCTGCTTGTGCTGCTGGTGATTGCAAAACTTGTTGCCACTGCCGCCAGCATCGGATTGGGCATTCCCGGAGGCACCATAGGACCAGCACTTTTCATCGGCGCCGCCCTGGGTGGGCTATTCGCCCCTCTACCCTCACTTCTGTTTGATGGCCAGGTATCCGACCCAGGAGTCTATGCCCTGATCGGCATGGGCGCAGTAATGGGGGCTGCTCTGCAAGCCCCCCTTGCAGCACTGACCACAGTGATCGAATTGACCCACAACCCGGAAATCATCATGCCTGGGATGCTGGCGATTGTCGTAGCCAGCCTGGTCAGCAGTGAGTTGTTTGGTAAGTCATCGATGTTCCATACTCTGCTGGAGGCCTCTGGATTGAACTACCATACCGACCCGGTAATGCAATCTTTGAGGCGAACCGGAGCTGCTGAATTCATGAGCCGGAGTTTTGTCCAGCTCGATGCAAAAATGAGTCGTGATGCCGCAAAGATGGCCCTCAACCAGAAACCGGACTGGGTGTTGATTAATGACGCAGATGAGGAGTGGGTATTGATGCCCAGCGTCGAGCTGCTGCGAAACCTTGAGTTACATGATGATCAGGAGTTGGATCTGCTGAATATACCTGCCACCCGCTACCAAATGGCTCCTATCCGTATGCAGTCCACCCTGCAGGAGGCTTTAGAGGCATTGGATAACAGCAGCGCCGAAGCACTCTACATCGAATGGTTCGACGAGGCACACTATTGGCGCATCCAGGGCATATTGACCCGCACTCAGATTGAATCGGCTTACCACTTTTGAATTCACTGCAAGAAGGCAAAAAAAACCAACATTTAAAGGCTAAAAAGCATAAGATATTGCTAATCATTTAAAGCGACTGTTGAGGGGGGCTCATGAACGACACTATTAACAATCCAGACACCATCCTCGTTGATGAACAGCCGGTACGATTGGATGAGTTACTGGCTGAATACAATAAACTCAAAGCTGATGCCGAGAATACGCAGAAGCAGGAAAAGAAGGCCGTTCGAAGATTCAACCGAGAGGAAGAACTAAAACCTTACCAGGCTGAGCTGATCAAAATGCAGCAATACCTGGAGGCGACCCGCACCCGCATGGTCATTCTTTTCGAAGGACGCGACGCTGCAGGTAAAGGCGGCACTATTCGACGTGTCACCCGATATATGAATGAGAAACACTATCGGGTCGTTGCACTGGGCAAACCCACCGATGAACAGAAAACCCAGTGGTTCTTCCAGAAATATGTCACTCAATGCCCTCGTGGCGGAGAAGTGGTGCTCTTCGATCGCAGCTGGTACAACCGTGCAGTGGTGGAACCGATCTTCGGTTTTTGCAGTGATGAAGAGTATGAGAACTTCATGGTCGGCTGCCCAGGCTTTGAAAAAGATCTGGTTCGTCAGGGCACCATTCTCGTAAAACTCTATTTCTCTGTAACAAAAGAGGAGCAGGCAAGACGGTTCGAGCGTCGTAAGAGCGACAATCTCCGTCAGTGGAAACTGTCTGAGATCGATGTACAGGCTCAGGATCGATGGGACGATTTTACAACTCAGAAATATGAGATGTTGAGACGTACCAATACCACCCATGCCCCTTGGACGATTATTCGCTCAAATGACAAACATCTGGCCCGTCTCAACGCCATGCGGGTGATCCTCAATTCGGTACCCTATGAGCGTTTGAATAGCGATCTCGATTATGTCCCCGACCCAAGCGTGGTCATCTCCGGTTCCAGAGAGTTGGAATTGATGGAGGCTCAACGTTTGCAAAAAGGCAAGTTCGTCGGCTGATCAATAACCTCGCCGGAGATTACTTCGGCGTTATCCAGGCAATATATGCCCTGTTCACGACCTTCAGGAACAGGTCATACCAGACACAACACTATGCCGCAAACACTCCACCTTACGCTGCTAGCGCTGTTGTGGCTGGGTTACTTTGCAATCCACTCTCTGCTGGCTTCACTCACCCTGAAACAGTGGCTTGCATCACGTCTTCCGGGAATACTGCCCTGGTATCGAATTCTCTACAATATCCTGGCTGTGGTCTTAATAGTGCCACCACTGCTGGCCCTATGGTGGCTTCATAGTGAACCCTTATGGCGTTGGCAGGGAGCTTGGGCCTGGGTTGCTTACTTATTGATGCTGATGGCCTGCTTGGGATTCGTCTGGTCATTACGCTATTACGACAGCAGGGAATTTCTCGGCTTAAGACAGTTGCAGCGACAACAACAGGGTACGGCAGACCAGGAACAGCTGCACATCTCACCGCTACACCGATTTGTACGTCACCCCTGGTATAGCCTTGGACTGGTGCTTGTCTGGACCCAGGATATAGATCCGGCACGATTGGTTTCTGCCGTTTGTATCTCTCTCTATCTGATCTACGGTTCCGTTCTGGAAGAGAGGAAACTGCTGGTGTTTCACGGTGAACGCTATCGTGACTACCGTAAACGCGTTCCGGGACTGGTTCCAAGACCCTGGAAGTATCTCTCAAAACATCAGGCTAAAGCCCTACAGAATGAGTAGTCGCAAAGTACCGTAAGTATTTTCTGCCTTGATTGGTGGGGCATGGCCCCACCCTACCCTGAGCTATTTAACTGGGTGGGGCCATCCCAACCTTGTGCTATTTGGTAGGGTGGGGCCATCCCAACCTTGCGCTATTTGGTAGGGTGGGGCCATCCCAACCTTGTGCTATTTGGTAGGGTGGGGCCATCCCAACCTTGTGCTATTTGGTAGGGTGGGGCCATGCCCCACCAACGGAGTCTAAATCAGGATCAATACTAGGGTGCTGCTTCACACTAGCCCAGCACTTAGTAACTTGGATCCCAGAAACTCCCTTGACCATAGGGTGCAGCGCCCGGGCCGTAGCCGTAACCAGGATACCCGTGTGCTGGAGCGCCACCAGGATTTCCATAAGGCCCCTGACAATTACCTGGGCCACCACATCCCATACCGGGATGCCCCATACCATGACCTTGCCCCATGCCGTGACCTGCCCCCCGTCCCATATGGCGGCGGTGCATGGCATGACAAGCCGCCCGCTCTTCTTCAGACATGCCTTCGATGACCTTCTGATGCTTTGCCCACTCATCCTCCATTGCCTGCCTGCGAGCTACCCAAGGTGGAGTCTCCGGCATTTCAAGGCCCTGTTGCTGAGCCTTCTCACGCATCTCCTGATAGCGCTGCTGACGAAAAGCATCACGCTCTTCAGAACTCATGTTCATCATTTTCTGGTGGTGCTCCATGCGCTCATCCATACTGGGTCTGACAGAGTCTCGTTGGGACGAACGCCAAGGTGGTTGAGCTGGCAACATTACCCCAGCCTCTTCTGCACGTTGCCGCAGAGCCTGATATCGTTGCTCCCGCTCTTTCCAGCGTTGAGCCATGATTTCCTCAGGATCGTGCTTTGCAGTCACCTCAGCCTCAGCTGCTTGATCTGAGGCAGCCTCATCGACGGCAGCAGGTTCAACGGGTTCCGCTTCACTACTTTCCGCAACCTGAGGAACCGCGGCTTCACTCGAATCGGCCTCCGTACTCTCCTCTGCTGGGGCGGGCTCCATCATCTCAGATGATGCGGTGTCCGATTCACTAACATTTGCCTCTTCAGCCACTTCAGTTTCAAGGCCAGCAGCCTCAGTGGTGGCTTCTTCAGCATTCAGTATTGCGCTAAAAGGCAGCAGGGATGCCACCATCAGGGTCAAGAGTTTCTTCTTATACATGCTTGTTTCTCCTTCGATGATCCAGATTGGTATATAGGGATTTTCAAGCAACCTCTGAACAAGCCATTGACCGACATCTTGCTGCCAACAGGCACCCATACAGTGTTGAGGATCTTAGCAATAGCAGACTACTACGCAGAATTCTCACACATGATCGGAATGTTTTGATCAGCTAAACAGTTCGGCACTATATTGTTCAGAGGTTCCTTAATCTGTAGATGCTTCAGGCATCTCTTCTTTTTCAATTTTCTTATTCTGAGACTTGAGTGTAGCAACCTTTTTCGCAAGTTCCTCAAGCAACCCGTCCATCCCCTTGGTTTTTACCAGGTTTCTAAACGAGGTGCGGTAGTTACTGACAAGACTCACTCCATCCACAGCCACGTCATAAGCGTACCAGTCTTCATTGCGGTAACGTAGCTTGTAGCTCACCGGCAACTCTTTATTTGATGCGACAATATAGGTCTGTACGTTTGCCAGCTTACCCTTCAGGCGCTCACGCCCCATTCGTACAGTTTGGTTAGTGTAGCTATCCATGGCCGAAAAGTAGGTCTGCTCCAGTAATTCACGAAACAGTATGATGAACTGTTGACGTTGTTCATCAGTTGCCTTGCGCCAGTTGGTCGCCAAAATCACCTGGGACATGGAGTCATAGTCGAATCGAGAACGAACAATGCTCTTCACCATCTCCCGGCGCTCGGTCTTACCAAGATTTTCATCTTTGAGTATCTCAAGGATACTGTTAACTGTCTCTTTAACCCGTTCTGAAGGGGTCACCTTGGCTGCAGCCGGCAGACTGGCAGTGAACGTCAGGGTTAGCAGTAAAATGGCAAACAATCTCATCATGGGTCTTAATCCCGTAATTTTTAGCTGGTTGTTGAGACAACAGATTTTAGGAAAGGTGCGTGGGAATGCCACACAAACCACATGCAGGAAATCATATTTCCAAGCGTGTGTCAGCCTCTTCAGTCTCCCGCTTTCTCATCCTTAATTGATGTAGCAGCAGGCACAACAGATAGATGCCGCTGATTCTGAGCACTTGAATAGTTGTCGATCCGCCAACAGATACATACCCACTTGGGATCACTCTCCTCTGCTGCCCCTTCAAAGTGACTGTACTGTAATAGCTGAATTTCAGTGCCATCAGGCAACACTATCCGATAACTGATTTTACTCGAACCCGTCGTCTCTTTCTGCAATAGGGGCTCTAACAAGACTCTGTCCTGCTCATGAACCAGTGTCAGAAATGACTCCAGAGTCGGCTTGAATTCATCTTTCTCGAGGCCGGTCAGGGTGAACATATCATCTTCCCAAAAACAGTCACCATTGGCAGGATCCCAACTCCAGGAGGCGCTCGGCAGAATCTCCTCCATGAATGTTATCTGATGCTGCAGTTTCTTTGATCGAATCCTGTAACGTTTGGATTTGTGCTTGATTTGCATCAGTTTATGTTTAAGTAGCTCCTCACGTCGCCTCAATCGTTTGATTGAACGACGAGTCTTACTACGATGGTGCTCAAGCCCCTGCTTTGAGCGCTTTTTGACAATCCACATCAGCAACAGGCTCCAGGCAATCAGCAATACACCCCAGAGCAGATAGACCAGGAAACCGGACTGATAAGGTAGAGGACGTTCGATCCCCGGCCAGTTATTCCAGATTTCATGTATCTCTTCTTCACTCAGTCGATCCATCGCTTTTTGCAGTAGACTGTGCAGGACGGGCGTGGATGCATGGGTCACCAATGCAATGTCCAGAGTCAGGTCGAGCCGTTGGCTCGCTGTTAACCCATTGAATTGTCCAACTTTCAGTAAATGGTCAACACTGGCTGCATCGCCAAGGTAGACTTGAATGCGACCATCGAGCACCGACTGCAAAGCAGCATCCAGGGTCGGGAATGATTTAGCACGAAGTCCAGGCAAGTAGTGGGGCAGAACCTCTTCCCAGATACTTCCGGCAAGCACCGCGATCTCCCCCCCTGCGATATCGGCAAGGCCCTGGGCGGTAATCTTACCCTTACCATAGAGCGCAGCTGGTAAATTCAGATAGGGACGGGAAAAATGTAGATCGGCAGAGCTGGATGCGGAATGAACCATAGCCCCTATCAGATCGATTTCACCTTCTCGAAGCCCCTGCTCCAGGCGCTCACTATTGTTGTACTTAACAATATCCAGATTCAGCCCGGTCTTAGACGATAAGGCGCGCAGATAGTCAGCAGCCAGTCCCATCGCCTGACCACCTTCGAAATAGAGCACTGGCGCAGTCATCTGAACCACACCCACTTTCAGGTTCTGATGATCATCCAACCACTGTTTTTCAGCCAGATTAAATCTGGAGACCTGAGCACATACCTGGCCTGCAAGAAATAGCCCTAAAAGGCCCAGACCAAGCTTCTGTAATAACATCCGTGAACTCACCGCTTCACTCACCCTCTACCCATCTGTTACAGACTATTTCATGAACTGAGCCTTCTGCCAAGATAGATTTACAGAATATTAGACAATCGTCAGGTCAGCAGGGCCGATTGGATTAGTGTTAACAGAGCCTAGTTCGTACAATGGTGAATTTACAACTCTGTGGATAAATCTTGAACTCGGATCAATATCTTCATCCCTGGCACTTTCGGCTGGCACGAAAGGTCATTCATGCGGGAGGGCTGGTCGCCTATCCTACTGAGGCTGTTTTTGGCCTGGGATGCCACCCCCTTGATGGTGATGCTGTGTTGAGGCTACTGGCGTTGAAGCAACGCCCTATGGAGAAAGGCTTGATTCTTATCGCAGATAGAGCGGAAGCACTCTACCCTTATCTGGGGGATCTGCCGAGCAAGGTATGGGATCGTGTGATGCAGCACTGGCCAGGCCCAACCACATGGGTCATACCCGCTTCAGAAAAGACGCCAAAATGGCTAACAGGAGGTCATAATTCCCTGGCGGTAAGGGTTACCGACCACCCTCTGGCGTCAGCACTCTGTAAAATCGCAGCGACACCGCTGGTATCCACCAGCGCCAACATCAGTCAACACCCCCCTGCCAGAACCCCAATGGAAGTCCATCTTCGCTGTGGAGATGGGATAGACCTTATATTGCATGGTAAAACGGGGGGACAGACAAAACCGACAGTGATTCGTGACGCCCTGAGTGAGGCATTGATTCGTGCCTGATTTAAGCGTGAAAACCCAACACAGATTCGACACAAAAAAAAACCCACCCGGGGGATGGGTGGGCTTAAAGCGCTTATATATAACAGCGCCGGAGGAGGATCGAAACCATCAAAACTTACCCTTTATGACGGCGGATCTGGAAAAAACTTTAATCGAGAGAGCAGTTTTTTCGGTTACACAACCAAAACGCCATAACCAATTGAAATAAATAACTTATTTTCAATATTACCCATTAAGCCCAGTTGCAAAAAGCGATTCATCAAAGGATTTTATTTCACCTCTTCAGGCTGCAGGCCACCCACTCATACTTTTTTAGATTGCAGATGCTCATTGATCCACTCCCGAATCCAATGACTGGCCCGGGAACCATGAAACCGGCCAATCTCTTTTCCATCCACAAAAATGATTACTGTCGGGAATCCACGTAATCGATAGTGTCCCGCCAAACGCATGTTGTCATCTACTTCAAGCTGGGCAAGGGATAGTTGACCTTCATGCTCTATGATCACCCGCTCCAGAGCAGGAGCCAGGGATAGGCAAGGGGCGCACCACTCCGCCCAGAAATCGACCAGAACAGGCTGATCATGGGACGCTTGGATCACTTTTGCCTCAAAAGATGCCTCATCAACAGCATAGATATAGGAAGGTTGTTGTTTATTACTACTCATACATACTGCCTGCTCCGGATATCTCAGCCGGTCGTCTAATTTAGAGTTAATCTGCGGTAATTACCCGAGGATAGATTCAAGTGTGCAGTCCTGCCGCACTATCTCCAACCGAAATCAAAGCCACCTGACAAGCCGGTTGATAGAGAGCCCGATTCTACAGAGGTTGAGGGTAACGAGGAAAGTATCCTGGAATTGGCAGAAACCCACATCACAATGGTCGGCAGGCCTTACCTGGCTCTGATTTGAGCCTGGCCGTGAATGAACGAAAAGATCTGCCGGGGGATAGTGACTGAATAGCCATTTTCAGCGGATAGTAAACTCAGACCGGCATCATAAGCTATTTTCTAAAAAGCCAGGAACCTGCTGGATTAGTGTTAACAGGCCCTAGAACGGAACGGTCAACTGATTTTTTCAGGATCATAGGTTATCTTAGGGGTTTTACCCAAGCCGACAGAGTATCGATCATGTCCAGCCACTATCGCCGATCCCAATTTCCCGCCACGCGTATGAGACGTATGCGGCGCGATGACTTCTCCCGTCGCTTGATGCGTGAAAACATTTTGACCCCAGCAGACTTCATCTATCCGGTGTTTGTTCTAGAAGGCGAGCAGCAGCGAGAGGAAGTGCCTTCAATGCCTGGCGTTGAGCGCATGAGCATCGACCTGCTGCTGGAAGAGGCCAAACAGATTCATGCCCTGGGCATTCCCGCTATGGCCCTCTTCCCAGTCACGCCGCTCTCCGCAAAAAGCGAAGATGCCTGTGAAGCCTACAATCCCGATGGACTGGCCCAACGAACTGTGCGTGCGCTAAAAGCAGCTCTGCCCGACCTTGGGGTGATTACCGACGTGGCCCTTGATCCATTCACCACCCATGGTCAGGATGGCCTTATCGATGACACCGGCTATGTGATGAATGATGAAACCAAAGCGGTTCTGGTAAAGCAGGCTATTTCCCATGCCGATGCGGGTGCTGATGTGGTGGCACCGTCAGATATGATGGATGGAAGAATCGGTGCTATTCGTGAAGCACTTGAAGAGCATGGCCATATTCACACCAGGATTCTCTCCTACGCAGCAAAATACGCTTCCAGCTTCTACGGCCCCTTCCGTGATGCAGTTGGCTCAGCTGCAAACCTGGGTGGCGGCAATAAATATAGTTACCAGATGGATCCTGCCAACAGTGACGAGGCCTTGCACGAAGTAGGACTCGACCTTCAGGAAGGGGCTGACATGGTGATGGTGAAACCCGGTATGCCCTACCTGGATATCGTGCGCCGGGTCAAAGAGACCTATCAGGTACCCACATTTGTCTATCAGGTCAGTGGCGAATACGCCATGCTCAAGGCTGCGGCACAGAACGGTTGGCTCGACGAACAAGCGGTTGTGATGGAATCTCTGCTCTGCCTTAAACGGGCTGGCTGTGATGGCATACTCACCTACTTTGCAAAGCAGGCCGCTCTTTGGCTGCAACAAGACTAGCCCATATGGATAAATACGCGGTAATCGGCAATCCCATAGAGCATAGCAAGTCACCTGACATACATGCGGCTTTTGCCAGACAGACAGGGGAATCAATAAGCTATGAACGCCTGCTGGGCGACAAGCAGAACTTCGCTGCTGACGTCCGCACTTTTCTGGCCGAGGGAGGGCGCGGATTGAATGTCACAGTCCCGTTTAAGGAAGAAGCCTGGCGAATGGCTGATGAACTGAGTGACAGAGCCCATACCGCGGGTGCAGTAAACACCTTGATTCGCCTGGACAGCAATCTGTTACGGGGTGACAACACCGATGGGGTTGGCCTGGTCCGCGATCTATCAGTGAACCAGGGTTTTCGTTTGGCTGACAAACGTATCCTGATGCTGGGTGCCGGTGGCGCTGTTCGGGGGGTGATGCGACCACTGCTGGAAGAGAAACCGAAACGCATCATTATTGCTAACCGTACAGCCAGCAAAGCCTATTCACTGGCCAGTGGACTGGCACCCTATGGACAGGTCGCTGGCTGCGGCCTGGAAGAGATAGCAGGCATGCAATTCGATCTGATCATCAACGGCACTGCGGCTGGACTTGCAGGAGAGGTACCCCGGATACCCGATGATATACTGGCCAAAGGGGGATGGTGTTACGACATGCTCTACAGTAACCAGGCGACACCTTTTCAGCTTTGGGGACGCGCCCATCATGCAGCCCGCTCACTGGATGGATTAGGCATGCTGGTGGAACAGGCTGCTGAATCCTTCCGACTCTGGCGAGACATCTTACCGGAAACCCCGCCAGTGATTGCCCAATTGCGGCGTTGATACAAGGTTTTGACCATTTCATGAATTGTCAGCTTGGCGTGAAAACAACGATCTGGTCGTGATCGAAATTACTATTCAGAAATATCACCCAAGTCAGCAAAACAGATCTTAGTTTTACTGTTTCGCTTAGCTTCGTACATTGCGTGATCCGCAAGCTTAAGTAAACTATCGACCTCTTGATGATTGGGATAGAGGGCAATACCAATACTGGCCTCAATCGCACAATGATTCTCTTGAATATATATAGGCTGATCTATTGCGTAGACTATCTTTTCCGCAACCAGAGTAACACCATCGCTATCTTTTAAATCCCGCAACACAACGACAAACTCATCTCCCCCAAGACGCGCTACCGTATCACCCTCACGAACCACCCCTTGTATCCGTCTGGATACCTCCTGCAGTAACTGATCACCGACTTCATGCCCATAGCTATCATTAACTGCTTTGAATCGATCGAGATCCATAAACAGAACCGCGACCATTGAACCATTCCGCTTGGCATAACTACAGGACTGCTGCAGTCGATCATGAAGCAAGAGCCGATTTGCAAGGCCCGTTAACGGATCATAAAACGCAAGCCGTTCCAGTTCCGCCTCCTCACGTTTGCGCTGGGTCATATCGGAAAAAATACCGACATAGTGAGACAGCTTACCCTTTTGATCATAAACCGCACTAATGCTTAGCCACTCAACATAAACTGCACCGTCTTTACGTCTGTTCCAGATCTCACCCCGCCATGAGCCTTTATCTTGAATTTCTGACCACATTTTGTGGTAGAAATCCTCTGGGTGTTTACCCGATTTCAGTAGCCTTGGATGTTTACCGCTGACCTCTTCCAAGGTATACCCGGTAATCTCAGTAAAGGCATTATTCACAGATACAATTTGCTCATGACTATCGGTGATAATAATTCCCTCTGTCGCTGACGCCATAACCTGATGGCTGAGCCTCAGCTGTTGCTCTGCCTGTTTTCTGCTGGTGATATCTCGAATAACACAGACTGAGTGATAATGATTCTGAAGCTGCATCGATGCAATCGACATCTCCAGAGGAAATTCACAGCCATCCCTACTAATCCCCATTTGCTCAATAACCGCACCAACATCCTGGCCTTTTCCATTATTGATATAATCGGACAATCCACCGACCTGCACCTCATTCATCTTAGAGGTCACGATCAAATCTTGAATTGGTTGCCCGATGATATCCTCTTCCTGATAACCGAATATGCGTTGCGCAGCTGGATTCCAGCTTTCAACATTGCCATTGTGATTAATTGAAATAATCGCATCCTGAGCTGAATCGGTCATGGTACGCAACTTCATCTCCTCTTCAGCAAGCTGCTCCTGAAATTGCTGACGCCTTCGAACGTCTAAGCCCGCCCGTAACGCAATGATCAACAGTAGAATCATTATGAACAGGGATAAACCATGACTCAGCGATGTACCATATCTAATAAGCGCAATCAGCGCCTGATTGTCCTCTGTTATGTCGTAGTAGAGCTCGAAAGCACCGAGAAATTCGTCGCCATCCATAATAGGCACATAGATTTCGACTACATCCCGAGGGACGATTTGACCTTCCAGGGTTTTCGCCTGCTTACTCACAAGATTGCTATAGACCACACCAGCGACAACTTTCTCGTGAAAATAGGTATAGATGTTTTTTTGACCAATATCGTTGCTATCCGTTGAGTAGACTGTCACTCCTGAGGCATCAAACAATTTCGCTTTCCATAGCGCATAATCTTTCTCCAACATCGATATATGATGCCTAAATTCATGGTCAACATTCCTGGAGCTGACAGGCTGCTCCAACAAGCCAAGCATACTGTTCATATGCCCCGCGGATAACTTTGCATTACGCTCAACAACTGAGATCAATAAATCAGAAAACTTAGGCTGTAGATAGTGCGAAGAGAGTATTGGAAATGCCAATACAGCGGCAACAGACACAATCAAGCCATAACGGATGAAAGGCACCCGCCAAGCAGCATTCAAATTGGCCCAAAAGTCGCTCACTTACCTAGCCTCGAGCAAGCATAAATAGAATCTATAAATCAGACGAACTGCCTCTATCCTTTTCCAATTGCCTGAATTGGGCATCGGCAACCATCTATTGGACTTGAGGATTTATTAATTAAACAATATTTTTTCAGCTTCATTTCAGCTTGACAGGTTAACTATTACTATCAGCCCTATTCGAATTTAACACTTCAGGGCTATTAGCGTGAAAAAGTTAATATGATATGACGCATTGGAGGCTTCGACATGTTTAACTCAAAACAACGATACCCAGCTTACTTAATCTTATTGCTTATCAGCAGTTCAGCAATAGCGCAGCAGTGGCAGGCGCTACCGGAAACAGCAACTTCACCGCCAGACAATCCAACCACACCAGAAAAAGTCGAACTGGGTAAGATGCTCTTTTTTGATCCACGACTCTCATCCAATGGCACAGTATCCTGCTTCTCCTGTCATAATGTCATGGAGGGTGGTGATGATCACCGCACCACATCGATTGGGGTGCATGGTCAGGCAGGTGGACGAAACGCCCCATCTGTCTGGAACGCAGCCTTCCACTCAGTTCAATTCTGGGATGGCAGAGCTACCAGCCTGGAAGACCAGGCCAAAGGCCCCCCTGCCAATCCCATTGAGATGGGTATGTCTGATCTCGATGCTGTTGCTGATAGAATTGCCAAAATACCTGGATACAAAACGCACTTTAATGATGTTTTTGGCGCAGGCGATAATATTACAATTGACAATATCGCCAAAGCAATTGCCGCCTATGAAAGAACATTAATCACACCTAACAGTTCCTATGACAAATATGTACGGGGTGATGGTAAGGCGATGAATGAACAACAGATCCGTGGCATGAAGACTTTCGCCAGCACGGGTTGTACTGGTTGCCATTCAGGGGCAAACTTCAATGGCCCTTCACTACCTGCTGGAGAAGGCTTCTTTCAAAAGTTTCCGATCTTTACCAACAACTCATATGTTACCAAGTATGGATTAATGAATGACACTGGCCGCATGAATGTTACTGGAAATATTGCGGACAAGAACATGTGGCGAGTACCAACATTGCGGAATTTACGCTACACCGCGCCATATATGCACAGCGGGACTGTCAAATCAATTAATGAAGCGGTAAGGGTAATGGGTAAAACGCAACTTGATAAAGATCTTTCAGATAGTGACGCTCAAGACATCGTCGCCTTCTTAGAGACCTTAAATGGAGAGTTCCCTATACAGACCATGCCAAGGCTGCCAGCCACACCAGGAGATCTACTCGAATAATCACACGTTGATACAACCTGCATGCATCAAGAGAAGCCAGAAAAGATTAACCGTTAACAAGATAATGATTAAAAGTTAACGGATGGCAGACAGAAAGATAAGGCTGGGCATAGTATCAAAGAGTAACTATGCCTATCCTGTCTTTCGCTCTCCTTCAGGTAGAACTATATTAAGTTCAAGTATCTCATGATGCTCATCGTGCTCGACATTAACATTAACCGCACCTGGCTCAACTGCAACATATTTACGTAGCACCTTGAGGATATCCCGTTGTAACTGAGGCAGGTATGACGGCGCATCTCGTCCAGCCCGGTCATGAGCCACCAAAATCTGCAATCGCTCTCTTGCAACAGATGCTGAGTTGGTGCTCTTTTTTGATTTAAAGTAGTTCAGCAAACCCATTGCCATTAACCCCCAAACAACCTGCCCAACAGACCCTTCTTCTCGATATCCAAAAACCGGTGAGGTAACTGTTCACCGAGATACCGCGCAACCACATCACTGTAAGCCTGCCCTGCTGTACTTTCGTTATCCATGATAACCGGTACCCCCGAGTTCGAGGCGTTAAGTACTGCCTGAGATTCAGGTATCACACCAATCAGGTTGAGGGATAGAATATCCTGAACATCTTCCACACTAAGCATCTCTCCGCGCTGAACTCGCTCAGGGGAGTAACGGGTCAGTAAAAGGTATTCCCGAATCGGTTCTCGATCCTCTTCGGCCCGCCTCGATTTACTGGAGAGAATTCCAATCATACGATCTGAGTCACGGACTGAAGAAACCTCAGGGTTGGTCACAACAAACGCGTCATCCGCATAGTACATCGCCATAGTAGCGCCTATCTCGATACCTGCTGGCGAATCACAGATAATGAAATCAAAATCACCCGACAGTTCATCCAGTACTTTTCCTACACCCTCTTTTGTTAAGGCTTCTTTATCACGGGTTTGAGATGCAGGCAGTATAAACAGGTTATCGTTACGCTTATCCTTGATCAGCGTCTGCTTCAGACGTGCCTCCCCTTGAATGACATTGACAAAATCATAGACAACCCGTCTTTCGCATCCCATTATTAAATCCAAATTCCGTAAACCAACATCGAAATCGATAACTACGGTTCTATGCCCCTTCTCTGCAAGACCCATAGCCAATGCAGCAGCAGTTGTCGTCTTACCTACACCGCCCTTACCGGACGTGACTACGATAATTCTGGCCAATTAATCGCTCCTAAGATTCTCTAAAATAATGATTCGAATAATCATTTTGAACTTGCACAGAAAACAATCAGATCTCTTTGAATACAAATGCATCTCCACGAAGAGAGACAGAGACAAAATGCCCCATATGCCTTGGAGACAGATCATCACTTACTTTATAACGCCCAGCAATTGACACCAGCTCAGCCCTTAAATCTTTACAGAAAATAGAGGCGCTTTTATCCCCTTTGACACCTGCAAGCACCCGACCCCGAATCGGCGCATAGGCATGGACATGCCCGTCTGCCACCACCTCAGCCCCACTACTCACCGGCGCCAGTAAAACCAGATCACTATCTTGGGCATAGACACGCTGCCCAGATCGCACAGGCGAGTCAACAATTTTTGCAGGAAGTGATCGATGCACCTTAGTTGCTGTCGACTTGGCAGGAGAAGTGGCAGAAGTTCGGCGCTTCTCAGAAAAAACCGCCAACTCCAACAGACTGGCCTGTTCATGAAAGGCTTTAGAACCACCACGAACACCAACAGGAACCATGCCATAACCACGGATTGCACCTATGGCTACTGCAAGATTATCTATATTTGCACCATCAGATGATGACTTGAGGTCTATCACAATGGGTGTATTTCGAAAAAAATTCGGCGCTTTTGCGATACGATCCGATAACAGCTCATCTATAGCTTCAATATTCAGTTCTGACATCGTCAGCTTGAGTAGTGTAAATGATCCTGCCTTCAATTCGACATTACCGTCTGCACTATAAGCAGTCTGTGAATCTGAACTCACTGATCAGTCACCTCTATATTGAAATGTTTCACAATCATTAAACAGGCTACCCGACGCTTTACAATAGATTTAATGAACAACAGCCACTGATCCGTCTTGAAAATATCAGACGTATACTCATCTCAGAAAACTCAGTTGATATTTCGCCAATTAAACACGAATCAGGAACAATCACGGGTTACCCAGTGGCAGCCAGCAAATCGTAATGGATATTCAAGCTGCCGACCCTATTGTTTCTTACATCTTGTGAACCAGCTCAGATTATGGAATTTTTAATATAAAATTTTGGAATGATCTTGTTAATAAATATATTTGAACAGCATTTAACATATCCTGATTACCGGCGATACTCAGCAATAGAATATCAACCTGTAACTACGTAGTATTCAGACCATAAATATTACGACACACAGGGTAGTGTCTGGTAGAAATCCACTTAAATTCTTAGAAGCGCCACTTTTCTTTCTAGTGAAGTTGGAGGGGCAGGGCCCCACCCTACGTTTATACGGAAAGGTGGGGTGGGGCTCTGCCCCTCCAAATCGCGCTGGAAATTCACAAAACAGCCTGCAAGCTTCCGCAGATCATTAACTATCACCGTAGCTGATACGACTAGCAAAAATCTTTCGGATCTCCCAACTCGCGCAGCATCCCTGATTTAAATTCACGACGATATAAAACCCCGACCACAAGTAGAGTAGCAAGAATAAAAACAAGCGGATGAATGAACCAACTCAGAAAAGCCAAACCAAAGTAGTAAGCACGAAGACCACGGTTAAAAGTATTGCTCGCCTTTGAACTTACCTTGGCAGCTCGTTCAGCAAAGGTATCACTCCATTCCGGTAGTGCATCACTGCTGGGTGCAGCACCGATCATAATGGAGAGATAGTTGAAGTGACGCATTGACCAGGTAAACTTAAAAAAAGCGTAGATAAAAATAAGTAGCAGAACAATCAGCTTCAGCTCCCATATCTCTCGCGAACTCTGAACCGCGTAGCGTAATTCACCTATTATCTCAATGGCCGTATCCATCGTCCCTAATATGGCGATAAGCCCAGCCAGGATAAAAATAGTTGTAGATGCAAGAAAAGTCGCGCTTCTTGCAAGGATTAAAACAATATTTGAATCAACGATCCGTACATCCCTTTTCAACATTTCATGCATCCACTGCAAACGGTAGCCATGCATGACACTCATCAGGGTAAGATTGTCACGAGCCTGCAGGTCGGCATAGCGGGTATAACTTACCCAGCAGATCATAAACCAGATAAAAGCAGATAAGTCGAGTAGAGGTATCATAAGACCGGGTCGTAGAGGGCTTACGGTCAGAGTTTAGCAAGATTTCACTAGTTTGTACCTACCACCCTAAACTCCTTTGATCGATATCGACTGAGTCACCCCAGCCCATATCGATTCATATACGATCTAAGGTATTCGCACACACCTGACCATATTATCAAGCCGTAAAATGTCACCCTGAGGCCCATGATAATAAAAAGTACCAAACCCCTCATTGGCACTACCGTCAGCTTGAAAAGTGATATCTGACTTGTGGTTACTTCGCTGAGCCCCCGCACCATGTACATCAACAACCTCACTATTGAAGTAACCAAGAGACCGTCCAAAGGAGAGATAGGTTGCGGAAAAACCCATCCCCTCAGAGGTAGCATGGGTAGTAGATGCCCAATAGGCACCCCAATCCTCCTCACCGCCTTCGTTTGTAAATGAAGTAGCATTGAATAGAGGATCTATGGCGGCGCTTCCGCTGTAATCTGGAGCAAGCTCATAGTCGACGATACTCTGTAGCTCCTTGATGTCAGGCAGACGCCAATCACTCCAACCAGCCGTAGTGTTCGATTCGCAATAGTTGATCGCATCCTCAAAATTTGAAGATCGATAGTCATTCGTCTCCCACATCAGACCTGTTGCGTTATCACTGACTGTACCATCACTGTTATCGACAAAATCGTTGATGCCGTAATTATCGTTACCACTCACACAGAACAGATAAAAAGTCTTAGAATTGTTACTTGGGAAGTTATACGGGTAGCCCTTAATCCGGCCATCCACAAAATTGACACCAAACATAGTGTCATTGCCTCCCATTGTACCTTCGGGTGAGAGATAGAGTGTAGTGGTTGCGTATTGGCCATCAATGATGCGCTCACCAGCACTGGTATCACCAAATCCCGGCGCGAAGATAGTGTTATCGATAAATGGGATTAACCGGGATGTGTCGCTACCTGTATAGGCACTGGGATCACCACCGGTGAAGTCCATCAATGAATAGAGCTCTTTAATCGACGGTAAGCGCCACTCGTAACCACCTTCAGTCAGCCCAGAACAGTAGCTAGCCGCCTCAGGTTGGGTCAACTTATCATCCACATCAATCACGCCACTCCCATCCAGATCGGCGCTCTGAGTCCAGATCAATCCGGTAACATGATCAAATACACTGTTACCGTCCTCACTCAAAGTGTAGTCTGGCTGGTGACCACTGTAGTCAGCATCATAACCGACTCCAGAGCAGACCGTCTCTACACCAGTCGAGGAGTCATAACACAGGCTTTGATTGGTATCGACAATCGTGTAACGTCCTCCGGTACAAATTATCTCAATGTTGGTGATCGCATTTCCAGACAGTGTGCCGCTGCCATTTAAGATATTGCAATATCCGTTCGGAAAACTGGGTTGAGTCGCAACAGATATCTCATAAACAGTCTCATCAGCCAAGGTTGTGCTGAATGTAAAATCTCCATCACTATCGATGGAGAGATCATCACCTGTATTGTTCTGCAAAACCAAGCCACTACCAATCAAACCGGAAACCGTACCGCCAATACTGTAGTACAATACATTACCATCACTGCCATCAGTATCATCACCACTGCTATCGGTCTCTTCATCTCCACTAGTGTCAGTACCATCACCGCTATCAATGATATCTTCGCTACTATCGCCTGAACCACCACCTCCACACCCCGTCAGCACAAGGCAAAGCGAGATCCCTGCCACACACACTATTTTAAAAATTGACATGACACTCTCCACAACAGGTTAACTTGAGACTCTCATCCTGAATAGGTCGAGCTTAAATATTTTGTCGGTGATTGACTTATTCAGAGCTACCTTCAATTTAAGCCAAACAAAGTGGAGGAATCATGGAGGAAACGTGAAGATTCTCTGCACTTATATTAACCCGGCGACTAAGTATGTCGTCTTCAGGGTTTCAAGCCTGCCCTTGATCAAGGCGCACCCCAAAGGCACTTCCTTCGGGGCGCGGCTCGAAGGCAGGCACACTTCGGCTGAAGACAACATACTTAGTCGCCGGGTTAATAGTGAATAGTGTGAACATAGTGCTGGAACAACAGCTCCTGAGTATCTTCATATTTTCACCATAGTCGCTCCACAGTTATTCACTAAACTTTCCTATAAGTCACATTTAATGAGCTTTCCTCGGAGATAATTCATTATCATTGGCAAGTTCCTGGTTGCATTAACAATCGAGTAAACATATGAGCACTTGTTCACTAAACCGGCTTCTACCCGTTACCACTCTTTTGACACTCATCCTGGCCTTACCGGCACAGGAGGCAAGATCTGCTGTACAGATTCCAGATACAGGGCAAATCCGCTGTTACAACCAGGCCAGGGCCATACGCTGCCCTACACTTGGGCAACCCTTCTTTGGTCAGGATGCGCAATACCAGAGCCATCCACCGGCATATCGTGACAACAGGGACGGCACCGTCACCGACCTGAATACTGGACTACAGTGGTCAAAAGGGGTTTCTCCTATAAAGCTCGGCCTGGAAGAGGCGAAAAATGAGGCTATGCAAATGAGCCTCGGTGGGCATAAAGACTGGCGTCTACCCACTATCAAGGAACTCTATTCACTAATCGATTTCCGAGGCTATACCGGAACACCCGACAAAAAAAATAGTATGGACGTTGCTCCATCTGATGCCATCCCTTTTATCAACACCGACTACTTCGACTTTATTTATGGCTTACAAGGGGAGCGATATATCGATGCACAATGGTTATCGACCACCCAGTATGTCTCTACCACCATGGATAATATGGAGACAGTTTTCGGGGTCAATTTCGCCGATGGACGCATCAAAGGTTATGGTTACAAGCAACTCGGCTCTCACTGGGAACGCAAGAAATTCTATGTGCGCTATGTTCGAGGCACACCTTATGGAATCAACCGCTTTAACGATAATGGTGATGGCACAATCACCGACCAAACCACAGGGCTTCAATGGTCCCGAATGGATAGTGCGGAGGGTATGAACTGGCAGGAGGCATTGAGCTACGCTGAGAACCTCAAGCTGGCAGGACACAACGACTGGCGTCTTCCCAACACCAAGGAGCTGCACTATATCGTGGATTATTCTCGCTCCCCAGACACCAGCAAATCAGCCGCTATCAACCCACTTTTCAAAACAACATCGATCATCAATGAGGCAGGAGAAAAGGACTACCCCTCCTACTGGACCTCCACCACTCACCTGGACGGTGTACGACCCGGCAGCAACGCAGTCTATATCGCCTTTGGTCAGGCCCTGGGAAGAATGCAAGGCCGGATCATGGATGTTCATGGCGCTGGCGCCCAGCGCAGTGACCCGAAAACAGGCAAGGCGAGGATGGGCAGAGGCCCGCAAGGTGATGCTGTCCGTGTCAACAACTATGTAAGGGTGGTGCGGCAGGGGGCAACACAACAAGCAGAAGCTGCCAGTGATATCGATTACGACGCCTATCCCTATCGGGTGATACTTGCCGGGGAAAGATCACAGGATTTTGACCAGGAAAGCAGCGAGGAGCAGCCTCGGCTTGACCAAAACGCACCACTAGATTTCTCCCATCACTTTGTGCAACGTCTCGACAAAGATGGTGACGGACGTGTATCTCGAAAAGAGTTTGATGGCCCCAAGGATCGCTTCGGTTTCCACGACACAAATAACGATGGCTACCTTACTGAGGATGAAGCCCCGAAAGGGCCGCCTCCTGGCGCGCCCCCTTTTGACCCGCGGTTTCAGTGAGGCAACTCCAGCTTATAGCCAACCCCATAGATCGAGAAAATGATCTCCTGATCAGGAAGCTGAGCCTCCAGCTTCTTGCGCAGATTCTTGATGTGGGTATCTACCGTACGGTCACTGACCACACGTTGATCAGTGTAGAGGTTATCCATCAGATGCGACCTTGAGAACACCCTGCCCGGCTGCGCCAGCATGGTCTTCAGCAGGCGGAACTCAACTGGGGTCAGCTCCATTGGCTGATCCAGAATCATTACCTGGAAGCGCGCCTCGTCAAGCACAATCCCGGCATGGGAGGCGGGAGATTCTGCGGTAACAGGGACTACCCGGCGCAGTACGGTTTTAACACGGGCCACGACCTCTCTCGGACTATAGGGCTTGCAGACATAGTCGTCGGCGCCCAGTTCCAGGCCCAGCAGACGATCTATCTCCTCGACTCTCGCGGTGGTAATGATAATGGGCACATTGGAATAAACACGTATCTCTTTGCAGATATCCAGGCCATTCATCCCTGGCAACATCAGATCAAGCAGGATCAGATCAGGTGAATGATCATTTACCCATGACACCACACCCGTGCCTTCATGAAGCATTTGCGTTTCGTAACCAGCATCTTTGAGGTAGTCACGCAGCAGTTCGGCGAGCCCCACCTCATCCTCAACAATCAGTATCTGTTTCGGTCTACTCATGCTTGCCTGCTCTACCCGAATATTTTTCACAACTGCTTTCATGTTATCTGGTTAATCTTACTTGGTTTCTCATGTCGAGTGTGGATTGAGTCATGAAAAGTATTAGCCGTACAAGGTGAAGGGGGAGGAGCCTATCAACACAATCATCACCAGCCTTTATACGCTATTCAGGCCTGTGGCAGGCTTACTACTATCTGCAGCCCACCCAAAGGCGAGGGTTTAGCGCTGATAACACCCTGGTGAGCATCAATGATATTGCGACAGATCGCCAGCCCCAAACCTGCGCCACCACCTGCTCGGTTTCTCGATCCTTCAGCCCGATAGAAGCGGTCGAATAATCGACTCAGGGTGTCGTTATCCACCCCAGGGGCACTATCTTCAACCTTAAAATAGACCTTTTTGGATACCTGCCATGCGGTGAGGTTAATCACCCCTCCAGGATCAGTATAGCGCCGACTGTTCTTGAGCAGATTGTCCACCACCTGCCGCAGGCGCCTGGCATCACCAAAAACATTCAATCTCTGTGGAATCTCACAATTCAGACTAAGGTTATTCTGCTCTATCTGATGCTCGGCTGAAACAGATGAGTCGCGCAACACATCAGCCAGATTCAAAGCCTCCTTACGATAATTCAAGGCGCCCGCATCGGTCAGCGCAAGGTCGTAGAGGTCATCCACCATACGATTGAACTGCATAATCGTGTCATGCAGTTTAGTGAGCTGGGCCTGATCAGCGGGGCGGATACCATCCTGCATTGCCTCGACCTCACCCCGCAGCAGAGCAAGCGGTGTGCGTAACTCATGGGAAATATCCGCCATACCCTGCCGGCGCAGTAATTCGTTACGCTGTAGCGCTTCAGCCAGTACGTTGAAATCGAGCACCAGTTGACCCAGCTCATCCTTACTTCTGGGTTTGAGCTGAGTTTCGAAGCGACCTTTAGCAAGGGCATGTACCCCCATGGCCACATCCTTTACAGGGATCAATAGGTAGCGACCAAGAGGAATACCCATGATCAGCGCTAACAGCAATGCACCCACAGCAATCGGATAGATCGCATTAAGTTGTTCATCCCTGAAGCTTTTGTCCAGATCTGAACTCGGAATGAGCTGCGGAGTCAGACTCAACCAGCCAACCACTTCGCCATCAAGCTCTATCGGACGAACAAACGCTTTACCCGAGTTATCAGGTGGCCCGATCAGATTATCTCTAAACTCATCCAGTAAGCTGAGACGGGTACTCAGACCAGAACGATCACCTGGCGGAAGTGGTAGTGTGCGCCTGTTAAACTGCCGTGGTATCGATGGTCGTGCCTCTGCAGGCATGGGCGCTCTTCCACCGTTGAGTAGTGGTGGAGGCGGCACTGACAACAGACTGGCTTGATCATCCAGTTGGTGTGGCAAAAACTTTACCCACACTCGGTGGCGTCCCCGTATAAACTCCCAGGACCCTTCTCGACGATAGGCATTGGAGAGCTTAACTACTGTGTCGTCTAGCCTCGATAGCTCTGCTTCGGTCAAATAGTCGAGAAAACCCTTTTGAAAGCTCCACTGCATCGCTATGGCCATGGCGCCAACCAGAAGGATACTGGTAGCCAGGAGTATCAGGACCATTTTGCCTGTTATGCCGATTCTCATAAGAAAAAGTATCTATGAGACTCTTCAAGCTTTCTACACCGCTGACCTAAATTCACATTTTCTCCTCAATCTTCACAACATTTCTCCATTTTCACCTCATAGGATTATGAGCATGGAACTACGAAATCAAAAATCTTAAATAGGGATAATCTCATGTTGCATGCCACTCAGTTGAATAAAAACGGAACCCATGAACCAGTGCAGTGCCCGGACTCCCAACCCAGGAATCCAAGCCAGGATACAATCCACATCGATTCAGAGATCAGCCAGCTTCGAGAGCGTGTAACACATTTGGAAACAGAGGTCTCAATACTCCGCCAGGACCTCTACAGAGAACGTCAGCAAGCCAATATTGATGCTCTGACCGGCATACCCAATCGTCGTGCCTATCAAACTCGTCTGCCGCAAGACAGGGCGCGCTGTATTCGAGAAAACAAAAAGCTTTGTCTGCTTATCTGGGATATAGACCACTTCAAGTCGATCAATGATCAGTATGGTCACTGGATGGGTGATCGGGTAATTTCCTGTATTGCAAACAAGATCAGCCAGCGCTTGCGTCTATCAGATTTCGTCGCTCGCATCGGCGGTGAGGAGTTCGCCGTACTGTTATCAGACTGCAGTAAGGAGAGCGCCATAGAATTGGCTGATCATCTCCGCCAAGAGATAGCACAATGTAATTTTGAATTAGAGTGTGACAAAGTGAACGCAACCATCTCATGCGGCATTGCTGAACTCACACCAGATGAAAGTGATGCCACCCTGTTTACACGAGCTGACAAGGCGTTATACAGGGCAAAAAGAGCAGGACGCAACAGGATTTGCTGTGCCCCATAAGGGCCTAAACCCAGCAATAGACAGTTGCTAGTGGGCATACACCTATCTAACGGGATAAGTATTATCGTCCCTCACAATTTCCTAAGCCTCCCACTCCTGTAATTATCTCTTTTCGTACTCTCTTACCACTTCTGTAACCTGAACTTGATAACTGCTATACCACTTAGACTTACCCACGATGCCGCTCTGCCAATCGCACATAGTGTTCTGCAGTGTAGCTGATTATCTCTTTTTCCTTCTCAGTCAATACTCTGACCCGTCGTGCCGGCCGCCCCAACCAGAGGTACCCTCCCTCCAGCGTGCGCCCTTGCGGCACCAGAGATCCGGCGCCCAGCATTACCCCCTCCTCCAGGATCGCGCCATCAAGAATGGTCGAATCCATGCCAATGAAGCAATTACTGGCGATCTCACACCCATGCAACAATACTTTATGCCCCACAGTCACCCCCTCACCTATGGTCAATGGCCGACCGCCAGGCAGATAATAACTGTCATGCGAGACATGCATTACAGAACCATCCTGGATGTTGCTTCTGGCGCCTATTTCGATTTTATGCACATCTCCCCTGATCACACTCATTGGCCAAATGGAGACTTGTGGAGCAATATGGACATCGCCGATAATCACAGCTGTGTCATCCACCCAGGCGTCATCAGCGACTTCGGGTTGATGGGATTCAAATGGGCGAATGTTGTTCATAGCTTTTAGAGGTTCCTGAATCGATGGAAATTGTACTCTTTGTAATAATTGGGGCTGCCGTAGTTATCCTGATATACGGCATCATGATATACAACAACCTGGTACGCCTGAAACATGATGTCACAAAAGCCTGGGCCAATATCGATGTGTTGTTGAAACAGCGCCACGATGAACTGCCCAAACTGGTCGAAACCTGTAAACAATACATGAAATTCGAGCAGGAGACCCTTGAGAAGGTGATGAATGCCAGAGCTGCAGTCAATAACGCCATGAGGCAAGGCGATGTGGGCGCTATCGGAGCAGCTGAAGGGCAACTCCGGCTCGGTCTGGGGAATCTGTTCGCAGTCGCTGAGAACTATCCGGATCTGAAGGCCAACGAGACCTTTTTACATCTACAGAGTCGAATCACCGGCCTGGAAAACAGTATCGCAGATCGACGTGAGTTTTATAATGACAGTGTAAACAGCAACAATGTACGCATTGAGCAATTTCCCGATGTCATTCTTGCCAACCGCTTCTCCTTCAAGCCTGCGGTCTTCCTGGAGTTTGATGAAGCTGAGAAAACTGATGTAAACATGGAAAAGTTATTTAGTTGATTCAAGACATTATCAATATGGGGACAGGCGCTTTTCTACTCTGGAGCGCCTTGCTGACACTCCTCTCTTTAGCAGCGCTCTATTTTTCATTTTACCACCTCCACAGAGCCCGCCTGATCGAGGATACGCCAACCTCGCGTATACGCTCAGCCCCCCAGGGCTATGTTGAGCTGATCGGTGAAGCCGATATGATGCGGGGTGAGCCGGTCATTTCACCCCTTAGCGCAAGTAATTGTTGCTGGTGGCGCTACAAGATAGAGCGAAAGAGTGACAAGGGGTGGCGCAGCATACGCTCTGAAAAGAGTAACGCTCTGTTCCTGATTCGGGATGCTACAGGCGAATGCATAATCGACCCTGAAGGTGCCAGCATCACGCCAAGTGAACGCAGCATCTGGTACGGCCCCAATGCAACACCCAGCGCCGGGCCGGACAGGGGGGCCGGCACAACCCATAGCCATTTCAACCGTTTCGGGCTGCAGATTTCAGTCAATACCACCTTCGATGGAGATTATCGTTATACCGAAGAGATGATCTTGCCTGGAGACCCACTGTATGCCATAGGTCTATTCAGTTCTCTAGGGGAGATTGATAGAAAAGCGATGCGTGACGATATGCTCAAGGATCGTCTGCGCCAGTGGAAAAGCGACCATGCCAGCCTGCTGGAGCGTTTCGACCGGAATAGAGATGGACAAATCGACCTCGATGAGTGGGAATCGGCTCGCCAGGCCGCCAAAGGGGAGATCACCAGGGAACAGATGCAAGAAGATCAGCAGCCCATACACACCCTAAGCTCTACCGGGTCAAATCGACGCCCTCTGCTGATCTCCACCAAAGAGGAGTTTGATCTGGTGAGAAGATTCCGCTATTACTCATTTTTCACTCTTGCGGCATTTTTCATTGTTGGCACAGGAACAGCTTGGTTTATCACAGTAAGGTTGGTTTAACCATCCCTAGCCCACAAGCCCTTAAGGTGGGAAAATACAGATCTGAATTCCCCAAAATCTCTACAGGAAAAGTGTTGATGGCCCTGAAATACATATGGCTGCTGCTTGCGACAGCTTTGTTGACCACCCCGCTCATGGCACGGGACATCCTATTGGATGACCCTTTGCCCGATCCGGAATATGACGAACCAGAGAAGAAATGGCTCGAGAATGAGGTTCAGGTACCTCAAAATATTAACCCTGATGACCTTGAGGAGTTTAGAGTTGCGGCAAACGAAACTCGATTTCGCTACTTTCTAGAGCGCGGTTCCATTCAGCATGACGCTGATGGCGCGATACGTTTCACTCTGGTTATCCGCTCTCAGTCTGGTGCATCCAACAGTTCCTACGAGGGATTTCGATGCGGGGAGCGTCTCTATAAAGTTTACGCCTATGGGGACCGGGACAGCCTCAGCCCTGCTCCGGGTATGATCTGGGAGGCGATCCCCAAGGATGAGTCCACTGACTACCGTGCAGCACTGTATGACGATTTACTCTGCAATCTTCAGCACGGCAAGCCCAATCCAGTGGACAAAGTACTGCAAGCGATGAGAAACAATAAGTCGGTAGGTAGCAACCATTAACCCTTCACCTTGATAGCCATTAAGGCCAAGTGAGCCGAGTTATTTCAGTTGATCAACACCACATCAGAGACTCTGTAACAAAACCTCATGGAAGAGGAGCAGAAGGGATCAATAAGGTACTCTCTTTATTTTCCCAACCTCTGCCCCCATCTGCTTGAGATAGGCATGCAAAATTGCCATTTAAATCGCTCAAACCTTAATCAACCTCTGAATTGATCAATAGTTGATTAAACAGATTAGATAACAACAATCCAGGAAACCCAATCATGACAAACGCCCTGTTAGAGATGCCCGGACTTCCCGCCTTCAGTCGAATTAAGCCCGATATGGTGGAAGCGGCTATCGACACGCTTTTGCAGGAAAACCGTGAAACCATGGAGCGATTGCTCAACACAATCCCTAACCCTACCTGGAAGACATTCATTGAACCGCTGGAAATCGCCGAAGACAGGCTCAGCCGGGCCTGGTCTCCTGTCAGCCATATGAACTCTGTAGTCAATAGTGATCCCCTGCGCGAGGTCTATAATGCCTGCCTGCCCAAGCTCAGCGAATATGCAACAGAGGTAGGACAAAACAGCCAGTTGTGTGACGCCTATAAACAGGTGGCAGAGCAAGCCGATCTGGATAGCGCACAGAGAAAGATGCTGGAGAATGCACTATTGGAGTTTCGTCTTTCGGGGGTTGATCTAGCCGAAGAGAAAAAACAGCGCTACAAAGAGATCACCCAGACGCTCTCCAAGTTGACTACCAAGTTTGAAGAGAACCTGCTCGATGCAACCAATGCCTGGAGCAAACTCATTACCGATCCAGAACAATTGGCTGGACTCCCCGAATCCGCAATGGCTCTGGCAAAGCAGACTGCAGAACAGAGGGAGCAGCAAGGCTGGCTGCTGACTCTGGAATTTCCCTCTTACTTCCCGGTTATGACCTACGCAGATCAACGGGAACTGCGGCGTGAAGCCTATCAAGCCTACTCAACCCGGGCATCAGATTCTGGCCCACATGCCGGAGAGTGGGACAACACCGAGGTGATGGACCAGATCCTTGAGTTACGCCACGAACAGGCCCAGCTACTTGGCTTCGACAACTATGCCGAGCGATCGCTGGCGCGCAAAATGGCCCGTCGAACAGACGAAGTGGTGGCCTTTCTGACTGATCTGGCTCGCCGCTCCAGACCCCAGGCGGAAGCGGAACTCACTCAGCTGACTCAATTCGCCAAAGAGACTTACGGCGTTGAGAAATTAGAAGCCTGGGATATCGGTTACTACTCAGAAAAACTTCGCCAGCACCGCCACAACATCAGCCAGGAAGAGCTAAAGCCCTATTTTCCTGAAACACGGGTGGTGCCTGGTATGTTTGCTGTAGTGGAGCGCCTCTACGGCATCCACATCCAGGCAGTTGAAAATGTCGATACCTGGCACCCCGACGTCCGCTTCTACGAGATCAGGGATCGGCAGAATCAACTCCGGGGACAGTTCTATCTCGATCTGTATGCCCGCCCCAAAAAGCGAGGTGGCGCCTGGATGGATGATTGCGCAACCCGTTTCTTCAGCGACACCATGGATCAGATCCCTGTTGCCTACCTGACCTGCAACTTTTCACCCCCAGTTGGTGACCAACCGGCACTGTTTACCCATGACGAGGTGCTGACCCTGTTTCATGAGTTCGGTCATGGTCTGCACCATATGCTGACCCGTATCGACTATCCCTCAGTTGCAGGAATCAATGGCGTTGCTTGGGATGCCGTAGAACTACCCAGTCAGTTCATGGAGAACTGGTGTTGGGAGAAAGAGGCGCTCAACCTCATCTCAGGACATGTCGACACTGGTGAGCCAATACCGGATGAGCTTTTTCAACGGATGCATGGCGCCAAAAATTTTCAGTCAGCGATGCAGATGGTTCGCCAATTGGAGTTCTCACTATTCGACTTTCGCATCCACCAGGAGTATGACCCGTCCAAAGGTGGTCGAATTTACGAGATACTTGAGCAGGTTCGTCAACAGGTTTCGGTAATCACACCCCCATCCTGGAACAGGTTTCCACACGGCTTCTCACACATCTTCGCTGGTGGATACGCCGCAGGATATTACAGCTACAAGTGGGCTGAAGTGCTCTCTGCCGATGCCTTTTCAAGATTCGAGGATGAAGGCATATTCAACCAGAAAGCAGGGCAGTCCTTCCTTGAGGAAGTTCTGGAACAGGGAGGATCAAAGGATGCGATGGATCTGTTTATAGCTTTCCGGGGCAGGGAGCCTCAGATCGAGCCCCTGTTGCGGCATAGTGGCATCGAAGGCTGAACAAGCTCTGACATGGCAGAAGAGCACCCCGTTAAACACTCAGAGGAGTAAACAGCACTTCTAGTCTGGTTTTTTAACCCGGCGACTAAGTATGTTCTCTTCAGCCGAAGTGTGCCTGCCTGCGGCAAGGCATCAAAACTTGCTGTAGCACTCCTACAGCAAGTTTTGATAACGCAGCCTGCAGGCAGACGCACTTCGGCCTGACTTTTTAGAAATCATATTGTTAGGGGTTTCAAGCCTGAAGACGACATACTTGGTCGCCGGGTTAATAGTATCAGCAACTTTGAAAAAAAACGGGTGACGCTAAGCGTCACCCTCTGGTTGGTAAATCAGATGCCCAGTGCATCGATACCCCAACCAACACCACCTAGATCAACCTCGGGATGTTTTTGTCGAATAGCACGCTCAACCCCTGATACCCGCCAACGGGGAACATCAATCAGCAGCAGGATCTCTCCATGTCGCAGACAGACCTCAAAGTCATTGAGATGGGCCTGGTGTACCTTGCTGGCAAAGCTATAACCCAGCGCCAGGGTGACCGCGATCACCCCCAGGCACCCAAGCATCAACAACCACTCAGATGTCCAAAGGGAGAAAAACAGGAATAAAAAGGCAACAAAAAAAATCAACAGGTTCATATCCCAGAACCAACTCTCAAGTTGCGCAGCAAATCCACTGCGCTGTCTGACTGTCGCCTCTGGTAGTCCCTCAATGTCTATATCCGGCTTTGCAACCGTATGAATATGTTGTCGATTAATCCGTTCCAGCATCAAGTCTCTTACAACCTCTTCTGCTTGGGTGCGGGAAGGCACCAGCAAATAGATGCGTCTTAAGATCATCACTTATCCCTCAGCAACGTAGTCATCCGTATCATTTCCACAAACTATCTTGTGGTCCTCAAGCTCCATATCCATATAGATCTTTTTCGTCTCTTCGCTCTCAAAATAGATCTCAACCCCATTTTCACCATCTCCTTCATACAAACAGGGATGCTCTTCGGGATTGTTTACCTCGTGAAGTGTCACTGGATCCATAGTGGTTCTGATATTCATAGTGGTGTATGCCTCTGTTTTTCTGGAATTACCTCGTTCTACAAGAGATAGCGAATTTGTCGCTCATTCCCAGATTTAATGTTAGTCAAGGGCACCTCTATTAATTGCTTGTGCCCTGTTCGGGTAGATCTCACTTTGTCACTACCACAACTCAATAGTGCTCAACGTTACTTAAGCTATAGAAATACCAAGCAAAACAATCAAGATTTATCTTCTATTTAAACAGACGAGGAAATTGGGGGATTATTCAAGGATAAGCTGATTCAACCTAAAAAGATCAGTTGGGCAGCGTGAAGTGTGCGCTTGTGGCAACGCTGCTGAGTTACCTCAGCAGGTCGACAAATTCATGCCGCGTATTGCACTGCTATTAATGGCCGGGTTAATAATGAGCCTTAAGCTGTGGTGAAAAGACCGAAAAACAGCCCATAGACCAGACTGGAAAGAATCAGACCGAGAAACATCACTGGAATGCCTTTGCGCATCCACACTACCGGAGTAATTCTGGCCTCTGGCATGCCACTCTTCTCAGATTCACTGACGGCGATGATATTGGCTGTCGCCCCAAGGTGAGTACCATTACCGCCAAGGCCAACCCCAAGCGCCAAGGCCCACCAGAGTGGCGCAATATTCACACCGCTGCTCTCCAGCCCCAGGATTATGGGAATCATGGTGACAGTGAACGGAATATTATCCACCACCGCGCTCAGAATAGCCGCAACCCACATCAATAGCAGACCGGTGATAAGCAACATCGCCGGATCTTTGGCGAGTACCGCCAACTCATTGCCCAGCAGGTTTAAAAGACCACTAGCCTCAACACCGCCAACGATCATGAATAGACCGGCAAAGAAGAACAGCACCGACCAATTGACCGTACCAAATATCTGCTCCATATCGGGCTTCATCAACAGCAGGGCCACACAAAGACCAATAAACGATGCGTATGCCGGCATGACATGCAAATTGTGGTGAATAAAGAAAAGTACGACCACAATGCTGAGGGAGAAAAGTACCCGCTTTAAGCCCTCTGCATCCTTGATAGCATGAGTATCAACCAGGGTTTTGGGATCCTGCCCCCCAGTAGTCAACTCATCGCGAAACAGAAATAGCATCAGCGCAACGGTCCCTACCCAGGCTACCAGTACTGGAAATCCCATATGAATCAGAAATGAATTAAAACTGATATTGGCCGCACTGCCGATCATAAGGTTGGGCGGATCACCAACCAGGGTTGCTGCACCACCGATATTTGACAACATAGCCTCTGCCATCAGATAGGGCATCGGATTGATTTTCAATAGACGACAAATCAAAACCGTCAGCGGCGCGAACACAATCACTGTCGTGACATTATCCAGGATCATACTGATCAGACTTACTGCCAGGCTGAGATAGATCAGCAGTAATTTCGGATTTCCCTTCGCCCAACGGGTGATATGTACTGCCGCGTAATCGAATGCGCCGGTAGGCCGCAGCATGGCCACCAGCATCATCATCGCAGCGAGTAACAAGATGGTATTTCCATCTACAGCCAACAGCGCCTCTTCCTGGCTGTAGAATCCCATCCACATACCCACCCCGATCATTGTCACTGCCCCCAGCATGGCGGCGGTGGTACGATGCAGTATCTCCGTGAAAATCAGTATATAGGCCCCTACGAGAAGCGCTGCAGCGGTCCACATTTCTGTCGTAATCTGCTCAAGCATTCTAACTGGCCCTATTCTATGCAGCACTCTCTGGTTAAGATCGCTTCAGCAATACTCAAACGTGTTACGACCCCCTGGTAATCATCACCCTCAGTGACGAAGAGATATTCCGTGGCATATTGCTCCATGATTGCCAGTGCTTTGATTGCCTGAAAATTTGGTGACAGACGAACCGCATCCGGAAAGATGAAATCATCCACAGTTTTAGCCATCAGTTCATCCGCTTTTATGTGCGGGAAATCCAGATGCTCCACATCATCTCCAAGAAGATGGGCGCCATGAATAATATCGTCAGGAATACAGCAGACCCGAAACATATGTCTCACAGAAAAGCGCCCGCTGATCAGGCCATGCTGATCCACATAGGGTATGCCTGGAATTCGCTTTGCGACACACTCCTGCATCACCTCACCAACACTCATCCCCGGACGGGCAACCTTGGTCGGTATCGAAACATGTTTAATTTTCATTTCGGCGTTTCATCCATCAAAGGTTTCATGGCATGCAGCATATTGGCGAATAGATGGCGATTATTCCGCTCTTCTCGGGCCAGAAGCTGTTTCATGTATTCTCGTTGGGTCGGCTTGGTAAAGCAGGCTGGACAGCTATCGGGGATGATTGGCAATTCCGCTTCTACAGCAAACGCTCCAGTTTGACTCTCTCGGCAATAGACCAATGGCCTGATAATACGGATATCCCCCGCATCATTAAGATAGTGCGCTTTCATGGTGCGCATCTGTCCGCCATGAAAAATGGACATCATCAGGCTCTCAGCAAGATCATCCAAATGTTGAGCCAGCGCCAGCACATTATAGTTCTGTTTGCGGCATGTAGTGTACATAATGCCCCGCTTCATCCGTGCACAGTAGGCACAAAAAGAGTCCCCCGACATATTCTCCCGGGCCTCTTCCATAATCGGTTGTTCTGCATAGATCCAGGGCACGCCTAAACTATCATAGTAGGATTTAAGCGGTGCTGGATCGAACCCTTCCACTTCAGGGTCAACCGTGATCACGCCCAATTCGAAACTAACTGGGGCGTAGCGCTTTAGATGCGACAAAACCTGTAGCAGGGTGAGTGAGTCTTTTCCACCGGAAACACCGAGCAGAATACGATCACCCTCCCGGATCATATCGTAATCAGCAATCGCCTTTCCGACCTTGCGCATTATTGTCTTTGGGGGCTTGATGCAATCATTCATATTGGCATTTTGACACGAAGCCTTCTATCCACCAACGTCTGTGAATAGAGGACATTCGCCGCATCAGGTGTGGCGGCGGGAATGCTACTAATCAGAGATAAGCCTAACTCTGAATTTACAGCTTCAGGCAAGATGAATAGAGCTGCTAGAAGATATTCTCAGCAAATCCAATATATATTTGCCTTTCAGTGAGTTGATGGTAAAAAATCAGAAAATAATGAATATATCATCATCAAACGGTTGTGCATTTTTTAAATACAGGTACGCTTTTCCAATTGATCCAGGAAATTTGCTACATAATAATCATAAAATGGTATAGGGCTATCCGCAGAACTATAGCAATAGCAATACTGAGCCGCTGAATCACTAACCTTTAACATCAAGGGGATACCTATATGGATATTTTTGTTCTGGCTGTTTTAATCCTTGCCGTAGTTCTTGTCGCTTTAGGTGCCAAAAGGGTGCCCCAGGGTAATGAGTACACAGTGGAGCGCTTTGGACGCTACACCAAAACCCTGCGTCCCGGTCTGAATCTGATTGTTCCGGTCATCGATCAGGTCGGGAATAAGATGAACATGATGGAACAGGTACTCGACGTACCCTCACAGGAGGTAATAACCAAAGACAACGCCATGGTCACTGTGGATGGGGTGATTTTTTTCCAGGTGCTGGATGCTTCCCAGGCCGCTTATGAAGTCAATAATCTGTATGGCGCCATTCTCAACCTGACCATGACTAATATTCGTACCGTAATGGGTTCAATGGATCTGGATGAACTACTCTCCCAGAGAGACAAGATCAACACCCAGCTGCTGACAGTGGTGGATGACGCCACCACGCCCTGGGGCGTGAAAGTAACCCGCATCGAGATCAAAGACATCTCCCCGCCAAGAGACCTGGTGGATGCCATGGCCAGACAGATGAAAGCGGAACGTGAGAAACGTGCGGCCATCCTTGAGGCGGAGGGGCTGCGTCAAGCCGCAATCCTTAAGGCTGAGGGTGAAAAGCAGGCAGCAATTCTCGAAGCAGAAGGTGAAAAAGAGGCGGCTTTCCGTGAAGCGGAAGCAAGGGAACGACTGGCTGCCGCTGAAGGCAAAGCGACAACCCTGGTTTCTGAAGCGATTGCCAAGGGCGATGTGAATGCGATCAACTACTTTGTTGCTCTGAAATATACTGAAGCGCTACAACAGGTCGCATCGGCAGAGAATCAGAAGGTAATTATGATGCCTCTGGAAGCTTCGAGCCTGATTGGATCAATAGCAGGTATCGGCGAACTCGCCAAACACGCCTTCGATAAGAACCATCCTGGAGCGACTTCATGACCTGGCTGTCTCAGCTCGACTATTGGCACTGGTTTATCCTGGCGGTTGTTCTGATGACTCTAGAGGTCTTTTCACCCGGCGCCTTTTTACTCTGGATGGGCCTATCAGCCGGGATAACCGGTCTAGTGCTGGTAATGATTCCTGAGCTTAGCTGGCAATTTCAACTACTTAGCTTTGCACTGTTCAGTGTAGTCACAATTGTGCTTGCACGAACCTTTCTTCACCATCGGCCAATTGAGACCGACAGCCCCCACCTGAACCGGCGTGGTGAACAGTACATAGAGCGGGTCTTCTCTCTGCAAGAACCGATCATCAATGGCGAGGGTAAGATAAAAGTCGACGATAGCACCTGGAAGATACACGGTGAAGACTGCCCCGCAGGAACTAAAGTCAAGGTAGTCGGTGTACATGGTGTGGTTTTGTTGGTAGAGCGGCTCTAACAAGCCATGACTTTGCCACAAATGTCGGCACAGGTACTACACTTATAAGTCAAGCGTAAATAAATCAGAACAAGAATGAACTGCTTGAAAACAGACACCAGAACCAGAGATAGATATCCCGCCAGGAGACATGACGTCGAAGGCCCTCAAGAATCTACCGTAGAGCCCATTAACTGCTGGACGTAGATCGGTTTACCCGCTATGAATATACCTCACACCAATAATATCCTCTTCGTCGACAGTGACCCCAACCAACTGCAAGCACTCAAGCGAACCTTACGCACCCATAAGGAGATGTGGCAAATATACTATCGTGCAGATGCCCCAAGCGCTTTAGAGCTACTGCAGCAATACCCCATTGACATCATTGTCAGCGAAACCCAGCTAAATGGCATGGAGGGTTCCTCTTTATTGAAAGAGGTTCAGTCTAAGTTTCCCAGCACCACACGCCTGCTTTTTTCAGGTCAGGCACTGCGGACACCCGCCCAGGAAGTTGTCCAACATGCCCACCAGTTTATTGCCAAGCCCTGTGACTCACAGACCCTGATCAATACCCTTGAACAAGTACTGCTACTTCGCAGCCTGCTGAATAACCCGGCTATGGCTGAGATGATCAATAGCTTAGGCACACTCCCCAGTCTGCCTCAGAGCTACCAGCAAATAATCGAAGCCTTACAATCAGAGAATACCTCACTCGCTGACATTGGCGATATCGTCTCCCAGGACATCGGCATGTCGACCAAATTACTGCAAATGGTCAACTCCGCTTTTTTTGGATTGCCACAGCAGATTGGCTCAGCTCAACATGCGGTATCGCTATTGGGCATTGAGACGGTCACCAATCTGGCCCTTGGCGCCGGCATCTTCTCCCGACTTGATCAATCCACCATCGACACCTTTAAGCTGGAAACTCTATGGCAACATAGTCAGTTGGTCTCCGGGCTGGTTCGACACTTGGGGCTGGCAATAGGATTGAAGCGGCAGGAACTGGAGATCCCAGTAATGGCCGGCATGCTGCATGATCTGGGGATACTACTATTAGCTTCGCAGAACAGCGAGGAATACAGTCGAATTTTCGAGCAGTCACTGCAACAGAATATACCCCTATTCGAGGCTGAAGCAGATGCCTTATGGTGCCACCATGCAGGTATTGGCGCCTATCTCATAGGGCTTTGGGGTTTGCCCTTTTCCGCGGTAGAGGCAGTGGCTCACCATCACAGTCATGAAAATCAATCACTGCAACGCTATGACTGCCTTCTGGTGTATGCCGCCAACCTGTTCAGTCACTGGCTAAGTGAAGACGAAGATCGACAATACTACGATCCTCAACACCTTCAAAACCTCTTGGGTGATGATACGTTTGGACGCTGGATTAATATTGCTCAGGAGTACCTTGATGGACAAACCACCTGAAAAAATCTTAATGGTGGATGATGACCGCAACCTTCTCGACTCATTCCGCAGGCAGTTTCGTAAACGCCTCAACCTTGAGACCGCCACCAGTGGCGCAGATGGTGTGCAGGCCGTTAGAGACGGCGGACCTTTCGCGCTGGTTGTCTCTGATATGCAAATGCCAAATATGGATGGGGTTGAGTTTCTCTCACAAGTACGTGAACTCTCACCCAACACAGTGCGCATTATGCTGACAGGAAATGCCAATTTGGATGTCGCCATCGGCGCTGTGAATGATGGCAATATCTTTCGTTTCCTGAACAAACCGGTAGATACGGAAACCCTCTATGAAACGATCATCAACGGCATTAAACAGTACCGTCTGGTCACCAATGAGAAGGTGCTTTTAAACAAAACCCTGAAAGGTGCGGTTGACTTGCTGGCCGACGTACTCAGCATGGTCAATCCAGAGGCGTTCAGCCAATCATCCCGGATCAAACACCATGTAAGAAGCATCGTCCGAAGTCTTAGCCTGGTAGATGGCTGGCACTACGATTTGGCCGGTATGCTCTGCCAACTTGGTTTTGTCAGCCTACCTGATGATCTTATACGCAGAGCCATGGAGGGAGCAGATCTATCCCAAGCTGAGATTGCCCTCTATAACTCCCACCCTGAGATGGGTGCCCGCTTACTCAAACATATACCCAGACTCGAAATCGTGGCCGAGATGATCAAACATCAAAATGACGATATCGGAAAAATAGAGATACAGGGAAAACTAAATAGCGATCAAAAGGCAATCCTTGGTGGCCAAATACTTAAGGTGGCCATTAATTACGACAAATTTCTGAATCTCGGCATGTCAGAAGATGAGGCCATAGAGCAGCTCAGGAATAGTCCGGAAAATTATGATCCCGCACTGGTTGAAATCCTTATACAGGGATCTAAAAACCGTAAAGTCGAAATCCTCAACCTGTCGATCAGTCAGCTTGAACCCGACCTCATCGTCGACCAACCGATCAAAACACTTGCTGGTGCAGTACTGGTCGCCAAAGGGCAGCCCATAAGTCAGGCAATGGTATTCAAGTTGAAAGCCGCCGATGAACGTGAAGTTATGCCAAAAACCACCATCAGGGTATTTCGTATCACACAACTTGATTAAGTTGAAGAACCTGAGAGAAACTCTAAGCTTGTTACCAGAAACCCTTAGCGATAGATCAATCTCAGAAACCCCAATGCTCATCAAGGTTTTGATTTACCACAAATTATCTCATTAAATTAAGAACTAACTTCCCTTGTTTTTGTTCTAGTTTGTGACTAGCCTTTATACATACACTACATATGAGTGTAGCTATTTTTAGTGGTACTCATTTTTTGAGTAATCGTTGGCCCACTAGACATTGCCTCTACCGATTAAGTGGATCTGCTTGATAATATAGAGGCATCCAAACGGATTTTATATTCGCTTACAATCTTTATCGCATTGCTGGGTTTGTTATCAAACAGCTCTGAGATACTGAGTCTTATCGAAATGTCATGGGAGGCCAAGTCCATCCTTTAGATCGACATAGGACTTGGTAATGAAGAGATATCCTAAAGTTGAAACCAGCGTTATATCTGCAACTCTAGCGTTGTGTATAGCGCCAGCGGCCATAACATTTGCGGCCACCGACAAACATGCTGGTAAAGGCCACACTCCACACTGGGGATATGTGGGCGCAGGCAATCCCGCCGAGTGGGCCAGCTTATCCAGACAGTACCTGCTATGCAGCAGTGGAAAACGACAATCTCCAGTCAACATCTGGAGTGAAATCCCCGCCGATCTATATACCCTCAACTTCCAATACCAATCTATTCCCTTAGCCGTTTTAAACAATGGCCACACACTTCAGGCCAATTACAGCACAAGCGGTAAGCGCGAGACGGTGACTATTGGTGGCAAGTCTCACCCGGTAAAGAGCAATCCTGTCTACAACAGCACGCTAATGGTCGGTGATCACCCCTACAAACTGCTTCAGTTTCACTTCCACACACCCAGTGAACATGCACGTGAAGGGCAACGCTATCCAATGGAGGTACACCTTGTACATAAGAGTGCTGATGGTAACTTAGCGGTGGTTGGCATTTTCTTCAAACGAGGCAATGAAAACCCAACCCTTAGAAAAATACTCGACAACACATCTACTGAAATAAACAAGGTCAACCTGGTTCAGGCAACGACCATCAATGCTGCTGATTTACTACCCAGTAATCGGCAACTGTTTCACTATAGCGGCTCATTGACCACACCCCCCTGCAGCGAGAACGTCAACTGGTTTGTCATGAAGACACCGATTGAAGTCTCGGACGCGCAAGTCAATCAGTTCAAAAACCTGATTGGCGAGAATGCCCGTCCACTACAGTCGATGCATTGGCGTTCAATGCTGACATCAGATTAAAAACCAGGTCAATGAGGTATCACCATGAACAATCCACTGAACAACCTTTCGCTGAGAGCCAAGTTACTGGGTCTTGCTGGTATATTGATAGGCTTACTTATAATAAGCTCAACTTATGCCATCATCTCCATGAACAGCATTGGTAAAGAACTTATCACCATTGCTGAAGAGGATATTCCACTTACGGAAAAACTGACTGAAATAACCGTGCATCAACTGGAACAAGCCATCAATTTCGAACGTTCATTGCACTACGGAAGTATCTTAAAATATGAGGATAGTGCCCTGACACATTTTCGTGAATCGATAAAAGCCTTCGATGAAGGTACAGAGATGATTGAATCTGAAATCTTTGAGGCAGAACAAATTGCCAAAGAGGTTATAAAACACAGTACTGGTGAAATTCTCACGCAATTTACTGCAGTAAACAACACACTCAAAGAGGTTGAATCAAAGCATAAAGATTTTGTCACACATGCACATGAAGTCTTTGTTGCCCTTGCGGACGGAGATACGCACCACGCTGAAGAGTTGGCTGAAAAGGTAGAGCATGAAGAGGAGAATCTTGATAAAACTCTCGAAAATCTGCTGATTGAAATTGGCAAATTCACTGAAAACAGTGCCAAAAGTGCAGAAGCGCATGAACATAGTGCAGTTATAGCCCTTGGAGTAATTGCTGTGATAAGTGTGGCTTTAGGTCTGATCATAAGCAGCCTGCTCTCCTCATCGATCATCAATGCAATTAACAAAGCAACTCTCATTGCATCTGGCGATCTATCCAAGGAGATAGAGATCACCAGCAATGATGAAATCGGCGACCTGCTCAAGGCAATCAACGGCATGCGACTCAAGTTACTCGATATGCTGTCGGACATCTCTGGGACAACATCACAACTCTCCACAGCGTCAGAAGAGATGTCTGCCATAACCACCCAAACCAGTGAGACTATTCTCAGTCAGCGCTCAGAAACAGAGCAGGTTGCAACTGCTATGAATGAAATGACCGCTACTGTTCAACAGGTTGCAGCAAATATCAACCATACGGCGACAGCAACACACAATGCCAGTGATCAGACCAACGACGGCTCTCGCATTGTGCAGCGGGCGATTGCCCAAATTAATAAACTTGCCGATCAGGTTGAGGTCTCCTCCAATACAATCAATGAACTTGAGAGTCATAGTGAGGCCATTAACACTGTTATTGACGTTATCAAGGGTATCGCCGAGCAGACCAATCTATTGGCATTAAATGCTGCAATCGAAGCTGCCCGCGCGGGTGAACAGGGACGGGGATTTGCTGTAGTAGCGGATGAAGTTCGAACCCTGGCTGGACGCACACGAGAATCAACTGACGAAATCAACGATATGATTGAGAAACTCCAGGAGGGTTCACGTCAGGCTGTAGCAGTTATGGATCAAAGTCGACTGGAAGCAAAATCCGCTGTTGAATTAGCCACACAGACCGGGGAAGCTTTGAATTCAATCACACAGGCAGTTGAGCAGATCAATGAGATGTCGACTCAGATCGCAAGTGCGGCAGAGGAGCAGGGAGCCGTTGCCGAAGAGATAAATCAAAACATAGTCAAGATTAATGACATGTCTAACCAGACAGCAGACGGTGCCAGCGAAACGGCTACAGCGAGTCAGGATCTTGCGCGTATGGCAACAGAACTCCAAGCGATAGTAGAACAATTTACTGTAAAGTAAATTTCTTTTTTACTATGCAGAGATAGCTTTTGTCGGTTTTGCACAATCTATCTCCCATCAGTCAAATCAGGATTTGACTGATGGGAGATAGGCATCATCTGTAAAATCCCAAACTTAATCTGACAGTTTGGAAGAATGAGCTTTAATGTGACCGGACAATCATTGTTAGTGAGTTCGACGAACTTATTCAATCTTTGGGAAATCTTTCAAGCAACATTTTCCAGAGGGGTTGCTTGTTTTGCATGAACAGGGGCCAAGTTTTGTCTGTTGAACAACAAAATTCCTAACTGACGAATCTCCAATGAAGTCTTTCATTGTTATCCCGTAACAGTAGCAAAGCATAGATTCTTCTGAACTCGTCTTAATACCTACTTGGGTTCTTAAGTATGTCTTTGTAATAACTGAATTATCATTTGAGAAATAGACAACATCGCAATCAGGGTCATCACAAAAATAAAAAGTCTTGCCATCAGTATCTAATTCCCATGATTGCCGCACATGGTGAGTTACCGTTCTTGTAGAAATGCGCTTATATGATTTCCCATTAACAGGACATACATGCTTTTCCATATCAATAGAACCGGATTCAGAGGTAGTGCAGCAACAATTGCTCATTCAATAAATCTCCTATTAACCGTCAAATTAAGCCTGATCTCCTAGGCAATATCTGTCCATACAGCCATACACTTTCAGATTTTTTGGCTCTACCGCAACACTCCTGATTATTCAGGTAGAGCAGACAACGGTAAGCGCACAATAAAAGACGTACCTACACCCTCTTCTGTTTGAAATGAAATTTCACCGCCATGCTTGCTTACAACAATATCATGGGCAACCGCCAACCCCTGGCCTGTACCCTTTCCTACATCCTTAGTAGTAAAGAATGGATTAAACACATACGCTTGCGCTTCTTTGGGAATTCCTGTTCCACTATCTGAGACAACAATCTCAAACCAATCACTGTTAGTCGATGTGCTAATTTTTATTACCCCCTTGCTATCACATTCAGCAGCCTCGATTGCATGGGCGGCATTAACAATCAGATTTAGAAATACCTGTGAGATCTCTCCAGCAACACACATTACAGCAGCAAGCCCTTCTGAAAGATGTAACTCTGTTTCAGCAACATACTTCCACTCATTTCTGCAGACAGTCAATGTATTAGTAATGATACGATTGATATCAGCAGGCTCTTTCTGGGCACTGCCTGGATGGGCAAACTCTTTCATCGCCGATACAATTCTTGCAACTTGCTCTGCACCGGTTATTGATTGCTCAATAGCATTTGGCGTCTCTTCCCTCAGATACTCCAAATCAATCTCATCTATCAACGACAGCAAATGATCTGCTTTTGGTTTCAGGCGCTCCTCTGATGCGGCTTCATTAAGTAATTCCCGATATGAGTCGAGCAGCTGAATGAAATCCTCATAACTATCTTTGAGAAAGCGAAGGTTATCTCCAACGTACTGAATCGGTGTATTGATCTCATGAGCAATACCACCTGCCAGTTGACCAACAGCTTCCATCTTGTGGGTCTGATTGAGTTCTCTCTCTAATCGTGCCTGTTCACTTTCAGCCTTTTTTCGCTCAGCTATATCACTGAACAGCACGACCACACCCTCAGATTGATCGTTCTCAATCAAAGGTGAGACTGAGAGTGATACATCCACAGGCTCACCCTGGCAGTTAAAAAAAAGATCCTCTTGATCTTTACGTACTCTACCATCATTTATGGTATTTAATACTGCACTTTGATTGATATCAAAACCCTCTTCAATCCGTTTACCATAAACTTTATTTATAAAATCAGAACCTACTACCGCCTCACCATCCCAACCCAATATGTTGACTGATTCTGGATTTGCATAACTTACTCTACCCTTCTGGTCTAACACCACAAAACCTTCACTCATACTATTGGTAACGTCACTGAGGAACTGTTTTTGAGATTTCAACTCATATTGCGCAGCCTCCAGCAACCCCCAATGTTTTCGAAGTTGATACATAAAGAATATGCTTGTAAAAGAGATCAGCAGATATCCTATAAAATGCATAAACAGCATTGATTGTTTTGATGCAATATGTGAATCAACTATTGGTTTTTTTGCAATCTCTACGCTTATTCCACCTCTGACATCGCCCACTTTTGAGCTTTCATCACCATGGCATGCAAGACAGGTCTGCTGCATATATAGCGGCCCAATAAAACGAAAATAGTTTTCATCTGAGAACAGTACTGGATCTTTCTCAGTTTCAAAACCATTCAGCGCTACGCTCTCCCATCCATTTGCAAGATTTTCCGGATTTTTCGGCTTGTTTGATATAACACGATATTGAATATCCATGCTCTGCTGCTTAAATAACTCTGGCTGAGTCTGCATGATAATAGGGTTGATCTTGGTCATCCTTACCATTTGATACATCACTCGACCGCGATCATAGGCAATCTCTTCTATCGATGTATCAAAGCGGGTTACATTCCAACGAACAGAGAGGGAGACCACGACAAACCAGAAGATAAGCGGGAGTATCCAGTAGGATCGGGATTGCAGAAGTTTAATCAGCATTTTAGTCGCCTAAACCTTAGCCACCTTTTATAGTGAAAAGCACTCGTAAAAAGTAGAGGTTAAAAAAACACTTCATGCTATGCATGCTTTGTTTATCGAGGCTCGACGAAATTTTAATTGTCATTTATGCTGACACGGGGGTTAAAACCATTTTCCCCAACATGCTTCCCTGCTCAACTATTTGATGAGCCTGCGAAGCGCACTCTAGCGGCAGTGTTTTATTGATCCTTATTTTAAGACAGCCGCTATCGATCATTTCCGCGCAGTCACAAAGTATAGCGACCTGATTTGCCCGTGCTTGAGGTAGATTTCGTAGCATAGGCGTTAGCATCAGGGTAAACCCTACACGAAGATTTCGGTTACGTGCCTCTTTCCAGTCGACTTCAGTTCCTGGGTCCAGTAGTGTCACCATATCACCATAATGCGCTGTGGCAGGTATCGATTCTTTGAATACCTGACCACCTACTGTATCCAACACCACATCCGCACCCCGTCCATCAGTTAGATCAAGAACTCTCTCTGCGAATCCACCTTCGTCATAGCGAATAATTTCATCAACACCCAACTCAGATACAAACGCCTCTTTTTCTGCACTCCGGACAGTCGTCAATACCCTGATACCGGCTTGTTTAGCTAACTGAATTGCCACATGACCTACTCCGCCGGCACCGGCATGAACCAATAGAGTCCGCTCTTCGGTCATTCTTGCACGGCCAAATATCGCTTCCCAGGCGGTTATCAGCACCAGGGGAGCTGCCGCTGCATGCTCAAAATCCAAAGCCGCTGGCTTTCTACAACAGACGACTTCATCAAGTACAGCATACTCAGCATAGTTACCCTGTAACCCTCCCAGACCACCGTTGCAGTACCAAACCTCATCACCAGGCCGAAACAGAGTTACTTCCTCACCCGTCTCAACAACCACACCTGAACCATCACATCCTAAAACTGCAGGCAGACCGTCATCTGTAAACACACCTCTGCTGCGCAGCTTTGTATCAACTGGGTTGACCCCTGCAGCCATGATTTTCACTTTGATGTCAGTGGGCTTCTCGATAACGGGCTCAGATATCTCCTCAACCGACAAAACATCTGGGCCACCCAGCTCCCGTAAAACTACAGCTCTCATCATCCCCTCCATACCATTGCTTATTCTTAATCACCAAGACTCAAATCCATTTTCATTTCCTGAAAACTACGTCTCTATTTTTTTTATTATTAATCTGAGTATAGGCGTCCTGTTCGATTCTGAATCCATTCCATACAATGGTGATATGATCTTGATCAAGAGTGACAGCTATCCAGCCTATCTCTAAAGAAGACCTTATGAAGTGCAAAAGCCTTACACGTGACTAGACTCTCGCGGGGCAAAATCGTTTATCATCTGCCAATAGTACAAATAAACATCGTTAACCCGCTTAAACATGAACACTCTTAAAGCCCTTAATGACCATCAATCCTTATTGAAACAGTGCCGGCGCTGCACTTCGATGATTGGCCCTGTCGTTGTTGGCAACGCTACCGTTTCACCACTCCTTCTTGTTGGTCAAGCCCCTGGAGACAAAGAGGGATCAGCAGGAAAACCCTTTGCCTGGACTGCAGGTAAAACACTTTTCAAATGGTTTGAAACTATTGGAATGGATGAGGAGCAGTTTCGAACTAGTGTCTATATGTCGGCAGTTTGCCGATGTTTTCCGGGAAAGAACCCAAAAGGCGGCGATCGAGTACCCAGTAGAGAAGAGATTGAAAACTGTCAACAATGGCTAAACTGTGAGTTGCAGCTACTGAAGCCTCAGTTGATTATTCCAGTAGGCAAGCTCGCGATATCACAGTTTATTACTGTGAATAAGCTGGTGGATATCATTGGAGTGCGTCATCGCATAACATTGGACAGTGGAGAGACCGACCTGATACCCCTACCCCATCCATCAGGTGCTTCAACCTGGCATCGCACACAACCCGGTAAGTCACTACTTGCTCAAGCATTGCAACTGATTGAGTCTCACCCTAGTTGGCCACTCGGTAAATTCGGTAACACTCAGAGGAAAAGTTAATGGCAGAAGAAATTGGCAAATTCACCATACATCTGGAACAGGAAGAGGATTATGCGTTCCGGGTAAAATTTGATCTGAAAAAAGCCCCTGATATCATCATGGATGAACCGCCTCCATTGGGTGAACGTAACGGACCAAACGCCTCACGCATGCTCGCTGCAGCTGCGGCGAACTGCCTCAGCGCCAGTCTGATGTTCTGCCTGGCGAAGGAAGATGTGCCTTCAAATGATGTAACTACTGAAGTGACCTGCACAATGGTTCGCAATGATAAGAAGCGCATAAGAGTAGGACGCTTGGACGTTCGAATCACTGCGGGTGATGAACTTCTCAGTTCAAAAAAGAGTGAGCGCTGTCTTTCACTTTTTGAAGATTTCTGCGTGGTAACAGCCAGCTTGAGGGACGGCATCCCTGTTGGGGTTGAAGTGGTCAATCAAGCGGGCGAACTGCTACACAAGGCCGAATAGCGTTCGACAACCTCTGATCAACGAAAAAAATGCCTCAACCCCTCACTCTCATCAGCAGTGGCTGGTTTTTCCAGCGCCTGTCTGAAACGAAAACGGATAAAAATCAGCGAAGAGAGCAACAGTAGCAAGGAGAGTGTTACCGCGATACCCAACCACAAGGTTCGCTGTGGCGCCAGCAAGGCATACTGTTGCTCTTGCAGCATTGCCACAACCAACCGATAGCTCTGCTCGTATCCATTCGATCCATAGGTAACAGTGCGGAAGCTGAAAATACCATCACTGTTGGCTATCTGATTCGATACGCTCTGCTGCATCAAAGCCCAGACCTCAGGATAAGTCTGATTGAATTTTTGGTAAGATTTTGCGGTGTCAGGAAATACAAAACCCCACTCCTGATCACTGCTGAAGCCACGCAAATAGTACCCCGAATCATTGAGTAACAACATATTCCCCTCGACCAGGTGAGCATGCCGCTCCAAATCATCAAATATATAACTCGCCAACGCATTGACAACCAGCAGCGCCTCTATTTCTCCATTTTCATCTTCGAGGGGGGTAACCAGACGTATCATTGGCTTATAGGGCAGTTCAACCTCCCCCCTTTCTATATTCAGGTCAATAGGCGACGCATAGATACCACCAGCCTCCAGGGTCAAGCCCTTCTGAAAATAGTAGCGATGAGATTTATCCTGCAGCAGGCGAGTGGTAACCCTGCTGGCTCCCAATGGGGTTCGATCTACACGTAAACGCTCAATACCCTGCAGGTCGAGTAATCTGACTTGATCATACAACTGCTTTTCTGCGACAAACATCTCCCAGTCAGCGGCAATACTGCTCAAAACCCTTTCATCATAACCTCCAATGGCCCTGACAATATCAGGATCGGATACCAACATTTTGATATCAGCCCGCAGGTCATTCCGCCGTTGCTCTAGAGCATACAGCGCACTGTCTACTGACAGTTCGGATAGCCCTTGCCAGCGCTCCTTCATATTGTTAACACTTAAGTTGTAACCCAACCAGAGGATGAGGTTGGCTATGAGTAGCAGTGGCAAGGCCATTAATAGCGCCAAACCACCCAAATGGAGTAGATTCTTAGTCGACAGTTTTGCTGAGTATACCATCCGCATTCCATGCGCTACGAGTAAGTGGGGAATACTGCTGCTTATTGAAAGTCCCAAAGCTGATTCCCATGATCCTTAGGGCCTCACTTAAGACATAGCACACAAATAGGATTTTTCACCCTAACATCTAGAAAAATGTAATAGTTGTTCACAATTACAGCTCTATTCAACCAGGTTCAAAGCAATCTCAATAGTCATGGCAGTGATCAATTAGTGCTGAAAAGAGCATCGGTAAAAGCCTGAAGTCTTACTATTAACCCGGAGATAGGATAGCGACACTCAAACTGGATAGCAGACACCTGTCCCACCAAGGCCACAATAGCCTGCCGGGTTTTTCGCTAAATACTGCTGATGATAATCCTCAGCATAATAAAATGGGGGTGCGGGAATAATTTCAGTAGTGATAGGTGCAGTCGAGACCTGCCCAAGGGCATGTTGATAGTGCTCTCGCGATGTCTCGGCCAAACGCTTCTGCTCGTCATTAAAGGTGTAGATACCAGATCGATACTGGGTACCAACATCATTACCCTGTCGCATAACTTCAGTAGGATTATGTGACTCCCAAAATGTCTTCAATAGTGTCTGGAAATCGACTTTTTCCGGATCGTAGATCACCAGCACAACTTCATTGTGTCCTGTCATCCCGCTACAGACCTCTTCGTAAGTGGGGTTGGGGGTCAGACCAGCAGCATAGCCTACGGCAGTCGAATAGACGCCAGCTAAACTCCAAAAACGGCGCTCAGCGCCCCAAAAACAGCCCATTCCAAACATTGCCTTCTGTAAACCTTCAGGAAAGGGGGCGGTAATGGTGTTTCCACTCACAAAATGTTTCGATTTAGGCTCTATAGGTGTGGCGCGACCAGGCAGTGCCTCCTCTTCAGAAGGCATTTTAGTTTTACGACCAAGTCCGAACATGAGATGTTCCTGTAAGAGTAATGCGGCTTGCCTGAAGCATCCGATATGTAAAAATCCCAAAATCAGAGAATGCCGGGATATGCATAGACTATAGCGCCATCCGCAGCGATACCAACCACACAAAGATTGCGATTAACCCGTAGTCAGGGGGTTATCTGGATTACTCTTATACTAATCAGAGGAGGAAGTAGGCAGCTCCCGCAGAGGCAGCGACCAGTGCCCCCAGTAGAATCCAGATCATCTTACCGCCCGACTCCGGCTGCTGTTCCACGCTCTGTTGCGCAAAATGCTGTTCCAGCATCTGCTCTACCGTCTCGGTGGCGACGGAGTTTGAAATCTCCTGGGAGACTTGTGTCGCGGTTTCATGAATATGAGCTTCAAGAGAGCCCTCGGTTATCACCCGAATGTGCTCAATCATATCGTTCTTTTCCGGAACCTGACTGAGAATACGCTCTTCCTGATCCTTGAGGCGGCTGTTGAAATCGTCTCTGAGTTCGCCAACCTGACTAAAAATCGTAGATTGAATCAACTCTTCAACATTGCGCTGATTAAGCTGCCTGACAAAGTCTTCCAGGTCGTGATTCACCTCTTCCACGATGCCCTTTTTAAGTGCGTCACTATCTATTTCCACAGGTTTATCGACATTGGCTGTCCGACTCACCAACTCTGAAACCATCGGTTCAAGCTTCTGCTCAAGATAGTCATGGATCATCGAACTGAGTCGTTGATCGAGAGACTCAGCGATAACTTTCTCGGCGAGATCCCGGGTAATCTGCTCTGCCGTTTGACGAGCCGCCTGCTCACCACTCTGTGCAGCAACTTCTTCGGCAATGCGCCGTACATCTGCTTCTGAAAGCCCTGCTACACCCTCAGTAGAGGCTGCAATCTCTGGAGAAACCTCAGATTGCTCATTTTCGAGTTCAGATTCGGCGGCTTTCGTTGCAGCAACTTCCTGCTGATGCGCATCGATCAAGTCGATGATCTCTCCCAGGCTCGCTTCTGTCGGGGGTTTCGCCAAAATGCCCAGTGCACCATGGTCGACGGCTGCACGTACATACTCATCACCCTCATTGGCGGTACACATGACGATCGGTGTGGTATCGAAACGGAGATCCTTCTTAATCTCAGTAATTGTTTCCAAACCATCAATGCCATCCATCAGGAAGTCGACGAATATGGCATCGGGTGTCAGCGACTTCAATCGCTCCAGGGCCTCTTCCCCCGATTCCGCCATTTCTACCTCATCGAAACCGCTTTTCTTCAACATACGGCTGAGTACAATGCGAGCAGATTTCGAATCATCTACAAGAAATGCTTGTTTTGACACGCTATTTATCCCTTATCGAAGGTTGGTATATTTGAAGCCGATATGCATTCCAGTGGAATATGAGCATAGATTATTGTTTGACTTTATCGGCTAACCACAAAGGAATCAAAAGTGAAGCCTTACCAAGCCTTAAACTCTACTCAACACTGAACTAATAATTAATCGAACTACGATAACCTATCCAGTTAAAATCCCAGTCAGAATCCTATCCCCGAGCAGTTCTAACCGCAACAAATCCTAATAGCGGCTCGCCTGTATCGGGTCAGCGTCTTATAATTGGCGACCGTTCACCATAAAACCTGAGTAGCTTGATGGCCAGCAAAACTCCGAAACACCCAATCCACCCTATTGAATCCCTCTTACGTCAGCGCATTCTGATTCTCGACGGGGCAATGGGTACCATGATACAGCGCCACAATCTGAGTGAAGCTGATTATCGGGGGGAGCGTTTTAAAAAATGGCCTTGTGATCTCAAGGGTAATAACGATCTATTAACACTCTCCCAGCCCGAAATCATCCGAGACATCCATCAGGAGTACCTGGAGGCGGGTGCTGACATCCTGGAAACCAACACCTTCGGGGCTAACAGTGTCTCGATGGCCGACTATGATATGTCCTCCCTCGCCTATGAGATGAGTGAGGCGGGAGCAAAGCTGGCACGTGAAGCAGCCGATAAATACGCCACTCCTGACAAACCCCGGTTTGTCGCCGGTGTGCTTGGCCCAACCAACCGCACGGCATCTATCTCGCCGGATGTAAATGATCCAGGCACAAGAAATATATACTTTGACGAACTTGTCACTGCCTATACCGAGGCGGCCAGAGGCCTGATTGCCGGTGGCAGTGATCTGTTGCTGATCGAAACCATTTTCGACACCCTGAATGCCAAGGCTGCAGCCTTTGCCTGTGAGAAGGTCTTCGAAGAGGACGGAATACGTCTCCCAGTGATGATTTCAGGAACCATCACCGACCAATCCGGACGCACCCTCTCAGGCCAGACAACCGAAGCCTTCTATAACAGTCTACGCCATATCCAGCCCATCTCTATCGGCCTCAATTGCGCCTTAGGCCCCGACATGTTGCGCCAATATGTGGAAGAGATGTCCAATATCTCCGAAACCTTTGTCTCCGCCCACCCAAATGCTGGTCTACCCAACGAGTTTGGTGAATATGACCTGGATGCGGCACATATGGCCGAATATCTCAGTGAGTGGGCAGATGCTGGCTTCGTCAACATTGTCGGCGGCTGTTGCGGCACCACCCCTCAGCACATTCAGGCGATTGCCAATGCCCTGAAGGAGAAACCCCCTCGCCAATGCCCAGAGCTTGAGAAGCAGTGTCGTCTCTCCGGCCTGGAGCCCCTCAATATCGGAGCTGACTCACTATTCGTCAACATCGGCGAACGCGCCAACGTTACCGGTTCAGCCAAGTTCAAGCGACTGATTCTGAATGAAGAGTATGATGAAGCACTCGATATCTGCCGGGAGCAGGTTGAAAACGGGGCTCAGGTGGTAGACATCAACATGGACGAAGCGATGCTGGATGGCGTCTCTGCCATGCAGCGTTTCCTGAATCTCTGCGCGGGAGAGCCTGAAATCGCGAAAGTACCGGTGATGATCGACTCTTCAAAGTGGGAGATCATCGAAGCGGGACTAAAGTGCGTACAGGGCAAAGCCATCGTTAACTCGATCTCCCTGAAAGAGGGTGAGGAGAAATTCCTCCATCAGGCCAGCCTTTGCCGCCGTTATGGTGCCGCAATTATTGTTATGGCCTTTGATGAGCAGGGCCAGGCAGATACTCTGAAGAGAAAAGTTGAGATCTGCACCCGTGCCTACAAATTACTCACCGAACAGATCGGATTCCCCGCTGAAGAGATTATCTTCGATCCCAACATTTTTGCCATCGCCACGGGTATCGAAGAGCACAACAACTATGGCGTCGATTTCATTCAGGCCACTCGACAGATCAAGCAATCCCTGCCCCATGCGATGATTTCCGGTGGCGTCTCTAACGTCTCATTCTCATTTCGTGGTAACAACCCAGTACGCGAAGCTATTCACGCGGTGTTTCTCTACCACGCCATCCGTGAAGGGATGGATATGGGTATTGTCAATGCCGGCCAACTGGCTGTCTATGACGAGCTACCTGAAGATTTACGCAGCGCGGTGGAAGCCGTCGTACTCAACCTTGATCCTCTGGCCGGTGATCGGCTGGTGGAGCTGGCACCCCGCTATCAGGGCGACAACAGCCAATCGACCGTCAAAGAGGATGCTGAATGGCGCTCCTGGCCAGTCAACAAACGTCTGCAACATGCTCTGGTGAAAGGGATCACCGAGTTTATAGAAGTGGATACAGAAGAAGCGCGGCAACATGTCACAAAGACCCTGGAGGTCATCGAAGGTCCTTTGATGGATGGCATGAACCAGGTGGGTGACCTGTTCGGTGCTGGCAAGATGTTCCTGCCTCAGGTTGTAAAATCTGCACGGGTGATGAAGAAGTCAGTGGCCTACCTTGAGCCCTACCTGGAAGCTGAAAAGGCGGGTTGCGCGGTGCAGGCCCAAGGCAAAATTTTAATGGCTACCGTTAAGGGGGATGTACACGATATTGGTAAGAATATCGTCGGTGTCGTACTTCAATGCAACAACTATGAGGTTATCGATATTGGCGTGATGGTTTCAGCCGATACCATTCTGCAGACAGCAAAAGAGAGAAATGTCGATTTGATCGGTCTTTCCGGCCTGATCACCCCCTCTCTGGATGAGATGGTACACGTTGCCAGGGAGATGCAGCGGCTGGGCATGAGCCAGCCCCTGATGATTGGAGGGGCAACCACCTCTATTGCCCACACAGCAGTAAAAATAGAGCCTCAATATGATCACCCGGTGGTTTATGTCCCAGACGCTTCCCGGGCTGTTTCAGTCGCATCCAATCTGCTCTCAGATGAGCATCGGGGCGCCTATGTCGATCAATTGCGTGAAGAGTACGAAACTGTACGGCAGCGTCGTGCGGCAGCCAATGAGACTAGAAACCTGATTCCCCTGACTCAGGCCAGAGAGAATCCAACACCTATAGACTGGCAGGCATTCACCCCCCATACCCCCAATATCTGCCGATCAGACTATCAGCCCCCGGCTGGCGCCAGAGTTCTTCCCCTGACTGACGAGGATAAGAGCGGGGATCATCCGGCGAGAATGGTACTTTTAGAGGATATCCCTATTGCAGAACTGACTGCCTATATCGATTGGACCTTCTTTTTTCATGCCTGGCAGCTGAAGGGCCGATATCCGCAAATCCTTCAGGATCCGGCAAAAGGGGTAGAGGCGGGCAAGCTGTTTAACGATGCCCAGCAGATGCTGAAACAGATTGTCGACGAAAAGTGGCTTCGAGCCTCTGCTCTGGTTGGGCTCTTCCCTGCCAATGCTGAAGCTGATGATATCAATATCTATGGGGATGAGAGTCGCTCTGCAATTTTGACCAGGCTGCACAATCTGAGGAAACAGGGTCGCCAGCCGAAGGGTAAATACAATGAGTGCCTGGCGGATTTCATCGCTCCGGAAACATCCAACCAAAAAGATTATCTGGGCGCCTTTGTCTCTACTGCCGGGATTGGTATCGATGCCAAGCTCGACGAATTCGAAAAAGAGCATGACGACTACCAGGCAATTATGCTCAAAGCCCTTGCAGACAGACTGGCGGAAGCACTGGCTGAATGGCTGCATGAACAGGTACGTAAGGATTTCTGGGGTTATGCTGCAGAGGAATCCCTCAACAATGATGAATTGATTGCTGAAGCCTACTCCGGTATCCGACCTGCGATGGGATATCCTGCCAGCCCTGACCATACTGAGAAAGATCTCCTCTGGTCACTGCTATCGGCGCAGGAGAACACCGGTATCTGGCTCACTGAAAGTAAAGCGATGGTGCCCACAGCGTCGGTCAGTGGCCTCTATTTCAGCCATCCACAGGCGAGATACTTTGCAGTAGGAAAAGTGAATCGGGATCAGGTCGAAGAGTATGCTGCCCGTAAAGGCATCTCTTTAGCTGAGATCGAGCGCTGGCTGGCGCCAAATTTAGCCTATACGCCTCAGAATTAGAAAATAGGCGGGAGTATCGTGATAAGGCTGATGGGCGGCAGTGGAAGCCTGCCCATGCTGGGCATCCACAAGGTACCCAATCAGGCTCATACTCACGCTTTGGGGGAGCCTACGCTGCATAACGGCCGATTGTAATACACCATTATGGTGTACAGCGCTTTGAACCAGAGCCAATGCCACCCTTGTGCTGAAACCATGGGGCTAGTGTGGTGCGTCATATAAACCATGTATTTAGAAAGCCGCTCAAGCCGTGAGTGCAAGGCGTGGCTAACCCCTTCCAGACTCGCTGAATGGTACAGAATCTATGACGAGGTACACTAGAAGTATCTGCTCTAATTCAAATCAACTTTGCCTTGCTTATCCAGTGGAATCTGAAACTCACCCAACAGAGGGGTATCACCTGATGCATCCAATGAGCCACCAAGTTCATAGCTTAGACCGGAACCACCAATAAATGCGCCATATAGACCTCTGCCCGCTTGCATCAAATCAAGTGAAAGGGGGATTTTAATCCGACCTTTTCCCCGCTGATCGATCTTCATCGATTGCGAAAGCACACCACCACCCACATCGATACCATTCAGTTTGAGTTGGTAGTCAAGTTTATCGAGTATTACCGCGAATCGGTTCGGATTTGCCACCTCCAACTCGACCATCAAGTCCGCCTTCTGCAGAGTCAGACGCTCTACATCCACATCACTGACCTTCACATCAGGTATTTTTGGAATAGGCATCCGCCCTTGATAGTTAACCGGCAGACGTATCCGTCCCAGTAGCGGAACATCCAAACCAAGCCCAAGGTCAATCTCATAGGGAACTTCATCCTGTTTGAGCAGTTGGCCATATTGCTGCAGTAACTGTTCAAACTCCATTCTGACCGGTAATTTAACCTGGCTGGGACCGTTCGCCGCCAAACTTACTCCCATCCCTTGTTCACCTTTAAGGAAGGAGTGATTCGATAGCTTCAGATCATAATCCAGGCGATCCAATGCAATTTTCACCGGATTAGGGTTATCGACCTGCAGATCAAAAATCAGATCGATGCCATCGATATCAAGTCCGGAGAGTTTAACGCCCTTCACCTCAGCGGTAGGCTGTTGTCCAGTGATGATCTGTTCAGCCTGCTCGAGGGTAGAACACCCCTGAAACATCAACAAGGACATTAAGGTGATGATATAGGGGAATTGCTTAACCATAGTCGTGTTCCGTCTTAAAAAAATGATCGCAGATATCTTGCATAGGTAATGGGTACTTCTATTGTTAAAGTTCTGAAGAGACCCTTTTGTAGGCCTATTACAATAAGACTCGCCTTCTGACTACAAACACAGCCAAGCCTAATAGTACCACTCCAAGATCCAAGGCACCTCCGCCACCGTGATAGTGACCGTCATCATCGCGGTAACTGTCTTCCAACGGTAGCAGAGCAAGGTCCTGATCATCATAGGGGCCATATTCACTCACCCACAGTTCATCATCAGCATCATAAAGCTCAATCAACACATCATAATATCCACTGGGATATCCATCCAGCAAACGGGTAACAACCTCATAGTCGTCATCTGTGCGATCTGTGTCGATCGGAAACGTCTCTGTGGTGTAGTAGTGGTTCCAGGGCCCACCCTCAAGACTGAGATAGAGCTTCGCATAGACCCATGCACGACCGCTGGAGACATCAGGATCGAAGGTCACGCTCAAACGATGGTAATAACCATCATCATCATCGTCTCGACTGATTACAGTCTGAGCATCGAAGATCGAAAAACCCAAGCCAGCATGCTGAGTTGTAATCAGTTGCCGGTTCAGGCTCTTAAGGCGATCACCTGTAACTGACATTGGCTCATGAATTTCAATCTCAGCCTGATCGAGCTTTTCTACCAGAGCCTTTGGCTCTGCAGCCACAAAACCCTCAACAGACTGACTCAAACGCTCAGTGGCAGTCTCGGCCAGAACACCCTCTCCCGTCACTAGTAAAACAGCGAATATCATTGCCTTTGTCATATTCATAACAGGCTCTCCACAAATGATTAGTGATCGCGATGACGTCTGCGACGATCATGATCGCGTCCATGCTTATGACGGTCACGATGACGATATCCATGGCTATCGCTGCGACGATAGTCACGATGGCGGTAACGATCGTATCGGTGGCTATGGTGGTGGCCATAATTGTGGATGTGACCATAGTGCAATCCGAGTAACACCCCACCCAGTAATCCATGCGGTACGTCGTGCGCCTGGGCTGCAGGTGCCAGCATCATCGAAGTGGATAGGATTGTCCCCAGTGTCAGTGCTTTTAATTTCGAACTCATTTGAAGCCTCCATTGGTTTGAGCTTGTAGTTAAGCTTAAGGAGGCTTGGCTGAACGAAAGCTGAATGGCCTGGAGATGTATAGGCCCCATATCCGATGCTGGTTATAGGAGAGATCGACTTCCCTCTAGATCTCCTCTACAGATAACGGAACAATAACCGTTGCATAACTGGGTCATGATAAGTGCGATGTGTAGGGTGCCGGCCCTGCCGCACCACTCTGCCTGTTCGTATTCATTCCCATGCTGGAGCGTGGGAACGAGGAAATAGATAGACTTCGATTTAAAATCAGAAAAGGTGCAGTTGGGCAATACCCTTCATTTTTTTATCTATTCCTCCGGAATCAAGCCATTGCGCTTCAGCACCTTGCTTATTTTTTTCCCTTGCCCCAACAAGCGGGAGAGGTCGGCAAATCCCGGCACTACACCATCTGCCAGCTTCATCTCCCACTCATCCAACTCTGTTTCAAGGTAGATGAGTAGTTTACTTGAACAACCATGACAGGAATCACCACACCGATCTTCACTATTCAGATCGAACGGCAGTGTCGCTCTGATCTGCTCAATCAGTTGGCGCATCGCAATTTGGGTATTGGGCTTTCTCTCAGTCACGAGCAGATCCACATTGATAACACTGGATATACTTATCAGATAAAAAGTATTACGACACTCAGGGCAACAAGAATGGCTCAGAACAAGCCCTATACAGCCTGCACTTGTTTTAGTTACACTTTTTACCCAGCTCCTGCCTGCGCTTATTACCTTTTTTCAGTTGCGCATGAACAACCTTCAACTCCGTTTTCAAGCGTTTATACTTGCTCGAGTTTTTCTCATTTTCCAGCTTACCTTGCAGGCGCTTCTGTTTCTTCTCAAGCTGGATCAGTAACTCATCGATTCGGTCACATTTTACCTTATCCGAAAGCTCTGCCTTTTTGAGCATTTTTTTCAGATTTTGAAGCAGACTTTCTATTTTCATAAGTCAAACCTTCAGAACGGGGTTATTTACATAAAAGCATCTTTACTATCTCAATATTGCTGAGATACGAAAAAAGTAACGTTACTCTTCCGCCACTTCTGCCTCCTCTGCTTCTTCTGCCTCTTCCGGAGAGAGCACTGTTTTCGCCATACGTTTTGCGAAATAGTAGATACGCTTCTGTTTTTCGATAATATCAACTTCAGTAGTGTATGCGGCAATCCTGTTTGGTTCTTCTGCAACCAACCGTGCCGCTTGATGCTGTGTCGCAGAACTGGCCAAAGCCGTAATCTCGTCCTTCATAGCCACAACCGCATGGGCGACCTCAGTATTGATCTGGGATACCGATTGAATGGCACCATCAACCGATCTTACAATCACCCGGTGAAACTCCTGTAATACAATTCTAGTCGGTTCACTGATAGAGAACCCAACCTTGATACGCTCATGCCCAAGGGCTACCAGATTCGTTTCTATGGTGTCACCTATATTTTCGAGGTCACCAACAGCCTCCATCAAACTCAGCAGTTCGTCCGTTTGATTGTCTGACAGGCTCTGTTTACTGATTCTGCCTAAATAGTCGAGGATCTGCTCATACAGGATATCCACCTCATCATCCAGTTGAGCCACAGCATCCAGTGACTCACGACTTCCGCTGATGATCGCCGGCATTATCCTGTTAAGCATGGCTTGCACCTTCTCCCCCATATGCAGTACTTCAAGGCGAACTCGATCCAAAGCCAATGAAGGTGTACTCAACAACTCTTCATCCAGATATTTTGCACTGACAGCGATTCCCTCCTCCTCAATCAGACGCTCAGGAATCAAGTATTCGACTACTCTGGCAAATTGGGATGTGAACCAGATAAATATCAGAGTATTGGCGATATTGAATAGTGTATGGGCGTTTGCAATCTGGCGAGGGGTCTCTGCCCCCAGACGTTCAATACCTGAGAGCTCTGGATGTGATGGAGAAAATGAGACCACGAACTCTGCCAGTTGAGGTATAAACATGATCCAAAGAACTACACCCAACACATTAAAAATTACATGCACCATTGCTGCACGTACTGCTTCCCTGGGCTTGCCAATTGAAGCAAGCATTGCTGTGACGCAGGTGCCGATATTCGCACCAAAAGCCAGTGCTATTCCTGCGGGCAGGGTTATAAACCCCTGACTGGCCATAACGATGACAATACCTGTCGTTGCTGAGGAGGATTGAATCAATCCGGTAAAAGCTGCTGCGACGAGAATCCCTATCATCGGACTCTCCATACTGATCATCAGATCCAAAAAGGGCTGGTAGGTCCTGAGCGGCTTCATAGCGTCACTCATGACACTCATACCGAAAAACACAAGCCCCAAACCCATGATCATGCCGCCATACTGTTTGATGCGATCTTGCTTGGAGATAAACAACATGCTGAATCCGACACCAATCATCAGCAAGGCCGCTTTGGTCACCTTGAAAGCGACAATCTGGGCGGTAATCGTGGTGCCAATGTTGGCCCCCATGATGACCCCAATCGATTGAGAGAAGGTCATTAATCCTGCGGTAATGAATCCAACCACAAGCACGGTTGTCACAGATGAGGATTGAATTATCGCAGTAACAAAGGCACCTGTTGCAGCCCCCATAACCTTATTGCTGGTCAACTTTGCGAGAATGCCCTTCATTCGCTCGCCAGCAACTGCCTTTAGAGCATCGGCCATCTGCTCCATGCCAAATAGAAAGAGGGCAAGCCCACCAAACAGCTTCATGCCCATAACACCCCATTCGATGTTCTGTTCGGCAGCTGAAGCCGCAAATACCGGGAGTGCAAAAAAAGCCATCACACCACATAGAAAGAGCAGTAATAATCGCTTTGGATTCAAATCGTTAAATTGCCAGATCATTTTAGAAAACATAGTTACATCTCATTCAACAACAGGCCGATACAACTATTAAAATCAAGCTGTAGGAGTGTTGTATCCCTGGCGAAGCCATATTCTTAAAAATAGAGTGGTTTACAACATACGCTTTTGACAACCCAGGCTTAAGCCAGGGTTGTCAAAAGCGATCTATTGATTAACCAATTTTAGACCAGCGCTTAAATAAGCCAAATCTATCTGAATTCTTCGATCCGATTCAGGTGCATGATTTTCGCTTGATACTCAGGTAAGACGCTCGATTCTAACTTTGACCACTGAGCGTTCATCTGCTTCGATAACAGTGATACGGTGCCCCTGCTCCTCAACGCAATCCCCCTCAACAGGGATATGACGAATCCGACTCACCACCAAACCTCCAATGGTCAAAGCCTCTTCTACTGAAAACTGTACATGAAGAATATCGTTAATCTCCGAGATGGGTGTACGGCCACTGAGCAGGTGCGAGTTTTCACTCTCATGCTCAATATAGAGACGCCGCTTCGGATGGTACTCATCGAAATCATAGCCAACATCAATTTCACCAACCACCTCTTCGAAGACATCTTCCATGGTCAAAATACCTACCGCTGAACCAAACTCATCCACTACAACCGCCATGTGATCCTCGCGGGCCTGCAACATCGGCAAGGCACGGTCGATGGTCTGTCGTGGCGACAGGTAGAGCACAGGACTGATGAAATCGGAGATCGGACGACTGTCCAGATCAGGTTGCATCAGATCCCAGGTATCCAAAGTCAGGATACCCTTCACATTGGTAATATTTCCGCGATAGACAGGCAGGCGATTGTAACCATGCTTCATCACCAATCGCACCGCCTCTTTCATGTGGCGAACTTCATTAAAACCGACCACATCCGGCAAGGGAATCATCGCCTCGCCTACTGTGGTGTCAGCGAAACGGATAATCCTTCTGATACGCTTACGATCAATGGTCTGAGGATCAGAGGCAGATTCAGATACATCCAGAAGCACCCGCAGCTCTTCACGGGTGATGAACATATTCTGCGGTACGCTGCCGCCGCCAACTATCCGCGTCACCAGCCTGGCTATGCGACTAAAAATGAAGATCACCGGGTAGAAGACAAATGAGAAAAAACGCAGTACGTAAATCAACCGGCTGACAAGGCTGTCAGCCTCTTGCTGAAATACACTCTTTGGCACCACCTCACCGAAAATCAGCAGCACTGGAGTTAAAAGAAGAACTGAAATCAGATCACCTGCCGGACCAAACAGATCGATGCAGACCAGAGCTCCCAGGGTTGAGATGATGACAGTTGCGAGATTGGTTCCAACCAGGGTTGTACCGAGGATCACATCCGGGGTCTTGAACAGCTTCAACACAAGTGCTGCACCACGATTGCCCAATTTCGCAAGATGTCTGAGCTTCAATTTATCCGAATTGACCATGGCGATCTCTGATCCAGAGAAAAACCCCTTCAGCAGAAGGAAGATTACGATGATCAATAACTCAACGCTCCAGCTCATCTTTCACCTCCTTAGCTTCAATCTTTCGCTCTGTCTCATCCGCCACTGGCTCTGAGTCCTCATCCAGAGAATCGTCGTGAAGATCCAGATCCGAATCTTCGCTGTCGTTTAGGCTCTCCTCTCCATTGGTTTCAAGCTGCGCCTCATCTTCATTGACTTCTTCCAACTCCTCCTTGCTCGAGGCCTCCCTGTCAGAGACGATTTTGCGTACCTGAACCTTACTGATACGTAATCCTGTCACCTCCCTGGTGATAAATTCATAACCTTCATAACGTACCTTGTCACCCTCTTTGGGCAATCGATCGAAAAGTCTGAATGCCACCCCACCAATGGTACTCATGACAGGGTCTTCAATATCGAAATTGGTCAGGTTATAAAAATCACTCAGGCGCATATCTCCGGGAACGATATAGCTGTTTTCATCCTCTTCCTGATAGTATTCAAGCCCAACCATCTTGCCGCTGATTTCACCAAAGATGAAGGTCAGTACATCCTTCATGGTGACGATACCAAGCACCTCACCATACTCCCCGAGCACAATCGCTACACGGGTATTGTGTGCCTGGAAATAGTCGAACATCTCATCAACCTTTTTGGTTGGTGGTACAAAATGGGCCGGCTTGATGATCATCTCCAGAGTGACCTGCTCCAAATCTCCACCACCCTGGATCAATCGCAGAATATCCTCAGAATGGATGAAGCCGATGACGTTGTCCCAGTGACCCTGATAGAGAGGAATGCGGGGGTGCTGATACTCACGGAATTTTTCAATCAACTCCTGTACCGGCAGATCAGCATCGAGAAACCTGATACGAGGACCAGGCGTCATGATTCGTGATATATCTGTCTCTGATGCTTCGATCACATTGTCGATCAATACCCGCTCTGTGGCTTCAATGACACCACTCTCCTCACTCTCTTCAAGGATTGTGCGCAGTTCATCTGCCTGGAGGATATTTTCACGACTGATTGCCTCACCAACCACAAGAGTTGTGATTCGGTCTGCCACCTGACGTACCACTTCCCTGAGCGGGGTTATCAATACTATCCAGCGAGGCAGGATTCTGGCAGTCAGGCGAGTGGCAAATTTAACCGGGAAGCTGACAGCGATGGTCTTGGGGGTAACCTCACCAATCAACAGCAGTAGCGGTACCATGATCAGGATATTGACCCAGCCTACATCCTGCTCAGAAACAAACAATAAGAGGATTGCCGCCATATTTGCAGCTGATGCGATATTCACCAGTTCGTTGCCGCAGAGGATCGATATGATCAATCGCCTGGGTTCATCGAGCATGGCATGGATATTTTCCGAGTGTTTGTCCCGGCTATGTCTGAGCTTTTGAAGGTCGATCCTGCTGAGCGAGAACAGGGCTGTCTCAGATCCGGAAAAAACGGCAGAGAACCCAAGCAGAACCACCTGCAAGCAAATCCGCAGTATCAGTTCCCAGTCCGCTCCCCCAAGCCCCAGGGAGTCGTATAGTGTTCTCAACTCTTCCATCAAAAAACCTGAATCTGTTAAACGCAGTTGTGGTAAGAACAAGAAGTACTGAGATAACAAAATAGAGTGATATCAGCACTAAACCCAGTGTAGAGCCACATACAGGATCCAAACTGATAAAACCCTGTCGCCCCAGCCCTGTAGTGATTGGAACGATAAACGGGCAGCCTTACAGTTCTTATCGTTCATTTGGAGCGAAACTCCACACAATACCTGAATCGGGATTTTGCTCAGTTGCAGTAGAACCTGTTTGGGTTGTGACAACAGGCCAAATAGAGACTTCTACTGACAAGCATTAGATAACAAAAATTCCCCCAGAGAACAGACAGACCCAGGATTTCTAAAAAAATCTGCCTGTGTTGTGCGGATCCCTCAAATGACACTCACTTGTATTAGGCTCAACTATTTCTAGAACTAGATCGCCGGTTTCCACCAGAGGAACAAGCTGAACTAATAAAGAGACAACCTACTATAAACTAGCAAGTGTTCTGGAAAACACAACTTAAACTATAATTATTACATACTTTAAGCTATATGAAGACCATCCTTGTAAAAAGACAACGCGATATAGCCGACACCCGGCATCCTAGAGGTAGACGTCATGTCCACAGAGAAATTAATATCTAAAATATTTCGTCTGCTTGATCGCGACCATAAGAAGCTTAAACCTGAACGAATTGCAGAACTGTTGAAAAAGATGAAAAAACAGGAACGAGCTGCCAAAAAAGAGTTACCCAAGGAAAAAGACAAGCGCAAACGAAAGCGCCTCTCTACCAAGATCAAGATTCTTCATACTCAGCGAAAGAAGGCACTGCGTCGCTACATGCAACTCATGAAAAAGTGTTGAACTGCCTCTAGCAATTAAGGGCACCCTTGGCTAAACAGAACGTCGGTTCCTGGCTTGTTCTGCGGCCACTTACCATCCAGGTCCATTCAATTCTTATATACAGCAGCAGCCAGGCGAAACCGTGTTTCGATCTCTTTGCGCAATTCAGCAGGGGATACCACTTCGACATCTGCGCCATAACGCATCAAGTCCATAATCAGTTCCTCTGGATTGGCGTAGGGCAAGCTGAGTTCGTATCGACCATCCTCAAGCCATTGACTCTTTTGTTGTGGATGCCACTGCTCATTCGCTACCCAACGTGCCCTTTGTTTACTGAACCGCAATACCGCTTGATGCTTTGCAGGCCCTGAAAAGATGCCATAGGCCTCTGAGAAGTGCGCCTCGAGTTGGCTCTCATCCACCTCAATTGACTGCTGCTGAGACTCATTTACCTCACTCATGGCATCCAAGGCAAAGGTACGTAAACCATCACGCAAATGACACCAGGCATCGAGATACCAGTTATCCCTATAGAGTGTCATGCGCTGGGGAGAGACTTGCCGCTGAGTAAAATCGTCTGTGCCACGATTGTAATATTTAAAGTCGACACGATGCCCGGCAGACAATGCAGAGGCAAAAAGCGTTAAATGCGGGCCGGCGGGACGTGCAGCCGCTTTTAACAGGCGAATATGGCGGGATAGGGGTTCAGCCTGTCCAGGCTGGCGACTCAATAGCTGGTCAATTTTACGCCGCAGGGGCTGAAGGTGGTTATCGAGCAGACCGGGCTGAATATCTGCAAGCAGTTGTTGAACTGTCAGTAGCGCCTGCAGCTCAGAGGCATTGAACCAGAGGCCAGGCAGCTGATACATCTCGCTTTCAGCGGCATCGTATCGATAGCCATTTTGTTTTCGATCGTAGACGATCGGTGCATTCAAATAGAGCCGCATCTCTTCAATAAGACGCTTCACAGTAGCCCTGGAACACTCCAGTTCCTGCTCTAACCGCTGACGGGAGACCGGATAGCGGGCTGCCTGGAAAATCCTATTGAGTTCAAAGATTCGGTCGAACCGATCCATTCAGATTATCAGTTTGATTCCAGGTTTTGATTTTTACTCTGAGGTTCATCCAGTGACCAGAGCCGCTCCAGATGGTAAAAATCGCGTACCTTTGGCAACATGACATGCACCACTACGCCATTCAGATCCACCAACGCCCACTCACCATCCGCCACCCCTTCTGTTCCCAGTGGCATTTCACCTGACTGCTTTGCCTTGAACTCGACACTCTGTGCAATCGATTTCACGTGACGATCCGAGGTTCCACTGGCGATGATCATGATGTCGGTTATGCTGGTTTTTCCACGTACATCCAGTACCACAACATCCTTTGCTTTCATATCGTCAAGGATTTCCAGAACGATGTCTCTAAGTGCTTCTGTCTGCATTGAGTCCCATATCGGTTGCTTTGTCTAATGACCGGTTGATAACAGCTATCATAACCCATTGAGGGGAATAATTTTCTATGATCTTCACAGGAATAGCCTGGAAATAGGCTGAAAACGCCGATTTCCACACCATTTCAACTCAACATACCCCAGCTCTCAATCAATTTTCATACAGGCCTTGCGCTAAAATCAGCTCAATAACCGCTTCAGGCATAAGGTACCGGGGCAGCTTGCCCTGACTCAGCATAGTGCGGATATTCGTGGCCGATATATCAAGCTGGGTCACTGTCTGTAACAGGATCACCCCGGAGGAGCGCCGATTAACCATTGATTTATCATGGACTTGGGCTTTTTTCAGAAGGCTCTGAGAGGCTAAGGACAACTGATCTTCACCTGGCCTTTTCATCACAATCAGGTGAGCCAATTGTAGAATTTCATCTGGCCGATGCCAGTTGGAAAAACCATTAAACGCATCCATACCCATCAACAAACAGAGGGTCTGATGCGGAAAAGCCTCCCGTAAATCCAGGAGTGTATCTACTGTATAGGATGGCCCCGCTCGCTTTAATTCTCGATCATCAGCAACAAAACCTTGCTGCCCGGCGATCGCGGCTTCAACCATCTGCAGTCTCAATCCAGGCGAGGCCTGGGGAGGATTACGGTGAACCGGGCCATGCAGGGGAATAAATCGAATCTGCTCCAGATCTATTGCCTGCATCACATCAAGTGCAGTGCGCAGATGCCCATAGTGTATGGGGTCGAAGGTACCACCAAAGATGCCTATCATCTGCTTCAGCTTCGGATATGTCCGTCACCCAGAACAATATATTTCACCGACGTCAGCCCCTCCAACCCGACTGGCCCGCGGGCATGGAACTTGTCGGTTGAGATGCCGATTTCAGCGCCTAAGCCATATTCAAATCCATCGGCGAACCGTGTTGATGCATTCACCATGACAGAGCTGGAATCGACTTCTGTGAGAAATCGTCTGGCTCGGGTGTAGTTCTCCGTGATTATCGCATCGGTATGTTGAGAGCTGTGTGTATTGATATGTTCAATCGCCTGATCCAGACCATCAACCACCTTGATCGATAGTATCGGCGCCAGATATTCCGTATCCCAATCCTCTTCGGTTGCTGCTATGCAGCTCTTGATCAGATTGCAACTCTTGGAACAACCACGAAGCTCTACACCCTTTTCTGCCAGAGATGGGGCGAGTTTAGATAGAATATCCTCAGCCACTCCCTCGGCCACCAGCAGGGTCTCCATGGTGTTACAGGTACCATATCGATGTGTTTTCGAATTCATCGCGACATCGTAGGCTTTTGTGAGATCAGCCTGATCGTCAACGTAGACATGGCAGATACCGTCCAGATGCTTGATTACAGGCACCCGGGCATCCCGGCTGATACGTTCGATCAATCCTTTTCCGCCCCGGGGAATAATGACATCCACATATTCCGGCATGGCAATCATCTCCCCTACCGCTGCACGATCAGTCGTCGCTACGACCTGTACCACCGCTTCCGGCAACCCTGTCTTGCGTAGTGCACTATTGATGCATTTGGCAATCGCCTGGTTAGAGTAATAGGCTTCTGAACCGCCTCTCAGCAGCGCAGCATTTCCAGACTTGAGGCAGAGTGCAGCCGCATCGGCAGTCACATTCGGACGTGACTCGTAGATGATTCCGACGACCCCCAGAGGGACTCTCATCCGCCCAACCTGGATACCGCTGGGCAGGTATTTCATATCAAATATCTCACCAACCGGATCGGACAACGCTGCGATCTGACGGACACCTTCGATCATGCTGTCGATTCGTGCTGTAGTCAGCTCCAAGCGATCCAAGAGGGCGCTGTCGAGCCCTTTTTCCCTGCCATTGAGCAGATCCTTTTCATTCTCAACCATTAAGCCATCTCTGGCTCTATCGAGTTCAGCAGCTATTTCCTCAAGCGCACTGTTCTTTTTGGCTGTTGGTATTCCGGCCAGAGTGCGTGAGGCAAGACGAGCCTGCTGACCCAGTCCAGCCATATAGCTGGCAACGTCGGAGATATTATTGTCTAGCATTGTTTTTTTAACTCATTTTCTACTGAATTGCTTTGATTACTTTAACCTAAAAAGATCAGTTGGGCAGCGTGAAGTATGCGCTTGTGGTGGTGCAGGGCAAGGGTCACTCTTGCACATCCCTGTGCCGCGACACTTGTGCCTCCCTGCACGGCGCGCAACGAAGCCATGCGCCGCCACAATCGTGCAATTCATGCTTTAGCATGATTCACCCAAATGGTGACCATGTGAATTGTAGCTATTTTCTTCAAAATCTAGTACCTGCTATTAGAATGGAGCGGTCAACTGATTTTTTAGGTTTTAACAAAAAATCGATGTGAAATGCCGTTGATCTGCTCATTGTGAATCCAGAAAAGAGATATACCTCGTATCTTACACGGGAATAAATATCACGACCGATAACCAAAACATTTAAAGTTCGGCCCATTTCTACCGATCTTAGTAGTAAGCAACCAGCCGATGAAATAACGGTCCTGAAACAATGAACAAAGTCACACTATGTGCAGTAATGCTAATTGGATATGCCGGACAACTCTGGGCAGAGCAGTTTGTGTTCGATATTCCTATGCACTCAAAAGGCGCTAACACCTTCTATATCTCAGGAAAAATCGGCAGCATGGCGGCATCCGAGTTTATGGTCGATACCGGCTCGAGCTATATGACCATTAATGAATCGACACTGGCTGAATTGAGAACGGTGGGTAACCCACGCTATCTTCGAGATCTGAGGGGGGTACTGGCTAACGGAGCAGAAATGCAGGTACCTGTATACACCGTGTCCGATGTGCTTATTGGAGAAAAATGCCTATTGGAAGAGGTTGAAGTAGCTGTATTTCCTGGTAAAACACGGCAGATTCTCGGTTTGAGCGCACTGTTGAAGACAGCTCCGTTCACTTTTTCCGCCGAGCCTCCCCAACTTCAATTGAGCAATTGCAATCTGACTGAAATGGCTACCAGTGACCAACCAACACAGTTGGCCGCTGGTATTTCAACCCCTAACTAGGGGTGCCAATTTCAAGCTATATTATTTACCTTCAGGCATAGCGCTGGCTTCAAATGCGCTGAACTCAGCCGCATCAACACTGCCATCCTGATTAGCATCAGCAGCTTCCCAGCCTTTGTATAGGGCTTCATTTGCAGTCGCTTCTTCTGAAGAGATTGTTCCATCAGCGTTAGCATCCAATGCTGTGAAGACATCCTCACCGGCTACTGCAGTGGTGATAAATCCAGCTGTAACCAATGCCATTGCGGCCATTTTCATGGTTTTAGTTTTCATCATGTTCTCCTTAACGAATTATATTTAGTTTGGCCAAAGGTCCGTATCAACAACGTGGATCCTCTGGTGACCCAAATATGACACCGCATGGGCTCTTATTGCGGTGACAGGAATCACAGTTCCACAATTTTAATTCCCTAACAGGGTTCAGGTAAATTGTGGATTTCGGGTCAATTTATTAGTCATCAAATCCCTGTGACAATCCAGCGACCAGAACTATCTGGTCACCGGCATTCCACCATCAACTCAATATGAGTTGTTCAATTACTGAGCCTGAGGTGCAGACTCGAATGCACTGAATTCAGCAGCATCTACCTGACCGTCAGCATTGGCATCTACCTTAGCCCATTCCTTGTAGAGTCCTTCATCAGCTGTGGACTCTTCGGCTGAGATATAACCATCAGCATTAGCGTCAAGTTTGGTGAATGCGCCCTCTTCTGCAGCATTAACCGCTGCAAAAAAACCTGCCGCAGCCAAACCTACAATAATCTTTTTCATAGTCATAGTTTTCATCATCGATCTCCTTTTAATGATATTTTCTCAAATCAAAGCCCTCTTGATTGAGGCCTCTGTACGGGATGAGACAACGACGACGAAAAAAATTGGGTGACAGAAGTCACAAATGAAAAGGAACAGCTTTCCCAGGCATTAAGTTCTTAACAAAGGTTGTGCAGCTCATCACAAGCATGCAATACCAGAAACGCCTTGAGCCAGGTTTTTCAATACAAGCCAGGGATCAGTTCTGCGAATACCTTTGATCGCCTGATCAGCTTCTGAACACTTAATGAGTAGGTTCTGCCAATACGGAGAACGGCCATTGGAAAGCGCCTTTTTCACAATTGGTTTACGTTTTTCCCAAACTCTGAAGGCTGCCATAACCTGAGCTGTGTTTTGCCCTTGCTCTAATTCACAGGCCATTTCTGCCAGCATACGAATCTCACGACTGAATGCCCATAATACAACTGGCGCTGCCACCCCCTCCGCCTTGAGTGCAGAAAGCATACGAAGTCCTTTGGCTGCCTCTCCAACCATTAAGGTATCAAGAAAACCAAACACATCGAAACGGGCGCTATCGGCAACTGAGCGGGCCAGTTGCTCTTGAGTGATGATCCCTTCACCCTGCAGCAGTAAGAGCTTTTCAATCTCCTGACTGGCCGCAAGCAGATTACCTTCAACCCGATCTGCCAACATCTCAACCACACCTGTTTCAGGTACCAGACCGGCCTTGCGCAGACGTTGCTCTATCCAGGGAATCAGGCGTCCCCCTTCTACCGGCCAGACCTGGATAACCACCCCCAGTTGTTCAACGGCTTGCAGCCACTTACTTTTCATCTGCACCTTTTCCAGCTTCGGAAGGGTGACCAAAAGCACCGTATCCTCTGCTGGACGTTGGCAATATGCAGTCAACGCCTTGCCCCCTTCAGCACCCAGCTTGGCACTGCTCAGACGTAACTCCAAAATGCGACGATCCCCAAACAGAGAGAGACTTTCAGCGGCCACATTGAGTGCTGACCAATCGAAACCACTACCCTGATCCAATACCTCCCGTTCGGTATACCCCTGATCCCGGGCCGCCGATCGAATCTCATCTGTGGCCTCCATCATTTGCAGAGGCTCGTCCCCGCTGAGCAGATAGACAGGCGCCAAATTGCGTTTCAATTGTGCAGTGAGTTGATCGTTGCGAAGTCTCATGAGCAGTTGTCGGCAAGTAATCGTGCCATTTCATCCTCAGTGTCGATGGCTGCAGGTAAGAGTTCAAAACATCCTACTTGAAGGTTAACCACTATCTTAACCCGGCTTCCAGCCGCCGAATGATCTGCGCCGATAAATCCCGACGCATATCGCTCTTCATTAATCTTGTTTCATTTCTTTGGCCAAGTTCGTCGCTACCACTGAAACTGAGCTGCCTGACCAGCTGCAACTGCTCTTCATGGGGCTTGTTACCGACGCCGGGAGAGGTGAGCCGGACTTTGGCTTGAAGACGCAGTTCATTATCCAGGGCCTTGCCATTGGCATCTACAGAGAGAACCCGGCTTGAGAACTTCTCCTGAAGCACCTGAAAGGCGTATTTTGCCGAGGCTTTATCTGCTGCCAGAATCACTCCTCCGGCCAGCAGATCACTCTGCAATACGCCTGCAAGCGTCTGCTGCTCATTACCGCCGACTATGTAGAGGCCGTTCAGTGCTGCGGACGGTTGCGCGTAGCCCTTCAGGTGAAATCCACAACCATTCAGCAAAACAAGCAAAACAGCCCCGACTATGCAGCTGCTGACCCTACCTCGCATAATGAGCTTATTTAGCAACAACATTGACCAGTTTATTTGGCACCACAATCACTTTTCTGACTGTGCTGTCGCCAATGAATCGCTTCACATTCTCATTCTCGAGGGCGATCTTTTCAACGGCCGATTTATCTGCATCTGCAGCTACCTGTATGGTGGCACGCACCTTACCATTGACCTGCACTACATATGGCAGACTCTCCTGCTTCAGTGCCTGCTCATCGGGTTGTGGCCACTCACTCTCAAGTATCTCTTCACCAAAACCCAGTGCTCCCCATAGATGGTGGGTGACGTGGGGTGCTATCGGCGCCAACAGCCTCAATACCAGGGAGAGCCCCTCTTTGACAATTGCCAGGTCTGCGCTTGAATCTCCCAGTTTATAGAGAATGTTGGTCATTCCCATGCAGGCTGAAACCACATTATTGAAACGCTGCCTCTGATAGTCATAGAGCGCCTTTTTCAACAGCTCATGCAGCTCTCTTCGTGCCTCTTTCTGGCTATCGTCATAATCGATATCCGCAGCTACAGGTTGGGAGAGTTGATCCTGACTGGTCTCTGCCAGCGCCCACAGACGCTTTATAAAACGATAAGCCCCTTCCACACCATCATCACTCCACTCCAGGGATTGATCCGGGGGAGAGGTGAACATGGTATAGAGCCTGACCGTATCTGAGCCGTAGCGGTCGATGAGCGTCTGGGGATCGACACCGTTGTTCTTCGACTTCGACATCTTTTCAATGCCACCAATCTCCACAGACCCGGCATCCTCCTTGAGTGTGGCACTCAGAGGGCGTCCCTTATCATCACAACTGACATCAACCTCAGTCGGGTTGTACCAGTGCTTACTCCCATCTGACTGGTCACGATAGTAGGTATCGGCCACAACCATGCCTTGTGTCAGCAGACGTGTAAAAGGCTCATCACTCTTTACCAGGCCCGCATCACGCATCAGTTTGTGGTAGAAACGGGCATACAGAAGATGCAAAACGGCATGCTCTATACCTCCGACATACTGATCCACAGGCAACCAGTAGTCAGCACGCTGATCCAGCATCTTGTCAGCACCAGGACTGGTGTAGCGGGCATAGTACCAACTCGACTCCATAAAGGTGTCGAAGGTATCGGTCTCCCGCTGGGCATCTCCACCGCATTCAGGGCAACTGCAGGCAGAGAACTCGGGATTGTCCTTGATCGGATTGATGGTGTTTTCGTCGTAGACGATATCTTCGGGTAATCGTACCGGCAGGTCTTTCAGAGGCACTGGCACAATACCGCAGTGATCACAATGAATCATCGGGATCGGCGCGCCCCAGTATCGCTGACGGGAAACACCCCAATCCCGCAGACGATAATTTTTACTCTTACCCCCTTTACCCCTGGCCTGCAGCCACTCAGAGATAGTCTCAAAGGCATCCTCGGAAGTCTGACCACTGAACGGCCCGGAATCCATTAAAACACCCTTTTCGGTATAGGCCTCGGCTTGAATATCCAGACTTGAGCCATCCTTTGGCTGAATGACCTGTTTGATCTGGATACCATATTTTCGAGCAAAGGCGTGATCCCGTTCATCATGTCCAGGTACTGCCATCACGGCACCGGTACCATAGGTCATCAATACGAAATTGGCTGCATAGACAGGCACAAGCTCGCCACTTACTGGATGGACCGCATTGATACCAAGCAGCATGCCCTTTTTCTCGATTGTCTCCAGTTCTGCTTCGGAAGTGCCACCCTGGCGGCACTCTTCGATAAATTCGGCCAGTGCCGGATTCTGTTCTGCAGCGCGCAACGCCAGAGGATGCTCAGCCGCTACCGCCACATAGGTGACACCCATCAGGGTATCCGGGCGGGTGGTATAGATCGTCAAAAGATCATCACCTCCCTCGATGCCGAAATCCATCTGTACGCCAAAGGAGCGACCTATCCAGTTACGCTGCATGGTTCGTACCTGGTCGGGCCAATCCTCAAGCCGGTCAATCTCCTCCAGCAGCTCATCGGCATATTCGGTGATCTTGATGAACCACTGAGGGATTTCGCGACGCTCTACCAAAGCGCCTGAACGCCAACCCCGACCATCGATCACCTGTTCGTTGGCCAGAACCGTCTGATCAACCGGATCCCAATTGACTACCGCATGCTTTCTATACACCAGCCCTTTTTTGTAGAGCTCGGTGAATAGCCACTGCTCCCATTTGTAGTATTCAGGCTGACAGGTCGCCAGTTCACGTTGCCAGTCATAGCCGAAGCCGAGCCGTTTCAGCTGCTGCTTCATGTAGTCTATATTTTCGTATGTCCATCCAGCAGGGGCTACCCGGTTTTTCAGTGCGGCATTCTCTGCGGGAAGACCAAATGCATCCCACCCCATGGGTTGCAGGACATTTTTTCCCAACATACGCTGATAGCGAGCGATGACATCACCGATGGTGTAGTTGCGCACATGCCCCATATGGAGCTTGCCGCTGGGATAGGGGAACATGGAGAGACAATAGAATTTCTCCTTCTCCGGATCCTCGGTGACTTCGAAGGTTTTGCTGTTTACCCAGTATGACTGGACCTCAGCCTCCAGGGTGGCTGGATCGTATTGATTCTGCATGGTCAGGCCCGAATTAAGATTGAAAACTACAATCGCGGAAGGATACCCCAGCCAGCTTCGGACAGAAAGAGCTCTAGTGTGGTGCTCGGTAAATTCGTTGCTAAATGATTATTGCATGGCTGCGAGGTTGACCTGTTCCTCTTGCGGATACATGAAGCTGGTAACCATTTCGATCGCCTCGATCCATGCCGCATGAACCTGACTGTCATACTCATCATCGTAGGACTTCACCGTGCTCATCAGCGCATCTGTCCACATATCCAGATGTCGGCGCTCAACCTTAAGACGGGTATGAATGCGGCCGAGCATCTCCATATAGAGCACCACGCCAGGCTTCCCCGCCACTACATCGTCCACCATTTGCAGCGTCTCTTTAAGTTTATGTATCAGTTGAGCCATATTGCGATTATGAAAAATCTTCGCCATTTCGTCCGACTGAGCAATGAAATACTCATAAAAGCTCTCGTAAAAACCCTCTTTCTGGCTTACCCGTCTGAGACTTTGCTGAAAGCGTTTTAAATTATCTTGTGAAATGGTGGACATACTACTCGCCTGTGACCTGTTCACTCTTAACGGCACAAATGGCTAGAACTTTTCCCATTATGTCCGTGAATTCATAAAAGAATGTAACTTTTGCCATACAGGTCACCAAATTTAACAATGATTCATTAAGCCGGGAGAGAGAAAACGCCGGCATAAAAATCAGCCATTCAGGCGTAAATTAAGCGGGCCTCATCATTGTTTAATACCCTGGCGCCCCCAATTCAACGAATTGGCCTCTACCAACAATCTCTTGGCAATTCTTTATGACAAGAAATTTTATCGTGCAGCAACAAAGCCTTAGCTGACAAAAGCATCTGACTTCAGCTACCCTGCCCCAAACATCAACTGACTCATGCATTCGTATCAACAAGTGTTACTATTAGCACTGAGATTAAGAATATCGTTAAATCAGGGCAAAATTAACCCAAGCTTTCTTAGTGGTATACATTCGCAAGAGATTGCCCCGAAGCCTGCGCTCGCCGGAATGAGTTGTAAAACTGATCTGTACTGCGCTATGACCCATTGCACAAGAACTGATAATTAAAACCAGCAAGAGCTTAATTAATGAAGCTGATAATACAGATTCCCTGCTATAACGAAGAACAAACCCTGGCGGTAGCACTGGCAGAGCTGCCCCGAGAGGTGCCCGGTTTCGATCAGGTTGAATGGTTGATAATTGACGATGGCAGCTCAGACGATACGCGCAAAGTGGCGTTGGAAAACGGGGTTGACCATGTGGTGGGATATACCAAAAACCAGGGGCTGGCCAGAGGCTTCATGCTGGGGCTGGATGCCTGCGTAAAGCAAGGCGCAGATGTCATCGTCAATACGGATGCCGACAATCAGTACAATGCCAGCTATATACCCGACTTAACCAAACCCATTGTCGATGGCAAGGCGGACATGGTCATTGGCGCCCGCCCTATCCATATGATCGAACATTTTTCCTTTACAAAGAAGATGTTGCAGCACCTGGGCAGTAGCGTAGTGCGCAAGGTCAGCCACACCGACATCCCCGACGCGCCCAGCGGTTTTCGCGCCTTCAGCCGTGAGGCGGCGATGAAACTGAACGTTTTCAATGAATATACCTATACCCTGGAAACCATCATCCAGGCCGGTATGAAACAGATGGCCGTTACCTCTGTACCTGTTGAGGTCAATGAGGACCTGAGACCCTCGAAGCTGGTAAAGAGCATCAGCAGCTACATTAAGAAATCGATCATCACCATTCTCAGAATCTTTGTCGTCTACAAACCTTTTCGCTTTTTCCTGGCGATCGGCCTTGTGCTGTTCAGCTTGGGAATGGTGCTCGGATTACGATATCTCTACTACTACCTGACAGGAGATGGCTCAGGACATATTCAATCTGTCGTCCTGGCTGGTGTCATGATGGGTATTGGCTTCCAGACTTTTTTAGTGGCATTTATTGCTGATCTGTTGAGCGTCAACAGAAAGCTGCTTGAAGAGGTACAGTATCGATTGAGAAAACTGGAGTCTGAGCCTCGATCGAATATCCGGGATTAGTGATTCTGCACAGGGCAAGTATCAGCCTATGCAAGAGTGAGAGATGAAAAATAAGATCAGCGGGATTTTCCCGCCCCCACTCGCCACGCCATGAAAAATAGAGGCATATAGGCCACCACCACCAGAAGAACCCCATAAACCGGCTTAAAAGAGGCGAGCCAGGCCAAAGGGGTCAACCAGAGCAAATTGATCAGCAACCCCAGCAAGACGACCCATTTATGGGCCCCGGCACGGGCCTGCTCTGGCGCCAATCCATCCGCTTCAAGCTGTGCCTGACGGTATCTTGCTGCGATCTGATAGGCGTGTTTGGCATGAGGTTGATACCATTTCTCCCCATTCAACGCCCTCACGCCCAGTGTCCAGCTTGCATCTGCTATGAAAAGAGCCAACAGAATTATCCAACTCCAGAAGGCGATGGGATAGTGAATCGCACTGAAACAGGCGAACACACCTAGAGAGAAACCCAAGAAACCACTGGCTGCATCCCCCATAAAAATTTTTGCAGGTGCCCAGTTCCATACCAAAAAACCGGCCACACCCGTGGCAAGCAGCATCAACCACAGAACAATCTGTTGCTCAGCACTATTCAGGATAAGAATTAACGAGGCGCTACTGAGCACAGTGATCGCCTGCATACTGGCTATGCCATCGATACCATCCATGAAATTATAGAGATTCAACAGCCAGACCAGCATCAGCACAAACAGTACACTGAGCCACCAACTCTCAGCTACAATCCAGCTCCCGAGGGAGAGCGGTGGCGTTCCCACCAGCCAGATCGCTAACCCAGCCGCAGCGAAATGAACCAGGATTCGTAAACGGGCCGAGAGATCTCTGTGGTCATCGATAAATCCGATCAACGCCACCACTCCACCACCGGCAAGCAACACCATATCGAGAGGCGCAATACCCTGCAAGCTGCCTGTATAGAAGCGCTTCGCCCATAGCAGCAGAGCCAAAAAGATCAGCACAAAAGCAAGCCCGCCCCCACGGGGGGTTGCTGTCAGATGTGAGCTACGGCTGTTTGGATTGTCCATCAAACCACGCTGTAGAGCATAGTAGCGTAGCACCCAGGTCAAGAGTACGGAGAGGATAAACACCACTCCAGCCAAGTAGAACCATTCCACATAACGCGCCATCAATTCGACTGCCTTACCATTTCCTTCAGCGCCGCCTCAACGGTAACTTTAGGCGTCCAACCCAACACCCTTCTGTTTTTACTGATATCGACCTGTAGATTTCCGCATAGGCGGTCAATAGCAGATGAGCGGCCAGTCACTTCTCCCAATAGACGTAACAACATCATAGGCACTGGAATCAGGCGCGGAGTAACTCCGATGGCCTGGGCAAGCTTGCGGATTAATTGCGGCGTGGAAAGATCCTCACCATCCGCAACTAAAAATACCTCACCGGCCGCCCCGGTGTGATCCAGGCTGATGGCAATAAAGTCGAGCAGGTTTTCAATGCTGACCAGGCTACGGCGGTTTTCAACTCGCCCCAGAGGCAGGGGCAGGCCTTTGCGAATCCAACCCACAAGGCTCTGCATATTTCCCTTAACGCCAGGCCCATAGACCAACACCGGACGCAGAATCACCAACTCCATATCCGCTTCTGCGGTTATCTCCCTCAATAGCTGCTCAGCCTCCCATTTAGATTGCCCATAGGCATCTTCCGGCGCCGCAGGATCATCAGCGGCCAATGGATGGTCAGTGCTTCGTTCTCCATTGACCTTGATACTGCTCAAATAGATCAGACGTTTCACCCCAGCCTCAGCTGCCTGACGCGCCAAACTACGACTACCCTCCACATTCACCTTGCGGAACAAGGTTAAGGGATCACCCGTGGATTCCCGCATCACATGGGCGCGCCCGGCCAAATGAACCACTACATCGACACCCTCAAGCGCCTTGCGCCAATCAGTGGCAGCTGTGATCTCACCTAACACCGCCTGCTCACAGATCGTCCAATCAGTTTTTTTCTCGCGCATCCCGGCCCGCACATCATATCCCTGACTGATCAGAAAGGGGCAGAGTTGAGTGCCCACAAAGCCACTGGCCCCAGTGACCAATACCTTTTTCATGACTCCAATGCCTTCTGATAGATCGACATATGCTGTTCGACCACCGTGTTAATTGAAAACTCGGCCTCAGCCATCAGCCTGCTTTTCTCACCCATGCTCTGCCGAAGATCTTGCTGATCGATCAATTTAAACAGAGCATCGGCCAACGGCTCACTCTGCCGCGCAGGAACCAATAGACCATTCTCCCCATCAACCACCACTTCACGACAGCCCGGAACATCCGTAGTGACTATTGCGCGACCACTCGATGCGGCCTCCAGCAACACCTTTGGCAATCCCTCTCTGTAGGAGGGCAGGCAGATGATGTTGGCACAACGAAAAACCGCAGACATATCCTGACGATTTCCCCACCACTCAACATCATGCTCTCGGGCCCATTCAGCCAGCTTCTTCGCCGAAACCGATTTGGGATTACTTGGGTCGATACCACCAACCAGGGCAAAGCGTGCTTTGACACCTCTTGCGTGCAGTTTCTGCGCCGCAGCGACAAATTCTCCAACACCCTTATCCCAAAGCATACGCGCAGGCAGCACCACTAAAGGCACCCCACTCTGCTCAGGACTCATCTTGAACTGGATCAGATCGACTCCTGAACCTCTTATCAATTCAATTTTCTCCTGACTAAGGCACCCCTCATCAAGAAGATAGTGGTAGTCATCCTGGTTCTGCACAATAACCCAAAGACGCTCACGGGAAAAAAGCCAACGGTAGCTGTTTAAAACCGCAGCCCTGGCAAATGAGCTGAACCAACCCCGGGCAAGAAAAACAAAACCAAGTCCTGAGATAGCATTCACCACCGCAGGCACTTTAGCGATACGTGCCGCGAGGGTGCCATAAAGCACGGGTTTGATTGTGACATGATGAACCAGCGTCGGCTGCAAGCTGCTATAGAGTCTATATAAACCCCGGATGGTTTTAATTTCAGCAAGTGGATTTGCCCCACTACGACTCAGAGAGACAGCATAGTGTCGAAAACCCTCAGCCTCGATCTGCTCAACCCCATCACCTTCAGGCGTGGCCACCGCGACTCTATACCCCCTTTCACGGGCAGCAATTGCCAGAGGAAGCCGGTGCGAGAGAAAAAAACCGGCGTCATTGACAACAAAGAGCAGAAGTTGATGTTTCATTGTTAGGGAACCACTTTATCTATCTAGAGCCAGTAATTGACCCGGCGACTAAGTATGTCGTATTCAGCCTGTCTGTGCCTGAAGAATAGTTTCACTCTGCCCGCTCCACACGCTCCACATGCAACGCACGCAGAACCCAGGCACGTTCACTATTTTCGAAAACATAGCGCCAAACCATGAAACTGAACAACAGCAGTGTAACTGAGGTGAAGAGCGCCTTAATGTAAAAAGCTTCAAGTTGAGCGGCGAGTAAAAATAGAGTGACTGCAGCAAGCAGTGCCAAGGCAAACCGCTTTGTAGAAGCACGACACTCAGGAATCAGTAACAGGGCCATGACGTATAGTGCCAAGGCATCTACAAAGGCTCTGATTGTCCACACTATTGCAGCACCTAAAATACCGAATTCAGATAGCGCCCACCAGAGTCCTGCCAGGTAGAGGGGCAGCTCCAACAAATGTAGCTTGGCAGACCACTGTGGATAGCCGGCTGATTGCACCAGAGAAAATGGAACCAGTGACATGCCATAGAAGAACACACCAACACCCAGCCATTGCATCACCAGATAGCCATTCTCAGCAAACTCCTGCCCCACCCACAAATTCAGTCCGTCAAATGAGAAAGCGATAATCACCATAATCAGTGGAAACAGTGCAATGGAGATATAACTGAGCCCTTTATCGAACAGTCGCGCCGAGTGTTGCCGATCCATCCCTCCCCCTCTCGCCAGTGTGGTCGACTGAGCAGGCAGCAGAACCGCAACAACAGCGGTGGGAATAACCAGCAATCGTGAAACAATCTCATAAGGTGTCGTATAGAAAGCAACTGCAGTAACCGTCAACACCGCACCGATAACAAAACGGTCCATTGACACCATCAGGGGTACCGCCATATTACTGACCGTCATCCATCCCCCAAAACCCAACAGAGGCCTGACCTGCTTCTTATCGTACAGATAGTGTTGTCTGATGCCGGGTACGACATGAAACATGAGAATCAGATGGGCAATGGTAGCCAACATCCTGCCAAACACTAAAACAGCCACAATCGGATAGAGACTGTTTGAAAAGGGTAGAACTGCCACCGGCCCAAGAAAGGTCCACATTCCCATCGGAATTCTGATTGCAGTCAGCAGATCAAAGCGCTGATAGGCTGCGACTACACCACGCAATCCAACCGTTGTAATTACCAACGGCATCGACGCGGACAAAAGATAAAACGCATTGAGTGTCTCTTCTTTAAGCGCTGGAGGAACATTGAGTACCTCTCCCACCAACCAGGGGGAGAGTATAAGAATCACCCCAAACCCAAACACCCCCAGCACTGCCATCAAAGTCAGGGCTGTCCAGACCAATCCAGGGATTTCCGACTCCCGCTCCTCACCCAGATATTTGGCTACCAATACACTCAGAGCACGACTCAGGCCAAAATCAAAAAGACTGAAATAGCCAACAAACATCCAACTGATCGCCAGCAAACCAAATCGCTCTTTACCGATCTCATCAATAAGAATGGGGATAGTGACAATGGCAACCAGGAAAGGCACCAGCACGCTGACAAGATTCCAGATGATATTTTTAGCCAGACGACTGCCACTTGTGAGTTCTTTCTGTCTAATGTTCATCGGATCTCTATTATGGTTCAACCACCTGCAAAGAACCAAATTTCACCATTTGGCCTGATCTGGCAATACAAAGTAAATCGGATGGTGTGGCATTTCATAAAATCTTGAGCTATCGAACTGTGTCCGGATTTTCAAAATGCCATGAATAGCTAGTGTGGTGCAGCACACTAGATAGTAGCCAGCTAGCTATCAGCAAGTAGTGGCTGAAGCGCATCAGCTGCATCCTGAGGAGTAACATTACCACCCCCTGCAGTCACGTTGAAACTTGCCACCACCCTCACCAGTTGAGCGACTTGACCACTCGGTGGGGCATGGCCCCACCCTACCTCTCCGTTTAGGCGTAGGGTGGGGCCATGCCCCACCAAAAAAACTCTCTTGTAAGGAGAGCGGATATTGGCATAGGAATATAATCAGTATCCAACGGACCTCTGCAGGCACCTCGAAACTTGCCACCACCCTCACCAGTTGATCCACTTGACTACTCGGTGGGGCATGGCCCCACCCGACCTCTCCGTTTAGGCGTAGGGTGGGGCCATGCCCCACCAAAAAACTCAGGCCCAACGCCAACCATGTATATGATAAAAAACAAATGCTGACTTGGCGAACATCAGAATATGTTTCAGCCCTTTCTTTGAAGCATTACCACCACCATGCACAATCCGTACTTCAGGGACATAAGCAATGATCGATTGCCTGGCGATTCTTATGGACAGATCGAAGTCTTCGAAATAGACAAAAAAGTCAGGAGAGAATCCTCGCACCTTATCAAGCACACTGTGCCTGACAAACATGAAACAACCACTGGCCATGGCCTCTTTACTGAGTGCATGCTGGTTCATCTCGCAGCGCATCTCATACTCCTGCATGCGATCTGAAAAGTAACGCTTGACCGCACGAGGCGCAAAGCCACGCAAAAACAGATCCAAAACCGCTGGATAACGTTTGCAGAGATACTGTTTATGCCCTTCGGGATCTTCTGAATAGGGGGATAACATACCGACTTCAGGATGCTGCTGCATATAGTTCAGCGCTTCGCTAAAGGCATCCTTAACCACCTCAACATCTGGATTGATAATGAGATGGTAGTCGCTCTCCTGATTGAGTATCACCAGATTGTGGGCTGCACCATAGCCAATATTGCCCCCAGTACCAATCACCATCCATTGATATCGACCACTGCCGACAACTTGTCCCACCAGGCGTTTTACTTTATTCAGTATGCCGCCGTTATCGACCACAACAACCGTAGCCTCAAGGTCACTCCTCTCCTGAAGTGTGTAACCCAGAGCCTCTACGATACTGCTGAGGGTATCGCTGAGTATATCCAGGCCACTATCATAATAAACGATGGAGATAACCAGTTTCATAGGCTGAGTAGTTTGGTGTCTTATTGTGTGTCGTTTTTATTCTTGTGCCAGAGGTCATTCAACAGAACAAACGAATCAGCGCAGTGGTACAGCGCTATTGAAGTATCACAGACCTGGCAAAAATATTAGCTCTGCTCTGCTGCTTTTTTCTTAATCTGTTGAATATTATTCACCTGATTAGCAAACGCATCAGTTAATTTTTTTACGCCGCCCGGTTTTAAATACCCTTCATTACCTGCAAAGATATAGGTGCCATAAGTTGCCGAAGCTGACATCAAAGCTGCATTGATCATTTGTATCGGTTTACCTTCACTTTTCATCTCGTTGGCGAGGCTGATAAAGCGTTCTGACAGCGCAGTAAACTCTTCGATATCATTTTTTTCCGACATATTTTTTAAACCTCTTCGACACCTTTCCAATTCAGAGAAAAATCCTCACCACAGCGGGTAAGGTTCGGATTATAGGCAGGATCCCGTTCAAGTAACGGCCCCCACTTATTGAGCATAAACTCTGCTTCGCGACTAAAACGTTGCTGTTTTTCAGGCGTGTCTTCTGCACCACGGGATGCAGACTCATGGTGATAAAACTCCGCATAGGGCGACCAGAGATTGTTATAGCCCTGCTGATAGATGCGGATACATATATCAACATCATTGAATGCTACCGCCAGGTTCGACTCATCAAAACCGCCAACCTCGTCGAACACGGCTCTACGCACCAGCATGCAAGCAGCAGTTACTGCCGTATAATTTTGCACCAGCACTGAGCGTCCCATATACCCGCGATTGCCTTGATAGCTGTATTTCATCGCATGTCCGGCAACGCCACCAAGCCCCAGCACCACCCCACCATGTTGCAGGCGGCCATCCGGATACCACAAACGGGCACCGACTGCACCGATTTCAGGTCGAGTCCCTTGACTGACCATCTCATCAAGCCATCCGGGTGCGATAATCTCAATGTCGTCATTCATGAAACAGAGCAGCTCGCCTTGCGACTCTCTCACTGCAAAATTATTGATTGCCGAGAAGTTAAAAGGATGGTCGTAGCGCACCACTTTCACGCTATCGGAGCTATCCAGCTGGGCGAGATATTGCAATGTTTTCGGGTCATCACTTTGATTGTCTACGACAACAATCTCATAATTTTTATATTCAGTTCGATCATGGATACTATCTACACACTGGCGTAACAGCGCCTCACCATTTCTAGTCGGTATGATGATCGACACCAGAGGTGGATTTTCAGGTACTGGATACTGCACTCTGATCATGCCATCGATCAGATCAGATTCGGCAACCTTTGCCTCAATATTGCGGGCATCCAGGTCATCTTTCACTGCGTCGATTGCAGCCTTCATCGCATAGGATTTCGCTTCAGCACCAGATGCTGTACTCTCTGGGATAGCGCGCCAGTGATAGAGAATCCAGGGTATATGGCGAACGCCTTCCCTGGGATCTTCTATCTCTCGCAGGCAGCGTAGCGCCAGATCATAATCCTGTGCTCCTTCGAAGCCCTCACGAACCCCGCCAATCTTCTCCAACAATGATCGTCTGTAGACACCAAAGTGGCAGATCATGTTATGTGAACGCATCAGATCAGGATTGAAATCGGGTTTGAAATAGTGATCGTAACGAACCCCTTCACTATTCAACTTATCCTCATCCGAGTAGAAGAGTGATGCCTCGGGGTGAAGAATAATCTCCTGGGCAACAAAGAAGAGCGCATGGGGCGCCAAAACATCATCGTGGTCCATTAAAGCAACGAACTGACCGGTTGCCAGCTCTAATGCAGAGTTGGTAGCGGCAGATATATGGCCATTCTTCTCCCGGTAGACAACCTTGATACGTTTGAATCGGGTCTCATACTCATTCAGAACGCGTTTTACATGAGATTTTGTTGAAGCATCATCCGCTATGCAGAGTTCCCAATCATCATAGGTCTGGGCCAGCACTGAATCGATCGCCTCACGCAGCCAGGTCTCTTCAACATTGTAGACAGGCATAACTATTGAGACAGTCGGTCGATCATCTCTTTCATTGAGTGCTTCGATGGCATCCAGTTTAGGTAAACCTACCGGCTCGACATCCTTGATCCACAATGAGTAGGTATAGGTTGGCGAGGTCTGATTCACCACGCGCTCTCGAATTGCGGTCAGGCCACCCGCCTTATAGAGTGCTTTTGCCTCTTTGATCCAGTTCGATAACAAGCTTGGGTTTCTAATCAGTTGCCCAATAGCCGGCTTTGATCTGCGCAGCAGACGCAGCGGCAACATCAGGGACATATAGGCACGCCATCCCCGACTGCTGGTCACATCCTTCAGACTCTGTTTATGTTGAGCCAACTGCTTCTCTATCAGGGCTTTCTCCTGCCCCATGGCACGAACAGCTCGCTCACTCATCTTCAATGTCTGGGAGAGATCGGAATTTACAGCCTGCTCTTTGGTAAGCGTGTTCTGAGACTCATCCAGTGACTTTGCCAACCTCTGTTGATCTGCCGAAAGTTGATCACGCACTTCAATCAGGGCAGTGAGCTCTTCTCTCTGCTGTTGCAACAGTTGATCGCGCTCTTCAACCATCGCCAGACGCGTGGCGGCTGTCTCCCCAGCCTGGTGAAGTTGGTCGTAGAGATTACGATAGACTTCGATAGAGGATTCCATCGGCTTATCTGTCAATACAGGAAAATCTTCGATGGAAATATCACTGTCGGGTTGCGCAGTGACTATAAATTGGAATGCTGCGGCTTCAGGGGTATGGAATAACGCCAAACCTTTTTCTGTAGGATTAAATCCCAGGTTTTCGAGGCGACGCTCAATCTCGGAGTCTGCCATATCATGAAAGGTATATGAGAGCTCATCAACTCTAAACCCACTTCTGACAAAGAGCTCCCGCAATGAGTGGTAGTTGAAAAGGTGTAGATGAGTTCGATCCAGAAGACCTGTATCTTCGTAGGTAAACCGGCCCTCCAGTAACTCAAGACGTAGTGCTGCATGGGCCCCGTTAGGTAGGGAGGCAATCAGGCGTCCATCTTCTTTTAAAAGTTTTGGTAACTTTTTGAGTAAACCTGTTGGGTCTCTGAGATGTTCCAGAATATCGGCGCAGGTGATGATATCGAATCTCTCGTCACCCAGAGACTTCAACCAGTTATCTTTTTGCACATCGCCTACGATCACCTGATCGCAATGGGCTTTCGCCTTTTGTGCCATAGCGCGATCATACTCTACGCCGACAACGTAACAATCCCGCTCCCTGCGCAAAAATTCAGACATGTAACCCGTTGCACAGCCTAACTCAAGCACACGACTGCCTTTCGGAATGCGCCGAATCAACTGTGTGTGAGAGTTATTCTCAACATTCAGATCGAGTTTAAAGTCGTATTCAGCCACCTGTTTTCATCTCACTCAGAATCCATAAATACTGCAACTGTCTTCACTCGGCTTGCAGATCTTTCAAGCCTTTTGCAATATACTCTTCAACCAGATCTTCATAGATGCTGGCGTTATTGCGTTCCAGCAGCTCATCAAAATAGGCCTCACGCCTCTTTTGAACATACTCTTTCTTCAAAATATCGATAATATTTGATTTCACCTGCTCAAAGGTCTGTTTTTGTGGCGGAAAACGATCAACCAGCTTGACAATATGAAAGCCAAACTCACTCTCAACCACTTCACTGATCTCGCCTGGTTTGCGCAAATCGAATGCGGCTTTAACCACAGGTTTCGATATCGAGTCTTTCTTGATCACACCCAGAGAGCCCTGATTCTTTTTTGATAAGGTATCTTCAGAGTAGATAGGCACCAGATCCTCAAATACGCTACCCGCATCCAGCTCAGCTTTTACTTTGTTTGCAATCTCCAACGCCTCTTGTCGCTCGTGGTAGACCGGCAGACGATCGGTGGTAGAGATCAGGATATGTTTTGCATTCACTTTTTCCGGAATCATATAGGCATCGGGATTGCCGAGATATTGCTCCTTCGCAGCCTGTTCAAAATCTGGAATAGGCTGATTGTCGATCTCTTTGAGTCGCTCCAGATAGAGCAACCTCTCTCTCTGTCTTCTCAACTTTGCCTGCATCAGTTTATCATCGGCAAGCCCACGCTTTGCATACTCTTCAGCCAGAGCCCTGATCAGATAGGTTTGGCGCAACAACTGCAGTATCTGTTTTTTATTGTTCAATACATCTTCACGGGCCTTCGGCGGCCCTGAAGAGAGCAAGGCATCCAGATCGCTTCTCTCTACTTCGATATCACCACCAAACATCAACACGTCATCTTCAGCAAAAAGCACCGGCGCCATCAACGCACACAACAGACCAACAAAAATCAGTCGCATATCCACACCTCAAAATATCGAAATAATTAAACTCTAATGAATCTGTGATCGTTAGGGATTATACAGAACAGCAACTTCAACTGTCATAGGCTCGCCATCTATGTTCTCTCTTTTTCGATCACAGAACATAGATCGCAAATCAAAAGAAAAAGTTCGCTTTCATAAAGAAGAAAGAGACCCGACACACATTGTTAAGCATAAAAAAAGGCAGGCCCGAAGGCCTGCCTCTCTACAAGATCGCCTAAGCGATTTGTATTTTAGCGATTTACGCTACGGATCAGGTCAACAGTCTCACCGATCTGAGCAGGACCGACATCTGCAGCCATCGCAGAGAAGCCGATAACTGGAGCACCAGTCCATACGCCAGGACCGTCTGCGTTCAGACCGCCAACAAACTCAGTCATCGCAGCGATGCGAGCATCGGTGTTGTAGTCATAAGTAGCAGCCATACCGATGGTTACCCAACCAGCCTCGAATCCAGCGTCGAGAGTCCAGTTGAAAACGTTGGCAGCCGGTGTACCCAGAACAGATGCAGGGGTACCGGTAGCGGCATTTACAGAAACCACGTTAACTTCACGTTCCAGAGCGATGACAGTAGGTGCGTCGATCGGTACAGGAGAGAAGTCATCACTACCAGCCGCAGCTGCAGCAGTTCCTTCTTCGTAGTCGTAGTAGGTCAGGCTGACCTGAACGTCAGGAGTACTGGAAGCATAACCTGCATTGGCACAGTATGCGCCAGCACCATCGTTAGGATAGTCTTGACCAGTAGTACCAACGTTAGGAATTGCTACCGCAGCACCGTCACTGACGATATCGTTCAGAGTACCTGCACAAGCAGCAACTGTGGCATCCAACTGGTTGCTCAGAACGCCACCATTGTAGATACCATGCTTACGCATTGGGAAGGTAGCAACGATGTCAGTACCGCCATTGATATTGGCTTCTACGAAGTAAGGTGCAGAGATCGCATCAGCACTCAGCGCCACAGCAACCGGGAATGGGTTAGAGCCCATTGGGATTGATGGGTTAGGAGTGATGTCGTTTACAGAACCTGTATCGTACTCTACCAGAGGCAGAGCAAGCGTATCTTTAACGCCGGTAGCAGTCGCATTCAACATGGTTGCGTTAGCAACGTCACCAGAAGCCAGTGAAGGCAACAGGTAGTTGGATGCATCGTTTGAACGATAGTGCTGTGGAACGGTTGCATAGTTGTCGATGTGAGTGCCCTGCTCAACAAAAGCAGCGCCATCAGCAACATTGATCATGATAGCGTAAGCGTTGATGCCACCACGGTCAGCTGCGGTGTATACCAAGCCAGCATTGATGCCACCAACTTCATATGGGTCAGCAACGGCTGCGTCAGCAGCGATACCGGTAGCAGTCATTGAACCAGGGGTGAAACCATTGACACCAGCGGCGCCAGCAGTCCAAGCATCACTTACTACAGAGCAGTCAGCAGGCATGCCGTTTGCATCATGAAGGAGACCAGCTGGGATAGAACGATCGGTCAGGCCAATCGCGCCATCAGCAGTAAGTCCGTCATGAATTTCAGCAGTTTCGCCGCCGTCAGTAGCAGGACCAGTACCGTCAGCAATTACGCCCATCTCGATGATCTCAACATAACCTTCGGTCAGATCTTCGTCGGTGGTCGCATCGTAGATGTTACGGAAGTTAACGCCAGCCTGAATCAGTGCTTTATCAGGGAAGGTACAAGTCTCGTCTTCAGTGATGATGTTAGCAACAGTACCGCTTGCACGGATGGTGCCATTCCATACGTCGAAAGGTGACATATAGATGTTAAAGTCGAGCACGTCAGCAGAGATGCGGGACTCGCGAAAACGAACCTTGACCACTTTATAAAGGTTGGTGGTGTTGGTGATATTAATATTAGTAACAATGTTGTTGTTTACATTGTAGTAAGGCAGCAGGGCAACTTGGCCGACGCCATCAGAATTGATGTTTGCCGCATTGACTCCGGCTGTAGCGGTAGCCATCAGCATGGCTGCAGCGATCTTAGATTTTCTCAACACAGTTGTGTCTCCTATTTCTTGCGTGTTAACACTAAAAAACTAACTGAGCCCGTTATGCGGCCAGCTATAAGCCATGAGTTCAGGCGCTTTGCGAGGAATTATCGCCTTAAATTCATGGCCTTTCAAGGGAATGATCATTCCTTTGTGAAGAAAGTCTCAGGCCACAAACGCCCCATAAGTCCAATCTCACGCCAGAAGTCTACCATAAATATTCAAGCTAACAAGCGGAATTGTAGCAAAAAAATAAAAAAATGTTGCATATTTACAAATCCAAGACCTAAGCAACTGTTTTTTATACAATTATTTATATCCAAATTTGTCACAAAAATAATACCACCCACCTGCTCCAGGTTGTCTAAATACGTTAAATTTCCTGTTAACTACTTGCTTTAATGCAAGATAATAGACAACCCAAGAATAACTTACCATAACATACTGTAATTACAGCAATTACTCAATAATGTATCATAAAAACAACAGATGCATTTTTGTTTTCATCAATTAACAGTGGGAAGAAAACCCCAAATTCCTTCCTGATCTCGAACCCACTGCTCTTTCACCACGCTTTCCGTTCGCGCAGGCCCTCTCATCAACGGATGGTGAATTTCCATCTGAATCTCTATATCGGCACTACAGACGTCTTCTTTACATTTAACGTCTTGTACCTGGGCAGATTTCCATAATCCAACCCCTTTAACCTTTTTTGCATAGTGAGAGTATGGCGTTACCTGACGATAGCCTGTTGCCAGGTAGTTATAGGCCGTCTCCAAGCGCCCATCCAACAATAGCACCCAGCGCTCCTGAGCACGCTTCGCCACCTCAGCTTCATCATTCAAAGCCTGAACCGCAGGATCAGTAGCACAGCCGCTGATCATTAAAATAAACACCATAACAGTAAAGTTTCTCACTCTATCTGAACTCCTGACTCAATGCTTTGATTATTTGAAAACGACCAAATTCTACGCAATCGACTCAATTCCATCAATTGAGCAATAGAAGATTAACAACGACATCAAACCTCTCCCCAATACATCGGTAGCGCCTGCCATTGCCACCATCTTCCCGGGTTTTGTCTGATTCGCTGCTCAATATCTCCAACCAGCATCGCAAGCAGCGCCTCACTGGATCTGCCTTCAACCTCAACAGGTGACATAAATCTCAATTTAATCCCTTGACGATGCTCATCAACACAAAATGGCTGAATCACCGCACCAGCCCGCTTTGCTATTTTAATGGTGCCTTCGGGAAAATAGCCCTCTCGCCCAAAAAACGGCACCGGTACCAATCCGGGACTTCCCTTGTGGTAGGGCACGTCGAGCAGGATCGCTATTGGCCGCTCTTTAAGTGCCTGTAGTAACGGCCGCATGTTTGAGGCACCCGGTGTTATGAAGTCACTTCTATAGCAGGCACGCAAGCGGGATAACTTCAATCTCCGATAGGCAAACTCTGGCTCTGGTAATCCCCAGGTATTGTTGCCTTCATCATCCCGCGCGAGCGCGCTTGTTGGTACGCCGTAAGCCGCAGCCGTGACTCCCAGCATCCAGAAACGCCCCAGATGCGCCCCAGCGAAGATCACAGGCCGACCCTCCCTTCGAAACGACAACACCTGCTCGAAGTTTTCCATTTCGATAAAACCGCCTACCTGCTCAGCACTCTTCAGGCGCGGATAGTACCAGGTATCGAGAATTTCACGCTGCTGCAGGCCGTAAAAATAGCGCGTCCAATCCTTATAGATCTGATCTTCAAGCCCAGGTATCGCCCGCCCCATCTGATGGGCAATCTGGGTGGATAGCTCCTGATCCCGGCGAAACTCAATTTTCCCGTATAGGCTGGCAAACCGATAGGAGGCATATCGAGGCAGGCGCGACAAGAGAGGAAAAAGCGCGCCATACTTCAGCCCTAGATCCCAATGATCGAATCGCCCACCCATCTCAAGCAGCCTCAATAATCCAATCAACGAGGCGCAGTTTCATCTTACCAAGCTTGCGATTTCGAAAAACGGTAATATTCACACTTGAACCCATTATGATGTTTCTATGATTGCCACTCAGGCAATAGGTTCCCATTGGTGATTCATTTTAACGATTCCAACCTCGCTGGATTCATGACGCACTCGAAATTGACAACAAACCGGGCGTGAATCGTAGACATGCAGGCCACTCTGATCGATCAACCAGGCCTCCAGGGCATAATCACCGGACATAAGGTTGATTGGATCGAACACCAACCGAACACCATAGTTTTTACCCTGCATCTGATAGAGCCCAAGTTGATCGATCAAGGTCGATACCCCATAAACCTGTAGCCCATCATTGCGAATCAATACCAATCCAATATGCACATCTTCAGGAGGCCGGGAACCGATATCCGCTTCCACTCGAATGGTCAATGCACCGCCTGTCTGATAGAGCGGTACATCTTCAGGGGTATCAATCCCCCCTTCCAAGACAACCTCCTTCAGATAGACATCACCCGCAGCCTCTGCATCCGGGGCGGCCCTTTGACTGCTACCAACCTTTTGCCTGCGCCTGACTGAATCCTGATAGTCATCGACCACTTTGGCCGACTCCCCCATCCCCATAACCATGCCATTCTCAAGCCAGATAGCCTGTTCACACAACTCTTTGACCTGATAGAGATTGTGAGAACAAAACACCAACGTACGGCTTTCGTCCCTGAAGCGCATCATTCTGTCCATGCTTTTTTTCTGGAACAGGGCATCCCCCACCGACAGCGCCTCATCAACAATCAGCACATCGGGCTCGATAGAGGTGATCACGGAGAAGGCAAGACGCACAAACATGCCTGATGAATAGGTTTTGACTGTCCTGTGGATAGCATCACCCAATTCAGAAAACTCAATGATATCCGGTGTTCTCTGTTCGGTTTCCGCTGCAGAAAGACCCAATAGAGAACAGGCCAACTGTATATTTTCCAAACCGGAGAATTCTGGGTGGAAGCCTGAGCCAAGCTCTAATATTGCCGATTTCCTGCCTTCGATATGTAAATTACCACTTGAAGGCTCAAGGGTGCCCGCCAAAAGCTTCAGCAGGGTGGATTTTCCGGCGCCATTGTCACCGATGACACCAAAGGTTGTGCCTTTTTCAATTCTGAGATCGATCGGAGCCAGGGCGTTGACTTCTGTATGGAAGGGCTTGCGAAACAGCCACTCCTTAAACAGATCGATTGGCTTGGCATACTGCCGATAGTGCTTCGATAGCTGGTTTGCTTCGATGGCAATCACAGGAAATCCTTTGCGCGATGCTGCAAACGATAGAATAGAGCGCCAGAGAGAACCAATATAACCAGACTGGCAAGAGCGACAATCACCAGATTATCAACCGGCCACTGCTGTTCAAGAATAATTGACCGATAAGCCTGAACCAACCAGGTAAGGGGATTGCTCTCTATGATTGGGCGAAATCTTAACGGGATCATCTCCAGTGGATAGATGATCGGGGTGGTAAAAAAAAGCGCCATCATGATCATTGGCAAGATCTGGCCAACATCCTTAATGAATACCGATAGAATTGCGACCAATGGTGCCAGAGCAAAGGTTAACAGCAGCCTGATGCCAATCAATAAAGGAAGCAAAATCAGTGTAATGCCCGGAGGATACCCCATAGCCCAGGCAGCGAAAACAAGAATCAACAGACCTATCACCTCTTGGATCAAGGTTCCCAATGAGGCAACTGCCGGAAATACAATCGGCGGCATCTGCGTCTTTAGCAGTAGATCTCTATTTTCAGAAAGGCTGCTGCTGGCACGCTGCAATCCATCCTGCAAGGCACTGAATGGCATCAGAGCGGCAAACAGATAGAGCGCAAAGTCACCACTACCGCCATCCGGCCGGAAGCTGATCTTGAGGATTCCGGAAAAAACGAAACTGTAGACCAGCAACAGAAATAGCGGCTGGGCCAACAACCATATTGGCCCCAGCAGTGTACCTTTAATTCTAAGCAGGGTATCACGCCGCACCATCAGAAAAACGCTTTGGCGATGATGGTAGAGATCAAGATAGATTTTTAACAAGCGCCTTCAGCTTCCAGTCACAGTATAAAACAGGGCTCCATGATACATCACTTGCCACGCCTTGCCGAGCCAGAGCTTTCTACTCTGAACATTAGACTGGTTTTGAAATAGTATTCAGCGACCACCCTCACTAGTTGAACTTGGTGGGGCATGGCCCCACCCTACCCGTATTGGCGTAGGGTGGGGC
>NZ_JBSYOO010000036.1:0-15053 GCF_058244675.1 Candidatus Thiodiazotropha sp. AKIB8 | reverse complement strand
CCTATTCAACGAGGAAGTGACTCGCTGGGGGGCATCGGGATTTCTCCCGAAACAAATTCACCTGTAGGGTGCGGCCCTGCCGCACCATGCCCAACTGAAACCAAACCACCCGACGAGTCGGTGTAGAGACGCTGCTGGCTATGAACAAACTATCTGGGATTTTTTGTGAATTCTCACCCTGATGGTGCGGCAGGGCCGCACCCTACGATTCTTCATGGCTTTTGGTGGGACGGGTTCGTGCCCTACATCTATTTAGCTGCGCGCCCACTACTCCCCGGCAATCATCATCTTGTCGATCAGCCATGAGCCTGTCTGTACACTGGTTCGGGTCTCGATATCGGTACCGACCTCCTGCAACCCCATCAACATATCTTTCATATTGCCGGCAATGGTGATCTCTTCCACCGGAAATTGAATCTCTCCATTTTCCACCCAGAAACCGGCTGCGCCTCGGGAGTAGTCCCCTGTCACCATGTTGACGCCCTGCCCCATCAACTCTGTCACAATCAGGCCCCGTCCCATGGTTTTCAACAATCCATCCCGGTCCAGTTGGCCACTGTTAATTCTCAGGTTTCGCACACCGCCGGAATTACCGGTTGTCTGCATATCCAGCTTTCTCGCGGAATAGCTATCAAGCACATAGCTCTGCAGCACCCCATCCTGAATAAAATCCCGGCGGCTGGTCGCAACCCCTTCATTATCATAGGCAGAACTTGCCAGCCCCATGGTTAGCCGAGGCTCTTCATGAATGTTGATATGGGAGGGGAAAACGGGCTTGCCTAAATGGTCGAGCAGGAAACTCGCCTTGCGATAGAGTGATGAACCTCGTACAGCGCCGATAAAACTGCGTAACAAACCAACTGCCACATCAGCCTGAAATAGAACAGGTGCCTGCTGCGTCTTCACTTGTTGCGCATTGAGACGGGCAACAGTCCGCTGTGCGGCAATCTCACCTACCAGCGCTGCATCTTCAAGCAGCTCACCTTTACGGGAGAGGGTATACCAATAGTCCCGCTGCATGCTCTCCCCCTCCTTGGCCACTACCGAGCAACTGAGACTATGCCGCGAAGAGGGATACCCACCGATAAAACCATGGGTGTTGCCATACACCTGCAGGCCATTATGAGAATTGAGGGTTGCCCCCTCTGAATTGAAGATTCGAGTGTCGGCTTCACGGGCAGCTGACTCACAACGTATTGCCTGATCTATTGCCTGCTCAACACTCTGATCCCAGGGATGGTATAGATCAAGATCGGGAAACTCAGTTGCCATCAACTCTTTATCAGCCAAACCTGAACAGGGATCTTCCGAGGTGTAACGTGCAAAATTACAGGCCGCTTCCACCGTCTCCTTAATGGCTTGAGGTGAGAGATCAGAGGTACTTGCAGAGCCTTTGCGTTTATCGAAATAGACGGTGACTCCCAAACCATTGTCTCGTGTATGTTCGATGGTTTCCGTCTCTCCCAGGCGTACCGTCACAGAGAGACCGGAATCGTTGCTCACCGCCGCTTCCGCAGCAGTCGCACCCTGTTGTTTTGCCTCTTTCAGCAGATCTTCGACCAATTGCTGCATTTGGTGTTGTCGCGAACTCATATCGGTCACTGCTCTGTCCCTCCGACAGTCAACTCATCCAGTTTCAGGGTTGGCTGCCCGACGCCTACAGGAACACTCTGCCCCTCCTTACCACAAACGCCGATACCACTATCGAGTTTAAGATCATCTCCGACCATACTGACCCGGTTCATCGCATCTGGACCATTACCGATCAAGGTCGCCCCTTTTACCGGATGGGTGATTTTTCCATTCTCAATCATATAGGCTTCACTGGCAGAAAAGACAAACCGCCCCGATGTAATATCCACCTGACCACCACCAAAATTCACCGCATATAAACCACGTTTGACCGAGGCGATGATCTCTTCCGGTTTGTGCTCGCCTGGCAACATGTAGGTATTGGTCATGCGCGGCATGGGAAGATGGGCATAGGATTCTCGCCGCCCATTTCCTGTCGAGTCGGTATTCATCAATCGTGCATTGTGCTTGTCCTGCATATAACCCTTGAGAATGCCATTTTCAATCAATACTGTGTTCTGACTGGCGGTTCCCTCATCATCGATATTCAGTGAACCCCGTCGACCTGGCAAGGTGCCATCATCCACCACGGTGCAGCAGGAGGAAGCGACCTGTTCACCGATACGTCCACTGAAGGCTGAGGTTCCCTTGCGATTGAAATCCCCCTCCAAACCGTGTCCGACAGCTTCGTGTAACAGCACACCGGGCCAACCAGGCCCAAGCACTACAGGCAGTGCTCCGGCAGGCGCATCCACCGCTTCCAGGTTAACCAGTGCCTGGCGTACCGCTTCCCGGGCATAGCCCAGGCCACGCCCCTCCTGAACAAAATAGTCAAGAGTTTCACGCGCACCACCACCACTACTGCCCTGCTCTCTGCGACCACCCTGTTCAGCAATCACATGCACATTCATACGCACCAGAGGTCTTACATCAGCACTCAGAGTGCCATCGATGGCAGCCACCAGCACAATGTCCTGAGCAGCAACCAAACTGACAATTACCTGCTTCACCCGTGGATCCTGTTTTCTCGCCTCACTATCGAGCTGACGCAACAGATCGACCTTCTCCGCCTCACTCAGACTCGGGAGAGGATTAATTGGTGCATAGAGCTGTCTCGGTGCCGGTGTACCCGCGATCTGAACACTTTGACTGGCACCACTACGGGTAATTGCCCGCGCGGCTCTTGCTGCCTCCTGCAAGGTCGGCAACTGCAACTCATCTGAGTAGGCAAAACCGGTCTTTTCGCCACTGATTACCCGAATTCCTGCACCCTGTTCTATATTGTGAGCGCCCTCCTTGATAATCCCATCTTCAAGAACCCATGACTCGAGTCGACTGGTCTGAAAGTAGAGATCGGCAGCATCGACACCCTGCCCCGTCAATTCACCAAGCATTCGGTCAAGGTCGCTTTCTACCAACCCCACCGGTGCAAGAATATTCTGTTGTGCAATTTGAATCAGATCTGACATTTTTTAGTTCCAGCCGGCTGGCTGTTAGAGGAAAACGGAAAGTTGTGCATCCCGAACTTCGTCGGTAGCACGCTGATGTCTACTCAAAAGCAATACGCAGTGTGCTGGCCGAAAAAGCCGGTCACAAGGAGATCTACCCATACCTACAACTGCCGATGATCGATGGTTGGGAAGGTTCGTCTGATGGTCTTCTGATAATCACGATCGAGCTCAACACTGACGAAACCAGTACCCCTTGGTACACGAGAGAGAACTGTGCCCCATGGGTCTACGATCATGCTATGGCCATGAGTCTCACGACCACTGATATGGTATCCACCTTGAGCAGCGGCGATAACAAACGCAAGATTTTCTATTGCCCTTGCCCGTACCAGAGTCTTCCAGTGCGCTTTACCCGTCATGGCAGTAAAAGATGAGGGCACAGCAAACAGCTCTGCTCCCTGATCCAACAGTTTGCGGAACAACTCAGGGAAACGGAGATCGTAGCAGACAGCAATTCCCAATCTGCCAAACGGGGTATCCACCACAACCGATTGATCCCCTGGCTGGATTGTGCCTGACTCTATATAACGCTCGTCAGTTTCCACCAGATGTACATCAAAAAGATGGATTTTGTCGTAACGTGCTACCTGCTTGCCACTATCATCAATTACCAGACAGGCAGCCCGAACCTTACCACCCTGGCTGGCACGTAAAGGTATCGTGCCACCAACGATCCAAACGCCATAACGTTTCGCCATCTGACTCAAAAAACTTTGCAGCGGCCCATCCAGAGGCTCTTCGCACAGGGTCAACATGTCATGATCATGCTCCCCTTTGAAGGCAAAGTTTTCAGGCAGTACCACCAAACCGGCACCACTATCGCTGGCTTCACTGATTAACCGCTCAGCTTCCAGAAGATTGGCACTGACATTAGGGCTGGACGCCATCTGGATGGCGGCAACTTGATTCTTCTTACCACTCATATTTCGATCTATCTGTGTGTAATCCCAGTTAAGTTGCGAGCATAGCATCTTGCAGCAGCAAACCGCCAGTTAACCCCGTCTAACCATAGCCCCTTATTACCACCTTAATCTCCGGGCATTTCAGGCATATGGGCATCCTTCTCAGTTGCATCAGCCTCAGGAGTAACTTGATTGAACTGGGGATCATCCCAGCTTCCGGTCACCTCGTAGGTTCGCATGGCGATACGATCAAAGTGTTTGCCAAACAGTTGCTGGGTCACTGCAAGCGCGACACCCACCGTGGGATTAATGGCCAAAGCCCCGACCAGAGGCAAAGTCGCACTGACATTCGGCGTGACCACCACACGCTGGTCGTAAGTTCGACTGCTCAATCCGGTTCGTCCGCGAATATCCACCATCGCAGCTGTACTGCGCAACGCCAAATCAGTGGTATAGGCATCACCATCATTGAGTACAAAATTACCCTGTATGCTGTCGAATGCCATGCCCTTTGAAAACAGGTCAGAAAAATCGAGCGCCAATCTCTTGCCCAGCGCATTCAGGCTGAACAGCCCGATCAAGCGTCCAACACCAGGATCGACATTATCGACCGCACCTTTCTCGACATTCAGCCAGAGACTGCCATAGAGTTGTTCCGCGCCCATTTCCAATGGAGAAGCTGGCCAGTAGAGTTCAGCCTTAACCTCTGTCGCTGCCTCTTCTATGCCCGTAGTAAGGCCCAGCTCTTTTTGCAGATCCCCAAGACTTGGTGTCTTCATCTGTAAGTTGAGCCCAGTGCTATGTCCTTTTGGTGACAGCCGCCAATACCCCTGCCCCGACAGATCGATACTGCTTCCAACCAGGGTAAGGTTGTTAATGGTGATACCGTTATTCTCTTTACTCCAGGTCAGGTTCCCTTTGCCTATGGGACGATCGTTGACATAGAGCTTTTCCACTGAGAAATTCACTGCCGGCACATTACGCGGATCCAACTGAGTCTCCAGCTTCTCATCGGATTCACCGGTAATCGTACTCGCCAGCTCTTCTAGATTCAGTTTTACAAAATCGAAACGACCCAGGATAGGTTGCTGCTGCAAATCACCAGGCACCTGCATGGTGCCTTGAACAGTATCCGAGGTGAGATTAACCCGATAACCATTCGCATAATTCTTATAGGAGAATTGAGTTTGTGGGCAAGATGTACTCAGAGCAATCAGCTCATCAACCCGAAGATTCATCTCAATTCGCAATAAGTGGCCATCATCCGATGGGGGAAGATTGTTGACCCAGGTGATCCACTCATCTGCATTGAGATTTTCGAGTTGACCACTGAGATGAAAACCCTCTATGCCATCCAGGCTGAGCGGTTGCTGGTTAAATCCTATTGCCGCAACCCAGGGCTTTTCCTGATCTTCGTAAAATCGCAAGAGAGCATGGGTATCTTCGCCATATCGAATTCTCAGTTCAGTGCTCAGATCCTGCAGGATATCCACCCCCATATCGAGTGACCTTGACTGCTGAGCCTCTTTGCCCAAAGGCTCAGGCAGATTAACCGCCACCCCCTTGAGATCAGATTTCAGGTTCATCCGAACCGGCACACGGCTTGGCTGATGAGCAATACTGAACTCCAATTCAGTTTCGCCATCACCTTCAAAATATTGCAGATACCAATTGGGAAATTTTTCATGCATCCGCCCCATATTCAGCAGGGTGTTGCCTTTGATATGAGTCCAGTCCTTACCCTGATGATGGTAGGGAGAGAGATCAAAACGGACAATTTTATCCAGAAAACGGGCTTCAAGCCCCTCCCCTTTCACCCCGGAACGATCAAATTTCAACCGACCTTTCAGGGCCTTCAGATCAATCTCTGCCTGTTTCACTGTCAGTGCTGATTTTTCGAAATTGATCTCGCCATTGACACTCAACTCACCTCGCCCCTCCTCAAGGGGAATAGCCAGATCAACTACTGTGCGGGTCTTTCCTGCCACTGACACTGCATCAACGAAAGGCTTAAAGTCCTCCTTCAAAGTGGTGTCACCCAATATCGCCATAATGTCCTGAAATGGACCTCTCGCTTCTCCTTTTATCTCTATTGGTGTGGGATTTCTCAACTCATCAATATTGATAGAGACATCCTTCAAACGGCTATTCAGCATCACACCATTTTGAAGTTTGGCTGAAAGACCATTATTGATGAAATGGATCTCAGCCAATGCTTCTGAGAGATAAGGCCAGTCCGGCATATAGTCCAGCAGTAGATCTTCGATACCGAACCAGACTTCAAACCGCCCTTCATGTTCCTTGAACGGAAACTGATTTACAGGCCCATAAAGCAGAAAACTACCTGATTTTATGTTCCCGCCGATCAATGATTTGTCCAACCATTCGACCAGCGGCTCCGGCATCACGGTTACCGGCAGATAGTCACTCTTACGTGATCCATCCGCATTCCAAAAGTCAGTCTGGATATCGGCAAATAGATCCTGGCCTGAGATAGGAATCTGCAGTTCAATGCGCGACAGAGTCTCCAGATCAGGATTGCTCATCTCCAGGTAGTCGGTCTGCATATGCAATCCCGATTGGAGATCGAAGTTCCACAAAAAATCACCGATTGCACGATCGGCTTTCAAGGGCCTGCGAAACAGTTGAGGATAGTCGATGGTCAGGTTATGGCTATCAATTTTGAGCCAGCCACCGGAGTCGCTGCCATCAAAAGCCATGTCGACCCCTTCAGTTCCGGGAATACTCTCCCAGGGTGCAGAGGAAAACCCTTCGATTTCCCCCCTTAACTGCCAATCGACTCCCTCTTCTGCGGATTTCCGTAAAGTGAAATCGAGGCCGGTAAGATCACCCTTCGGGTTAAGTCCTAACAGTGCTTTCTGCAGATCTTGGACAGGAAAATCGACACTCGAAAAAAAGTCGTGGATTGTTCCCAACGAAAGATAGTCCACCTGCAGATGAAAACCCGTACTATGATCAGATTCCTCCCACCAGGCTATTTCAAGATATCCTGCAGGCCAGGCCTGGTCTTTATGGCGCAGAGAAAACTGATCAAACAAGAGAACCCACCCCGATTCATGTCGCGACAAGTCAATATGGGTAGATAGATTCTGCAGAGAGAACGGGGGGGTATCATGCCGACCAGAAATCTGCAGCTTGCTCAGCTCGGTATGCCCACTTATGTTTTGAACAACCCCCTGATTCACTTCCCCCCAGATTTCCAGGTTCGCCTGGGCCTGGTCAAGTTGATACCCTTGCGGCAGCCAATCATGCAGACGACCGCCAAGCTGCAGATCTTCACACTTGAAATAGAATTCGCCACTCATCTCCATTGAGTTTGAACTCTCCTGATGAAGATCGGCAATCAGATGAATCTGCTCTTTTGCATCACGACCAACCCGACTTGAGACAGAAATCTGATGGTGTAATCCATCGTTCAGCAGATCCACATCAAGCCCACTCAGTCTGAGTGGTGGCTGTCCCGGAACAGCGCTTTTGATATGAATTTCCGTATCAATCATTCTCAGCCGGTTCTGTCCGAGAAAAATGCCCATCACAGCTGCCGGATCAGAATCTGTAGCGTTTTCCATGCCCTGCAATGCAACTGAGCCGTCCGCGAATCGCTCCATCTTGAGCTTAGTGCCAACAACCTTGCCACCACCCAATACCAATTGCCCTGCAAACAAGCTCTTTAAAATCCGAACTTCCACAAAGACTTCCGGAGAGTAGAGCAAGGCATCACCAGACGCTCTATCGAGCGCTGTGACATCAGCAAACCTGAGTACCAGTTGGGAACCTCTGAGCTGAGCCTGAATTGCACCTATATTAAGCGGTAACGCTGCTTTTTGTTCGACTACCCGCTCAATCTCCTGCCGGTAGGGTTCAAGGTCGATCCCTGGCAGTGTCACTCTCAACCCTGTCAGCAACAGCGCCAGCAGGATGGTCAGCCACCCAAGGGTCTGCCAGAATTTTGTGTGGAGATATTTTGCGACAGTCAACATGGAAACAGCATAGGGAAGTAGTCAGACCAACACGACGTCGTAGTGCTCCTGACTGTAGAGTTGTTCTGCTTGTAATTTGATGGGATGGCCAACGAACTGTTCCAGCTCAGCCAGGTGTGTCGATTCTTCATCCAATAAGCGATCTATCACCTCTTGGGAAGCCAGCACCAATAGGGATTCCACATCAAATTGTCTCGACTCTCGCAGGATCTCGCGAAAAATCTCATAACAGGTAGTCTCTGCTGTCTTCATGGAGCCACGGCCACTACAGCACGTGCAGGGCTCACAAAGGACATGCTCGAGGGACTCACGGATGCGTTTGCGGGTCATCTCAACCAATCCCAGTGAAGAGACCTCCGTGATATGGGTTCTGGCATGGTCATGTGCAAGGCACTTTTCCAAAGCGCGCAAAACCTGACGCCGGTGTTCCGGGTCGAGCATATCGATGAAATCGATGATGATAATCCCTCCTAGATTGCGAATTCTAAGTTGCCGACAGATCGCCTGGGCTGCCTCCAGGTTGGTCTTGAATATGGTCTCTTCCAGATTACGATGACCGACAAAAGCCCCGGTATTCACATCAATTGTAGTCATCGCCTCGGTCTGATCGATCACCAGGTGTCCGCCCGATTTCAGCTGAACTTTGCGTTCCAGAGCCTTTTGTATCTCATCCTCCACCCCATACAGGTCGAACAGGGGACGCTCTCCCGGGTAGTACTCGATACGGTGTTTGATGTCGGGAATAAACTTCTGTGCAAAGCTGATTGACTTTTGATGGGTCTCTTTTGAATCGATACGCACCTTCTCGACATCCGGCCCAACCAGATCCCGCAGTGACCTGAGCGGCAAAGAGAGATCCTCATGTATCAATTCAATCTTTTTTGCCAGCTTGCTTCGCTCCTGAATTGAACTCCATAACCTGGCCAGAAAACGCATATCAGCTTTAAGCGACGACTCATCTACACCTTCTGCAGCGGTACGCGCTATGTAACCACCTGAAATTTCACCGGTTTCAGCCACCTGATTGAGCAGTTCACGTAACCGCTGACGCTCCTCCTCTGCTTCAATTCTTTGCGATATACCCATGTTGCCCAGGGAGGGCATAAACACCAGATGTCTGGATGGAATCGAGATATTGGTGGTTAATCTGGCACCCTTGGTGCCAAGTGGATCTTTCAAGACCTGGACGATTACCAGCTCGCCTTCCCGCAAAAGTTCATGAATATTGTCTGTCTTCGGTTTATCAGTCGAGTCACCAATATCTGAGACATGCAGAAAGGCTGCCCGTTCCAGACCGATATCGACAAAAGCCGCCTGCATGCCTGGAAGAACCCGGCAAACCTTGCCCTTATAGATGTTCCCGACCAGCCCCCGCTTGCCGGAACGTTCAATAATAATTTCCTGGACAGCACCGTTTTCTATAACCGCCACGCGGGTCTCAGGGGGTGTTACATTAATTAGGATTTCTTCACTCATATCAACGACTTCGTTATTCTCATTATGTTTTTTCCCTGCAAACATCAAGCTTCGCCCAACCGGTGCATGCGGGGTCAGTAGCCAAACACTACACTATTTTGATGCCGACTCGCCCAAGTAATTCCGCTGTCTCAAACAGAGGCAGCCCCATCACTCCGGAATAACTACCCTCAAGCCGGGTGACAAACTGTGCACCAAGCCCCTGTATGGCATAGCTTCCAGCTTTATCGGCAGGCTCTCCTGTTTCCCAATAGTCGTTTATCTCAGTCGCACTCATGTTTCGAAATGTGACCCTGCTGACAGATACCCTGGTCTCCAGGGATGGGGTAGCGAGGGTGACCGCACTAAAGACCTCATGGCTGTTATCTGAAAGTTGATTCAACATCCAGATCCCATGATCCCGATCCTCTGGCTTGCCCAAAATCTGACCATTGATAACCACGCTGGTGTCGGCAGCCAAAACCAGACAGCCCTCTTTGATGGGGATTTTTTCAAAACCGGCCCTGGCCTTATCCTCAGCCACTCGCTGCACATAGTCACTGGGCTGCTCTTGAGGAAGCAGACTCTCATCGACCTCAATATCGAGCAGTTGATAATCGATGCCGATCTGTTGCAGCAGTTCGCGACGACGCGGAGAGCGGGAGGCCAGATAGAGTGTAAAACCACCACTCATAAACTACCCCGCACGATGATAGGGGTGATTACGCAGTATGCTCCAGGCACGGTAGATCTGCTCGGCCACCACGACCCTCACCAACGGATGGGGCAGGGTCAAAGGCGACAGAGACCAGCGCCCCTCTGCCTGGCTCAGACAATCTGCAGAAATCCCTTCCGGCCCGCCGACCAGCAGGGCTAAATCCCGGCCATCCCCCATCCAGGATTGAAGCTTGCCGGAGAGCTGTTCTGTGCTCCAGCCTCGCCCGGTCACATCCAATGCCAGGATCTGGCACCCCTTGGGTATTGCTTTCAGCATCCGCTCGCCCTCATCCTTAAGAATGCGTTTGATATCAGCCTTACGGCCACGATGCCCAGGCGCCACCTCAAGCAACTGCAGGCGACACTCACCCGTCAGGCGTCGGGCATACTCTTCATACCCTTCTGTCACCCAGCGTGGCATACGATTTCCAACTGAAATAAGATAAATATTCATGATTTAGGGGCAGTAGTGTACTGGATTGTCTGAATGGATTGGGTATTTTTTAAAGCCTGAAGCGTAAAATATGCGCCACAAATCCACCATTCAGTGACGTGGAATGCAACCATCGGAGAGAGGCAGGATCGTAGTCAATCCTAATATAAGGTATGCTTCCGCTCCATGAGCAATAAACACTTGACTGATACACGTTTTTCCGACTTCGACCTGGATGATCAGGTACTTCTCGGAATCCAAGAGGCCGGCTTCGAATACTGCACACCAATCCAGGCCGAAACACTCCCCATCGCACTGACCGGGAAAGACCTGGCAGGACAAGCACAGACAGGAACAGGCAAAACAGCAGCCTTTCTCATCGCTGCGATCAACTATCTGTTGCACAACCCCCCAAGTGATCAGCGCAAACCCAATCAGCCCCGCACACTGATCGTGGCCCCCACCAGGGAGCTGGCAGTGCAAATTTACAACGATGCCCAGGCATTGACCCGACATACAGACCTGACAACGGCGGCTGTCTATGGCGGAACAGGCTATGACAAACAACGTAAACAGCTCGAACAGGGTGTCGATATCCTCATCGGCACGCCGGGCCGACTGATTGATTATCTCAAGCAGCGGATCTACGACCTTAATGAGATTCAGGTTATTGTGCTGGATGAAGCGGATCGAATGTTTGATCTGGGCTTCATAAAAGATATCCGCTTCATGCTTCGCCGCTGCCCGCCACCGAGCAAAAGGCTGGGGATGCTCTTTTCAGCCACCCTCTCCTACCGGGTCAGGGAGCTGGCATATGAACATATGAACAATCCTCAAAGTGTCGAGGTGGAGCCCGAACAGGTCACTGCAGAAAAGATCACCGAGACCTGCTACATGACCGCAAACGAGGAGAAAATTCCTCTGCTGTTGGGACTGCTTAAAAACATTGAGGATGCGAGAACAATCGTATTCGTGAACACCAAGCGAACAGCCGACAAGGTTTGGGGGTTCATGCAGGGTAACGGTATAGACACTGCTGTACTCTCCGGTGACGTCCCCCAGAAGAAACGCCTGAGTCTGCTCAACAAATTCCAAAATGGCGAACTGCCTGCCCTTGTGGCGACAGATGTCGCGGCCCGTGGCCTGCACATCCCGGATGTCACCCATGTGGTCAATTTCGATCTTCCGGAAGATGCCGAAGACTATGTACACCGTATCGGCCGCACAGCTCGCGCCGGTGCCAGCGGAGAGGCAATCAGCTTCGCCTGCGAGACCCACGCCTTCTCCCTGCCGGATATAGAGACCTATGTGGGGCACTCCATACCGACTCAATCAGTATCAACTGAACTGCTCGCCGAAGTGGATCCGAAAAGCCGTGTCTACCCCGAAAAAGGTGCCCGACAAAGACATAAAGATGGACAGAAAAGCCATGGCAAAGGCCATCACCACAGAGGCCAGAAATCAAAAGGAGAAGGTGGACACCGCCGCCACCGTCGTGGGCCTAAGCCACCTCAAACATCCAGCGAGTAACAATGGAAAATAAGTGTCAACGCTGCACCAATTCGAAGTGCTGCACTTACACCACAGAAGCTATTGGCGCCGCCCCACGGTCGAAAAGTGATTTCGAGCATCTGCTCTGGCAAGTCTCCCATGCCGGAGTTGAAATCTATAAAGATGATGATGGCTGGTTTCTATTGATCAGCGGAAAATGCGAACATCTGCAACCTGGGGGAGGTTGCGGTATCTATGAACAGCGTCCGCAGATATGTCGTGACTATGACAATGACTGGTGTGAATTCGATGCCCCTGCAGAGGATGGCTTTGAACTCTACTTCCGCAATTACAGCGAGCTACTTGCCTATTGCAAAAAGCGTTTCAAAACCTGGGGTAATTAACGCTTTACCCCAAGCTTCTCAAATCGCACGCCTACTAACCAGGAACTAGTGTAGTGTCCTATATAAAGCGTGCATTTAGAAAGCCACGCAAACCTAGATAGGCCTCGTCTAAATGTATGATTTGTATAGGACACTACACTAGGGCCTGCAACTTATTAATCCATCGGGTTAATAACGGGCCAAGTTCGGATATAATCCGCATTTTCTGACAACAACCTTCGACTAATCCAGCCATGCCGCTTTCAGCCGTACAATTACAGCAACAATTCATACATCTTCGCGAAAACAAAATTTTCGAAACTTTTGTTATTCTGGTGATTGTGATATCAGCGCTAATGATAGGCGCAAAGACCTACCCTATCCCTGAAACCGCAGCCAAAGCACTGCGTCTGCTCGATATCGGTATCACCATCTTTTTCCTAGTTGAAATTATCATTCGCCTGTTGGCGGAACACAGTATCAAACGCTTCTTCACCAAGGCCTGGAATGTTTTTGATTTCCTAATCGTTACTGCGAGTCTGATCCCCGTGGATGACAGCGAAGCAGCCCTACTGGGACGGCTACTACGGATCTTCAGGGTCTTGCGACTGGTCTCCATCATCCCCGAATTGAGAGTGCTGCTGAACGCCTTTGTCAAAGCCATACCCCGCATGGGTTATGTCTCACTGCTGATGTTTATCATCTTCTACATCTATGCTGCGATGGGCAGTATGTTCTTTCACAATATAAACCCAGAGTTGTGGAGTAACATCACCATCGCCATGCTGACCCTGTTTCGCATAGCCACCTTTGAGGACTGGACCGATGTGATGTATGAAACCATGGAGGTCTTTCCACTCAGCTGGTTTTTCTACTTATCATTTATCTTCATCGTAGCCTTTGTATTCCTCAACATGATGATCGGAATCGTGCTTGAGACCTTACAGCAGGAGCATGAGGAGTTCTCCCGTGAGAGTGGCGAGGGGGAAGCGGGAGAAGTACACCGTATCGACACCCGAACAGCAGAGATGGAACAACGCCTGGTGAAGATGGAAAAGATGCTTGAACAGCTCACCCAGCAACGAGGGGACGCTGTAAAGCAGGAGTAGCCGTATCTCATTGGCAACACTCCCATCCACCTCCAGAAACCATGAATGAGCAACTCAAACAAAGGCAAAATTCATCACAACAGGCAGAACAGATTTCAGCCCATATCTCTGCCTGTCGTGAACGAATCCCCCAATTCATAAAAGATAACTATGCCTGGCCAGGGGCATGGCATCTGAATCGCAAGGCGTGGGGCTGGGATATTGCCATTGCTCCAGTGAACTTTATTCTCGGCTTCCCCAACTTTCTGCTAAGACTGTTGGCGCTACTATTGGAAGTTCTGAAACTGCACCGTAGCGCGCACTGGCTGAGACATCTTCACCTAGGATTTCCAACCAGGGTACAACAACATCTGGCAACACATCTTCATAGCGACCTGTTCAACCTGCCTGAACAGCAAAAATCACTGCAACGCTCAAGCCTAGACTTAATCGGCTCTGCAGCCGAAGAACCCTCGAAACTCTATATTCAGACCCGTAATGTCGCCGCTGACATCACTGCAGGCACACTGGCTGCGATCCTGGGGTTAATCTTTTTCCACCAGTTCACCCCAGGCTCCATTTCAGCGGGATCACTCGTCGCCAAAGAGATAGCAAGAGAACAGGCGATCAATGGATTTCTATTCGGAGAAACCCTGGGAGAACTCTACTACACCCTGGTTCCAGTCACACCTTCGATAATTGTGATCATCATAAGCCTGATAGTGATCATGGTCATGATAGCCATAGTTGCTGCATTCTCCGGCCTTATCCATGATCCAGTCCAGGCAGCGACCGGGATTCACCAGCGACGTTTGAACCAGCTATTTGATGCGATTGAAGAAGCTGCAGGCACAAATTCAGGCAAAGGCTACCGTCCAAAGGATACATTTTTTGGGCGTGTCTATGACGTGATTGATTGGGTAAAAGGGGTACTCTCTTTTTTGAGAGAGCGAATTTCGACGCTTCCAAAGAGTTTAAATAACATTCCCTGAGCCCATCATTCCGGCGAACGCCCGCCACACTCGGGAATAAATTCCAGATCAATGTGTGGCCCTTTCACACACCGTGTCCAGCTGAAACAAAACAATCTCCTGAGCTGATTAACAGACAACATAGTTCTACAGACTTAACTGGTAATTTGGAATCTACCTGGCATTTTTGAGACATCGATAAGCTGATGGTGCGGTAGGGCCGCACCCAGGCGAATTTATCTCGGGACTCATCACGATTCTGTTTCGCTCGCCCCGGCAAGTCACTTTCTTCGTTGAATGCAGCAACCCGTAGCCTGAATGAAGTGCAACGGAATCCGGGAGAACAGTGCACCAGTCTTCCCGGATTCCGCTTCACTTCATCCAGGCTACCTTGCTGTTCGATCTTGGTGATTTTGTAGAGGCTAAGGCCATGATAAATCGTAGGGTGCGGCCCTGCCGCACCATTAGGGTGAGAATTCTCCAATAAACCCAGATAGTTTGCTCACTACCAGTAGCGTCTATACACCGA
>NZ_JBSYOO010000031.1:0-211947 GCF_058244675.1 Candidatus Thiodiazotropha sp. AKIB8 | reverse complement strand
CGTGTAGGGTGGGGCCATGCCCCACCAAATAGCGATAGAGGCCCGCTCAAGTGGGTGGTTGGGCTAGAACTTGAATGACTAGAGAACCAGCTTTATTCTGTTTTTCACCTTATCTGGTGGGGCCTGGCCCCACCCTACGGTACTATCCATTTAAGTGTTATGCATTAAAGCTAGTCCCCTCTCTCTATTTTCATCAAGTTATCAAGCTACTGTTTCGTCCATCTGGGCGAGTCACTTTTCAGAGATTGGGAACGAGGGCAAAACCTTACACATCGCGTAGGGTGGGGCCATGCCCCACCAAAAGCCTGTAGCCTGGATGAAGTGCAACGGAATCCGGGAGAACAGTGCACCAATCATCCCGGATTCCGTTGCACTTCATCCAGGCTACCTTGCTGTTCGATCTTGGCAATTATGTTGATGGTGGGGCCCAGTCCCACACTACGCAGATTATAGGATCGGTCGCATATCCCCTAGACCTCAATGACCCGTTTCTGAATCATTGCTGTCAGATCTCAAGCTTATGGGGCAAGCAATTGATAGAGATGCCCTTAATAATAACTGTGCAATTCAAGCCGGGCCTGTGCATATTTATGGTGCGTTCGGCGGCTGGTTTGCACCATCGTGTTTCGATAGACGATGACTTTATTGGATGCATAGAGAGCGTTGATTTTCTAATCTATTGAATTATAAAGAATTAAATGGATTGGCCTGGGTATTGCTTTGATAGTCATGTCCGTGCCCTTGATTTTCAGGACATACAATTTATTTTAAATAGAACGCTAGGGTTCCGATCAAGTTCAGCAATTCACTAGAGTTGATGAACTTTGATGACTGGTCCGAGAGCATTCGACCTCCCCCTCTCACTACAGGGTAAAGGTTACACGGCGGGATAAAAGCCCGGGAGACAAGCTTGGTCTGAAATGCCAAGGGTGCTCCGTGTCGATCTGATGTAACTGAGAGGTTCTTAATGAAACGTATTGCCGCTTTAATTCTCGCACTTTCTCTTAGCCCTATGGCGCATGCAGCAGACCCATTTAAGGTGTGCTGGTCGATCTATGTTGGCTGGATGCCCTGGGCCTATGGTGCTGATCAGGGCATCGTTAAAAAATGGGGAGATAAGTACGGTATTGATATCGAAGTTGTACAGATCAATGACTATATCGAGTCAATCAATCAATACACAGCAGGTGGATTTGATGCCTGCACCATGACCAATATGGATGCCTTGACCATACCTGCGGCTGGTGGTGTAGATAGCACTGCACTTGTTGTCGGTGATTTCTCGAATGGTAATGATGGCATCGTTCTTAAAGGGAAAAGTGCTTTGGCTGATATCAAGGGTCAGAGCGTTAATCTGGTTGAGCTGAGTGTCTCTCACTATCTGCTGGCCCGCGCACTTGAGAGTGTGAAATTAAGTGAGAGGGATCTAACCGTTATAAATACCTCCGATGCAGATATGGTAGCGATTTATGGTACTGATGATGTCACTGCAGTATCAACCTGGAACCCGCTTTTAAGTGAAATCGTGAGTATGCCCAACAGCACCAAAGTCTTCGATTCCTCAATGATCCCTGGTGAAATCATCGATCTGCTTGTAATTAATACAGAGACTCTTAAGGCGAACCCAAAATTGGGTAAAGCCCTTGTAGGAGCTTGGTATGAGATTATGGGAGTTATGAGTGGTTCCGACTCTGCAGCCACTGCTGCAAAAACTCATATGGCCGCAGCTTCCGGTACTGATCTGGCTGGATATGATGCACAGCTGGCAAGTACAGAGATGTTCTACACACCAAAAGCGGCACTGGCACTGACCAATAGTCAAGACTTGGTGACAACCATGACCCACGTCGCTAAGTTCTCATTTGATCATGGGTTGCTCGGTGATGGTGCTCCCGATGCGGGCTTTATCGGTATTGAAATGCCTGCCGGTACATATGGGGATAAAGGAAATATAAAATTCCGCTTCGATCCTACCTATATGAGTATGGCTGCTGAAGGCAAGCTTTAAAGTTCGAATGGCATCTGCTCTATCCATGGCTGACCGTTGTGTCAGCTTTGTAGGGCAGGTGCATCGAACAAAGCCAAACTCTCTGAATTAAAAAAGCAATTGCTATCCCTACAGAACAACTGCGCTTTTGTTTAGGCTGTTGTGAACAACACCGGGAATCTTCATGAAGAAATTCATTAACCAGCATCCAAACAAAACACTCAAGTTGTTTTTAGGATTAGCACCCTTTGTTCTACTGATCATCTTCTATGTGGTTGGCTCAGATGCAAGACTGGAGCTCAATCCAAATGACAAATTGTTACCAAGCATGAGCCAGATTGCTGATGGTTTGGAGCGAATGGCATTTGAGCCCAGTAAGCGATCAGGCGAATATCTGTTCTGGAAAGATACAACAAGTAGCCTGACTCGTCTGGGTCTTGGGCTGCTTATTGCGGCATCACTTGGGTTGCTTATTGGCTTGGTAACCGGTGCACTACCGATGCTCACGGCCTCTCTTTCACCGTTATTGACAGTTATTTCCCTGATTCCTCCATTGGCCATATTACCCATTCTATTTATTGTCTTTGGCTTGGGTGAGGTATCGAAGGTGGTTTTAATCGCGATAGGCATCACACCATTTATCGCCAGGGACATACAGAGAAGAACCGAAGAGATTCCAATAGAGCAACTGGTCAAAGCTCAGTCATTGGGGGCGAATACATCACAGATTATGATTCGTGTTCTGCTGCCCCAGATCATGCCTAAACTATTGGATGCAGTTCGACTCTCTTTAGGCGCAGGCTGGCTTTTTTTGATTGCGGCAGAAGCTGTGGCGGCAACGGATGGGCTCGGTTATCGAATCTTTCTCGTTCGGCGCTATATGGCAATGGATGTGATTTTACCCTATGTCGCCTGGATTACGGTGCTGGCATTTTTGATCGATATGTCATTGCGGAAAACGAGTCATAAACTATTTCCTTGGTATATACAAGGGGGTAAGTCATGAGTACAAGCGAGAGTGCTGATTCACCAATGATTCAGGTAAAGAATCTCTGGAAGCAGTATGGGGACAATATTGTTTTAGAACGACTCAATATCTCTGTGAATGAAGGGGAGTTTGTTACCCTGGTAGGAGCTTCCGGCTGTGGTAAGAGTACCTTCCTGAGCATGTTGCTGGGGACAGAGCAACCAACCAAAGGCGAGATTCTGCTGGATGGAAAACCTATACCGGCAGAGGCTGGTCCGGATCGAGGTATTGTTTTTCAACAATACTCCGTCTTCCCGCATATGACAGTGCTCGAAAACGTCATGGCCACTCGTGGCTTTCAACGTAAAGGCATAACCGGATACCTGTTTGGTTCCAGCAAGGCTGCAGCGCGTAAAGAAGCTGAATCGATCATTGAACAGGTGGGGCTAAACCACGCACTGGGTAAATATCCTCATGAGTTATCCGGTGGTATGAGGCAGCGATTGGCGATTGCCCAGGCATTGCTGGGAAAGCCACGTATTCTCCTTTTGGACGAGTCCTTTGGCGCGCTTGATCCTGGCATCAGGGCGGATATGCAGGAGTTGGTTTTAGACCTCTGGCGCGAACATAAGCTGACCGTTTTCATGGTCACCCATGATCTGAAAGAGGGTTTCTATCTTGGAACCCGCCTATGGGTGTTCGATAAACTAAGACATGATCCACAGGCACCAAATCGATATGGCGCAGGTATCACTTACGATCTACCTGTCGGGCATATGGATAAGTCGCTGTATGAAAAAATTGATGACGATATCAGACCAGTGCCTGCCCAATTGGAGATAAAAGCGGACTAAGAAATGAACGAGATAATCAGTTCTATTGACTATCAAACAGAAATTCCAACGGCTGCCCACTGGTCACTTCGCGTGCGTCGCGGCAGCATAATGCGAATAACTGACCTGAAAGGTGGTGCAAATGTTGGAATGCTATTTTATAACCCTGAAAATCTGCTTGAACGATACAATGCCCCAGATACCTTGAAGTGTCAGCACACTTTCAAGTTAACCAAAGGGAATTGCCTCTACTCAGATATGGGACGTATCTTTGCCTCTATTGTGAATGACACGCTTGGTTGGCATGAAACCGTATCTGGTAATTCCCATGCCAGTCACGTTGAGTCTAAATGGGGCGCCAGGGATTACCAGAATGACCGCAACGATTGGCATCAGAATGGCCATGATGCATTTTTAGTGGAACTGGCCAAATATGGCCTGAATGCTGCTGATCTCGCTGCCAACATCAACTGGTTCAGTAAGGTGAGAGTAGATGGCGAAGGCTCACTTGAGTTAGTGCAAAACCACAGTCAGGTTGGTGATCAGGTTACACTTCGTTTTGAGATGGACACCCTTGTTCTACTCCATACCTGTCCCCATCCGATGAACATTTCAGAAGCCTATCCGGAGAGTAATGTTCAGATCGAGCTGGGTGTCGCTCAACCGCTAACCGATGATGACTACTGCAAGCTTTTCAGAGCTGAAAATGCCAGAGGCTTCCAGAACAACAAGCTCTATCACATCGGGCTGGGAGTATAGCTCATGATCAAAGAATCAAAATTACAGCCTGAGCAGGCAATAGAGAGAGCCGTTGTCAGAGCGGGTGACTACTACATAAGTCTCCTGAAAGCAGGTGAAACCATCCGCATTCTCGATCTTGAAGGAAACCAGGCAGCAGATACTCTGTTCTATTGCTCAGATAACCCTGCAGAGCGTTACAGTGCCATGGATACAATCAGAGAGCAGGGCAATGTCTATCTCACTACCGGTTCCAAGCTGCGTTCGAATGAGAATAGTGTCATGTTGGAAGTGGTGGCTGATACCTGTGGCCGGCACGATACCCTGGGTGGCGCCTGCGCGACAGAGAGTAATACTGTCAGATACGATCTTGAAAAACGTTGTATGCATGCCTGCCGTGACAGCTGGATGCTGGCGATTGCTGAACATCCAGAGTATGGAATCAGTAAACGTGATATCACGCATAACATCAATTTCTTTATGAATGTACCAGTTACCCCAGAGGGTGGACTGACCTTTGAAGATGGTATCTCTGCGCCTGGTAAATATGTTGAACTTCGCGCTGAAATGGATGTGGTTGTGCTGCTGTCGAACTGTCCACAGCTGAATAACCCTTGTAATGGATATAACCCAACGCCTATCGAGTGTCTGGTCTGGGCTGCTGACTAGTATGAGTAACATCAAGTTTTAAAACTAACTCTATTTTTTAAATTTATTATTCGACACATCAGTGGACGACCTCTGATGATTTTATTACCGGGACGACCCGGCCAAGGTAAGCATGTTTTGCAAACTTCTCATTGCGAACCGTGGGGCCATTGCTACACGAATTATCCGTACACTGAAAACACTGAACATCTCATCAGTGGCTGTATACGCTGAGAGCGATGCAGACAGCCTTCATGTTCGCCACGCTGATGAAGCCTACTGTTTGGGGGAAGGGGGGGCGTCTGACACCTACCTCGATATCGATAAAATCATCGCCATCGCAAAAAAGAGTGGCGCTGAAGCGATTCACCCTGGGTATGGTTTTCTGAGTGAGAATGCTTCATTTGTCAGGCGTTGCGAAGCTGAGGGTATTGTATTTATCGGCCCAACACCAGAGCAGATGGAGACCTTTGGGCTTAAACATAAAGCCAGAGCACTGGCCGAACAAGCGGCTGTTCCTCTGACTCCGGGAACAGACCTTCTAAAGGATCTCGATGAGGCGCTCCAAGCTGCTGAACAGATTGGCTATCCGGTTATGCTCAAGAGTACCGCTGGTGGTGGCGGTATCGGTATGCAACTGTGCCACGCTCAAGATGAGGTGATTGCTGCTTTTGATTCGGTGAAACGACTTGGTGCCAATAACTTTGCCGATGACGGCGTCTTCATCGAGAAATTCATCGCCAGGGCAAGGCATATAGAGGTTCAGGTGTTTGGTGATGGCAAGGGCGGCGCGTTGGCTATAGGTGAACGAGATTGTTCAAGTCAACGGCGTCATCAGAAGGTTGTCGAGGAGTGTCCTGCACCAAATCTTGCCGAGTCAACACGAAAACAACTCCATCAAACTGCTGAATCATTGTTATCCAGTGTTGCCTATCGGAATGCAGGCACAGTGGAGTTTATCTATGATGCTGCAACAGAAGATTTCTACTTTCTTGAAGTCAATACCCGCCTGCAGGTAGAGCATGGTGTTACTGAAGAGGTTTACCAGGTCGACCTGGTAGAGTGGATGATTAAACTGGCTGCAGGTGAGTCTGTCGAGCTTGATACTAAAAGAGAGACCTTATCAGCAGATGGACATGCGGTTCAGGTCAGAATCTATGCAGAAGATCCCTATCGGGAATTTCAACCCTGCCCAGGATTGTTGACTGATGTCTATTTTCCACAGGACGGGGATATCAGAATAGATCACTGGATTGAATCAGGTATCGAAGTCCCACCCTATTTCGACCCGATGTTGGCTAAAGTTATCATCCATTCAGATAATCGCGACAAAGCCTTTGCTAAATTAAACTCAACCCTGAAGTCTATCCGCCTATATGGTAGTGAAACCAATCTCGACTATCTGACAGCACTAAGTTGTGATCCGCTCTTGTTATCTGGTGAAGTGACTACACGATATCTCAACGATTTCAGCTATACACCGACTCGTATAGAGGTGGTGCAGGGTGGAACACAAACCACCATACAGGACTATCCGGCGCGTCAGGGCTACTGGGATGTTGGCGTGCCACCATCCGGGCCATTCGATAACTACTCTTTTCAATTGGCAAACCGGCTTGTAGGTAATGATGAAGAGGCCGCAGGCTTGGAAATCACTATGCAGGGCCCGACCTTAAAGTTCAGCAGTGATAGACAAATTGCTCTGACCGGTGCAGATATCGAAGCTGAGGTTGAAGGGCAAGCCATCGAGATGTGGTCTGTTGTTACTCTACTTGCAGGACAAACACTTAAAATAGGACGCATCAAAAATCAGGGTGCAAGAAGTTACCTGGCAATTCAGGGAGGAGTTGTATGCCCTGAATACCTGGCTTCAAAATCAACTTTTACACTGGGTCAGTTTGGCGGTCACAATGGTCGTGGGTTGCGAGCAGGGGATGTTCTTAAATTACCTGATTCCAAGACACTGACGTCAGTAGACACTCTAGACGAAGAGGTCAGACCAAAAATAGTTCATAACTGGGAGCTTCGTGTGGTCTACGGTCCGCATGGTGCGCCAGACTTTTTCACAGAAGCGGATATTGAATCCTTTTTTTTACATCAGTGGGAAGTGCACTACAACTCCAGCCGTACAGGCATTCGTTTGATCGGGCCAAAACCAGAGTGGGCCCGTAATGATGGTGGAGAGGCCGGGTTACATCCATCCAATATTCATGATAACGCCTATGCATTCGGAACCGTAGATTTCACAGGAGACATGCCGGTGATACTGGGCCCAGATGGTCCATCTCTCGGTGGCTTTGTCTGTCCTGCGACGGTTATTCAGGCTGATCTCTGGAAGTTGGGACAGTTGCGGGCAGGTGATAAGGTCAGGTTTGTTTCAGTAAGTCTGGAAACAGCAGTTGCCCTTGAGCAGCAGCAGATATCATCTATCAAACAATTACAGCCTCAACCAAACGAATACGAATCAGCAGAGATCAAAACCCCCATTCTGGATCGGCTGGATAGAGCAGATTATGGTGTTGATGTGGTCTACAGAGCATCAGGCGATCACTTCATGTTAGTGGAATATGGTAATCAGGTATTGGATATTGCATTGCGTTTTCGTGCTCATGCCTTGATGCAGTGGTTGCAAAAAAACCGATTGGAGGGACTGCAAGAACTGACTCCGGGTATACGCTCCCTTCAGGTTCACTACGATAGTCAGGTTCTCAGTTACAAAGCACTCCTGAGACATCTCAAGGCAGGTGAGAAGGCACTCATTAGCCAGATAGATGAACTCCAAGTGCCTTCAAGAGTAGTTCACATACCCCTCTCCTGGGATGACCAGGCTTGCCAATTGGCGATCGAAAAGTATGAGCAATCGGTTCGAAAAAATGCACCCTGGTGTCCAAGTAATCTTGAGTTCATACGACGCATCAATGGGTTGAAAGGGATAGATGAGGTTAAACAGATCGTATTCGATGCTTCCTACCTGGTTATGGGTTTGGGAGATGTCTACCTGGGTGCACCCGTTGCCACCCCTATTGATCCCCGGCATCGATTGGTAACAACAAAATATAATCCTGCTCGCACCTGGACGGCTGAAAATTCAGTCGGTATCGGTGGCTCATATCTCTGTGTCTATGGCATGGAGGGGCCGGGAGGATATCAGTTTGTGGGCAGGACGTTACAGATGTGGAATCGATATCGCCAGACAGAGGTATTCAATAAACCCTGGTTGTTGAGGTTCTTCGATCAGATTAAATTTTATGAGGTGACTCATGATCAACTGACCCGAATACGCAAGGATTTTCCTCAAGGGAGATATCCAATAAAAATTGAGGAGAGCAGTTTTAGCCTGTCGGAGTATGAAGATTTTCTCAAAGAGCACGACACAGAGATCGACTCCTTTCGCACGCAAAGAGAGCAAGCCTTCAATAATGAATTGAAGAACTGGCATGCAAATGGGCAATTCAATTATGAGACGATTGAAGATGATGAACAGCTCACCGAAAGGGACTGGCCAGAAGAGAGTCTGGTGATAGATAGTCCCATCACCGGAAGTGTCTGGCAGACAGAGGTAGAGGTTGGTCAGCAAGTCAAAGCAGGAGAGTGCCTGATGATTTTGGAATCAATGAAGATGGAGATTCCTGTATATGCTTCAGTGGAGAGTAGAGTTACCCATCTACTTCTGGAAAATGGGCAGCGAGTCGGCGCAGGGCAGGCGCTTGTTGTACTAGAAGAGGTCTGAAGCAGGATGAGTACACAATTTCCATACAATATGACCATCGCTTCATTACGTTCAGCCTACGCAGAGGGTTCATTGACACCTCAGCAGGTGTTGTCTGATATACGTAAGCGAGCAGAGAAATACACAGATCATAATATCTGGATTCATCTTCTGAGTGAGGAAGAGCAGAGTAAATACCTGCTTGGGTTGCAACAGATGAACCCTGATGAGTCACCTCTTTGGGGCATTCCATTCGCAATCAAAGATAATATTGACCTGGAGTCTATACCTACCACAGCGGCCTGTGAGGCATTTGCCTATACACCTGAAGCGTCAGCAACAGTCATTGATCGATTAATAGAGGCTGGTGCTGTACCTGTGGGAAAAACAAATCTGGATCAGTTTGCAACCGGTTTAAACGGCACTCGTTCCCCCTGGGGAGCGTGTAAAAATGCCTTTAATCCAGAGTATATCAGCGGTGGTTCCAGTTCTGGGTCAGCTGTTGCAGTTGCATTGGGTTTGGCCAGTTTCAGTCTTGGTACAGATACCGCAGGTTCAGGGCGGGTTCCTGCATGTTTCAATAACCTTATCGGTCTCAAACCAACAAGGGGGTTACTCTCAGCCAATGGTTTGGTTCCTGCTTGTAAAAGTCTGGACTGTATAACAATCTTTGCCTATGACACTGTTGATGCGAATCTGGTGCTCTCAATGGCAGAAGGTTATGACCCTGAAGATGCATACAGTCGCAGCAACCCCTTTCACAACCAGAAACGCAGCTTTGGAGAGAGGAGAGGGAGTATAAAAGTAGGGGTCATACCTGACAAGCAGTTGAACTTCTTCAATGATCCTGTTTACCAACAGGCATACCAAACAACCCTTGAGCAGCTTGCAAAGCATGGGGTTGAGATTGTGGAAATAGATTACCAGCCCTTTGATGAAGCGGCAAAGTTACTCTATGAAGGACCATGGGTGGCAGAGCGGTATATCGCTACACAGCCCCTTATTGATGAGAGTCCAGAGTCGATCTTCCCTGTGGTTAGGGAGATTATTGCCCCAGGCAGATCACTCAAGGCAACAGATCTGTTTAAGGCTCAATATCGTCTGAATGCATTAAAAAAGATCTGTGATAAGCAATTGGCAGGTGTTGATTGCCTGCTTACCCCCACAGCAGGCACCTGTTTTACAATAGAGCAGATGTTGGATGAACCCATCCTGCGGAACAGTCAGCTTGGTTACTACACCAATTTCATGAATCTATTGGATTTATCATCTATTGCCGTTCCAACTCAGATAACATCTGATGGTATACCCTTTGGTATTACCCTGGTAGGGTCTGCATTCGCTGACCGGGCACTACTATCGATTGCCAATCGGTTGCATAAAAGTTGTGGTTTGAAGGTTGGCGCGTCAGAGTTTGATATTGACTCTTCTAAGATAGATGAAGTGGGTTGCACAGATAGCATTGATGTTGTGGTTTGTGGTGCTCATCTGCATGGTCTTCCTCTTAATTGGCAACTGACCGAGCGTGGTTCAACCCTGAAATCAAAAACCAAAACTGCACCTGTTTACAGGATGTATGCGTTGGCAGGTGGACCACCAAAACGTCCTGGATTGATATTGGATGAGCAACATGGTGAGGCTATTGAGGTTGAAGTCTGGTCCATGCCGTCCAGCCAGTTTGGCAGCTTTGTGGATGGGGTTCCTGCACCTCTTGGTATTGGCAAGGTGAGATTGTCAGACGGATCAGTTGCCAGTGGCTTTATATGTGAGCCTTATGCAATCCCAGAAGCAGAAGAGATAACCGAGCTTAGAGGCTGGAAGGCTTATTTGAAAAAGTAACAGAGGGCATAAAGTATACTACTCTTCTCTAGCGCTCTTTCAGTGTTTACGGAGAACGGTATCTTGTTTTGCAGAATGTTGCATGAAGGGATCTGTTATTTAGGTGTATCTTCATAAATAGCATATTCCCAATATGCTTTGCCTGGCTTCAATGGGCCAAACCAACCTTTTTTTCGCAACTCTTTAGCGATGAAGTGATTTATAAATCCATGACCTACAAGCAGAACATTTTGATGTTCTTCTGCAACTTGATCAGCTTTACAGCCGCCTGCCTTGCACGAAGCTTTAGGTTCGCCAGGGATTCTCCATTCCTTGAAAAGCCAAATAGCCAAAGCACTCTTAATATAACAACCCAAACACCGATTGGTAGTGTAATACGGCCGCTATTGAAGTGTGGTATGGCTGTTTCACAGAAAAGGGGTTCTTCTACGCATTCTTCGCCATAGCCAAGACTCTTAGCAGATTCAATTGAGCGTAACAGATGGCTACACACAACGAAGTGATTCCCCTTCACGGCAGAAATTGCCTCTTTTGGAGGAGTGCCTACTATTCCCGATAGATCGTATGACTTGGCGATCTCTCTTAACGCCTTGGCTGGGACATTTCCTCTAAGCTCAAACGCTGGCTTTCCATGTCTTATAAGCGTAATGCGCATCACTATTTTACTACGTAGGGTTAAACTTTAAGAGCTACCATAATTACTACTAAACCTTCACCCCAAGATAGCTACTGATTTCATAGAAATCAGGCTTGCCCTCTTCATTTCCGAAGTAACAGATATCTTCTCTGAGATCGGTTTCGATGTTAACAATTCCCAGGACAAAATCTCGCTTATGCTCTTTTGCAAGTCCATAGAGGAGGTTTAAAGGTTCTTTTAGCTCTCTGCCTTTGGATATTTTGAGGTTAATCCCAAGACGCTGATCTGGAAGGTCAATATCTTGCTCGCCTACCTGATTTATCAGCTCGGCATGAGCTTTCGATTGACTGAGCCAATCACTAATAGAAGATGAAATAGCATCAGCTATTTCTTCCAGGTCGGAACCATCAATGTATATGTATAGATTCATGGGTTTTCGATTAATATTATGCTCTGTGTGTAATCAGTTACTACTCTTTTGATTTGAAGATTAATATATCATATAGACGAAGCAATTCTATATGCTCCATTACTGCTAATGTCCGATTGACTTCGACGATATTTTGTTAACGAGTTAATCGTTGTTGGTTTCTCTTGCCGATTGAGAGTTCAGACATGAAAAAGCATAACGGAGCAGAGGGTTAGGGGCAGAAAAATTACAAATCAACAGAGTGACAAAAGGAGAGGAGAGTGTGCAGCATGGCGGTCATTATATACAACCGGGACATCTTACTCCCCTCGCCCCTTGCGGGAGAGGGGCCGGGGGAGAGGGGGAATATCCATCATTTGCATCATACCCTTGATGCTCACCCTCTCCCGTCTGTATAGACCGGAGTCGAGGGAAAGGGGCTTGAATGCTTGCTTCTAGGTGATTGAGAGTTAATGGAGCAGTATTGATGCCTCATGAAATTTTTTCAAAATTCAACTGTAATTACAGATTGTTTGTTTCATGATTTCATTTGTCACAAAGGCCGGTGGTCGAGAAGTAAATCAGATCAAACATCGCTAACAATCTGCCAGTGCTTCAAACTCTTTTCTTCTGTTTTCAAACCAGGCAGTCATTGCTTTTGGATCCTGCATAAGCTGTTGCATCACACTCATCGCTTCCAAGTGAGCCTGATCCTTCAATTGAAACATCTCCATGCCGTGCTGTTTACTCATCTCTGCAATGTCCTCAAAGGAGTTTGCTCTGAATTCTTTGTCACAAGCACCACCCAGTTGTCTGCAGCTCATGCTCTTCATATCTATCTCCTTCATCTAATCCAGATAATTTACTGCTTTACAAATGCCGATTTTCACCAGGATGTTTGTGAAGCAGGCAAAGTGCGGCGTGCCACACCAATAGGCGCTAGATAATCGCAAATTAGCAGACTACTCCCTCTAACACCCTGATTAACAGCATAGCTGGCTTTTGTGGATCTACAGGATGGATATTGTTCAATACTATTTGATCGGGCTTCATGCTGTTTCCCATATCATTGGCTCTGTCGAGCGCACAATACGCTCTACAGGCTATGTTCCAGCTTGGACTGGCTACTGGTCACAACTTCCCTCAACAAGCTGGAGAAGGCGTGTGCAGCAGGGGAAAGCGAAGTGCCTCGTCGGGCAATGACTGCCAGTTCTCGCTCGATCTTCAGGTCTTTAACCGCAATCTCTGCCACATCCTCCAAACTGTCCACGCCAAGTTGACTGACAAAGGCTAGATTGCCCGTGGTTGCCACCATGCGCAGAATGGCTGGGATCGATCGTAGCTCCATAACAACATTCATAGCCACACCGGCATCACGCAGGGTGGCATCAATGATCTGCCGAACCGCTGTATCTGCCTCAAAACCAACAAACGAAGTATCCGCCAGGTCCTTCGCGGTTATACGACCTTTGCGCACCAGGGGATGACGTCGTGGACCCACCAGGACAATGCGGTCAGTCAATAGCGGCCAGACAGTAAGGTCTCTGTTCTTAACCGGCATGGTGACCAGTCCCAACTCCAAGCGACCGTTCAATACATCTTCTGCGACCTCATTACTGCCAGCCTCTTTCAGTTGAAACTTAACTGCAGGGTGTGGGCGCTGAAATGCTGCAATTGCCTTGGGCAGAAGGAAGGAGACAGCCGTGGCGCCGCCACCGATGCGTACCGTGCCACCTTCAAGTCCCTGATGAGCCCGCACCTGTTCACGCATATGGTCATAGCGGTCGATCAGGATGCGTGCCTCACTCTCAACCAGGCGACCAATTTCAGTCAACTGAGCGCCTTTGCGACTGCGTGACAACAGTTCTGCACCTAAGTGCTCTTCCAGCTGCTGAAGTCGACGGGAGAGGGCGGGTTGAGTGAGGCCGATATGGTCGGCAGCTTCGGTGATTGAGCCGGTGTCAGACACTGCAATCAATGAGCGTAGGAGTTGTAGGTCCATAATGGTTAGAGATATTAACATGCAAAAAAATTATATAATACATGCGAACAATCAATTATACGTATGTTAAATGGTCTGTTATCTTGCCTGACATATTTCGTACTACCTCAAATAAGCTCAGTACTAGTGTGGTGCGTCATACTAATTGATGATTCTAGAAGCCAGCTCAGGCCAGGAGAGAAGGCGCAATGCGCAGGGAATGGCACGCCCTTTTCAAGCATTGCAACGCACTATCCTGGCCTGAGCTGGCTTCCCTTCGGGCGAGACGCTAAGTGGTCATCCGCGTTGCACCCCAAGGGCACTTCCTTTGGGGCGTTGCGAGCCTTGGATAGGGCCTGCCATTCCCTGCGGCACGCGCCTAGCGGCTGACCACTTAGCGTCTCGCTAGAATCGTCGATTAGTATGACGCACCACACTAGAGTGAGTCGAGTTACTCGCTTATCATCGAACACAGGAGAGTCAGCATGCTCGAAACTTATCGTCACCACGTCGAAGAACGCGCTAAACAGGGTATTCCCCCACTGCCACTGGATGCTCAGCAGGTCACCGATCTGGTGGAACTGCTCAAAAATCCACCAGCCGGTGAGGAGGAGACCTTACTCGACCTTCTGACCAATCGAGTACCCCCTGGTGTAGATGATGCTGCCTACGTAAAGGCAGGTTTCCTCGCCGCAGTAGCCAATGGCGAGGCTGATAGTCCATTGGTAGATAAGACCAAGGCAGTAGAACTGCTTGGCACCATGTTGGGTGGCTACAACATTCAACCCCTGATCGGTTTGATGGATGATAGTGAGTTGGGTGAGCTGGCTGCGGAACAGTTGAAGTTTACCCTGCTGATGTTTGATGCCTTCCATGATGTAAAGGAGAAGGCGGATGCAGGTAGCGCCACAGCAAAAGCGGTAATGCAATCCTGGGCAGATGCCGAATGGTTCAAACGTAAGCCCGCTGTAGCTGAAGAGATCAAGCTGACTGTTTTCAAAGTTACCGGCGAGACCAATACCGATGACCTCTCTCCAGCCCAGGATGCCTGGTCGCGACCTGATATTCCGTTGCATGCTCTGGCAATGCTTAAAAATGAGCGTGAAGGCATCCATGATGCTATTCCCCAGATCAACGAGCTGAAAGAGAAGGGCCATATGGTGGCCTATGTGGGTGATGTTGTAGGTACTGGCTCCTCACGTAAATCGGCGACCAACTCAGTTCTCTGGACAACCGGCGTTGATATCCCATTCGTACCTAACAAGCGACAGGGTGGCGTAGTACTGGGTGGTAAGATTGCACCCATCTTCTTTAATACAGTGGAGGACTCTGGCGCACTCCCGATTGAGTGTCCGGTGGAACAGCTCAACATGGGTGACGTCATCGTACTCAAGCCCTATGAAGGTAAAATTGAGACAGAGTCAGGTGAACTGCTCTCAGAGTTCAGCCTCAAGACCGACGTCATACTGGATGAGGTGAAGGCTGGTGGACGTATTCCTCTGATTATCGGTCGCTCACTCACCGAGCGAGCGCGCGAGGCTCTGGGATTGGGCCCGACCGATATATTCCGCCGTCCTAAAGACCCGGAGAACTCCAGTAAAGGATTTACCCTTGCACAAAAGATTGTCGGCAAAGCCTGTGGTGTCGACGGTATCCGTCCTGGTACCTATTGCGAACCCCGCATGAGCACCGTAGGTTCACAGGACACCACCGGCCCCATGACCCGTGACGAGCTGAAAGAGCTGGCTTGCCTCGGTTTCAGTGCCGATCTGGTAATGCAGTCTTTCTGTCACACCGCAGCCTACCCCAAGCCAGTGGACATCAATACTCAACACACCCTACCTGATTTTATCCAGAACCGTGGCGGTGTCTCTCTACGTCCTGGTGACGGCATTATCCACTCCTGGCTTAACCGTATGTTGCTCCCAGATCAGGTGGGTACCGGCGGTGATTCCCACACCAGATTTCCACTGGGTATCTCCTTCCCGGCCGGTTCCGGTCTGGTCGCCTTTGGTGCCGCTTTGGGTGTGATTCCCCTCGATATGCCAGAGTCTGTACAGGTGAAATTTACCGGTGAGATGCAGCCAGGCATCACCTTGCGCGACCTGGTCAATGCCATCCCCTATGCCGCAATCCAGCGGGGTCTGCTGACAGTGGAGAAGCAGGGTAAGAAAAATGTCTATAACGGTCGTATTCTTGAGATTCAGGGGTTGCCTGACCTGACAGTAGAACAGGCCTTCGAGCTCTCTGACGCTTCGGCTGAGCGTTCAGCCGGCGGCTGTACCATAGAACTCTCTGAAGAGTCTGTGGCTGAATATTTACGTTCAAACATCACTATGCTGCGCTGGATGATGGACAACGGATATGGTGACGCTCGCACTTTGGAACGACGCGCCCGTGCTATGGAAGCGTGGCTGGAGAATCCAACCCTGATGCGTGCTGACGTAGATGCTGAGTATGCTGAGGTCATCGAAATCGATATGTCTCAGATCAAAGAGCCATTGCTTGCCTGTCCGAATGATCCGGACGATGTGAAAACCCTCTCAGATGTCCAGGGCACTAAGATCGACGAGGTCTTCATCGGTTCCTGTATGACCAACATCGGCCACTTCAGGGCAACCGCCAAACTGCTTGAGGCCTCCGGAGAGAGCATTCCAACCCGTCTATGGCTGGCACCCCCCACCAAGATGGACGAAGCTCAACTGATGGAGGAGGGTATCTATAATGTCTACGCCGGGGCTGGCGCACGGACAGAGATGCCAGGCTGTTCACTCTGCATGGGTAACCAGGCAAGAATCGCAGCAGGCTCAACCGCAGTCTCCACCTCAACCAGAAACTTCCCGAACCGTCTTGGTAGTGGTGCAGATGTCTATCTCTCATCTGCCGAACTGGCAGCAGTTGCCGCGATCATGGGTAAGTTGCCAACAATGGAAGAGTACATGGCCTACGCCAGTAAGATCGATTCCATGGCGCCTGAAATCTATAAGTATCTCAGTTTCGATACGATGAGCGAATATGTGGAGTCGGCAAAAAGAGGTCAGGAGATAGCGGTTAAGCTGGCTGTTTGAGCGTAGTCTGTACCGGCACTCTTAGTTCAAGTTTGCCGGTATAAGATAGGCCTGCATTAACTCTATAACCACGGAAAACACTGAACACACGGAAAATAAAGAAGAAATTATTCCGTGTGTTTCAGTGTTTTCCGTGGTTCATAAAAAAACTCATTTCCGATTTAGATCGCCATTTTCAAACCAGATGGAACTATAGTTATCCCCGGTAGTAAAAGTGGCAAGATGTTTGACTCGTCCATTGTCGTATCTCAAGGTCAGGTTGTAACCATCGAATTCGTAGCTCCCCATTCGATGACTTGCAGATCCTTTGTTTTTTCTACTACTACCCCCTCCCACGTTCGAACCGATAACAGATGTCGCCGAACCTTCATCATTTGAGATGCTGGTAACCATTGGGCCTCCACCACCTGTTATCTCTCCACCGCCCTGCATCATGCTACTACGGTACTTTTTGAAGCGACCCTGCTTGTCCAGGGTGACGCCCCAAAACGAGGTGCTGGAAAAGTCGAGGCTCGTTGAAGATGAGGTACTTCCCCATGTGCCATCCAGTTTCGTACCCTTGGGAACAGGCTTTGCCACCATTTGAGTACCCCTGGGGAGTTTGAACTGATTCCTGTCAGCAGGCCAGGCAAAACGATACTTTTTACCATCATATTTCCACCAGCCCCAGCGGTCAGGCTCACGACTGCGGGACTGGCCAACATCCAGACTGTTGGGGGCAACAGGAATGCCGTCCATCACCCGTCCATCCTTTGTCAGTAGATAGGCCTCGTGGCGCTGTTGCATAGCGCCATAGCCATAATAGAGATCGAAGGTGTAGATAATGGCTTCTATATCATCTTGTGAAAGGCCATCACCAGGATTGGTAACATATTTGTATCGCTTGGCTTCTGCCTCAGCCGCATTTTCAGCTTCCTCCCGGGCGCTGGGTGAGAGTCGATCTGGCGGGTTTACCCAGGTCAGGCGATATTTGTCATCGTCACTGCGGGCGTAGATTGTCTCTTTTCCTGTACTTCTATGTACGCCATAAACACAGAAATCACTTTTCGGGTAGATAGTACTGTTATAAAAATCGCCGCGAATGTTTAACCTGCCTGTCAGCTGCGAGTAGACGTAGTGACCTTTTTTTTGCTTGCGTTTTTTCTTTTGATAGGCATCAAGAAATTCATATTCTCCGTTTTCATAGAGCATGATCTCATAGCGTGCCTTACTCTTGCCGTTCTTTGTCCTTGAGCCAATATAACGGCCAGGTTTTATTGGGCCACCTGCCTTGATGCTTTTGACCTTCGGCGGTGGGGATTCCATGTCAATGCCTCGCTCTTCTTTTATGGCAGATGCTTTTTCGAACTCTACGAGGTTACCCAGAATCTCTGTGGCCTGGTCCAGATAGGCATTATTTTTCTCATTCTGGGTAAGCAGCATGATTCCCAAGCGGACAAATTGACGATCGGCGCTAAACACATGTGCCATCACTAAACCTGTAGAGCCGTCTGGATTGGTGAATGTGCGATGTCCGTGAGCAAAATTGGCAGTATCACGAACCACATGCTCCTCACTCTTCCAGCTGCCTTTGGGTGCTCTGCTGGAGTAGAGTTTGTTACGAAGCCAACCATCCACGCCTTTATTGTTAAGTGGAACAGCTGGGTAGAACTTTACGAGTATATCGATTTCTGAATTTGATTGAGTCGGCCTGAAAATAACTGTTTTTTTCTCTGCATCAACGTTATAGCTCCAACCGGTAGGCGTCTCAGTAGCGAAGCTGAGGCAGGGATGCCAAATGGAAGTTAATACTATCAATAGCAAAGAGAGAGAGTTCGAATATCTCATATTTATCACTGTTTAGAATGGTTGGGTTATAACTGAATCATCACCATCTTCACTGGATTGAGAGAGGGCAATACTATTTTCATAGCCAGTGCATTGTTGCCAGTCAGAAGCAATTGAGTACGAGATATGAAATATATGCAGAATGATCTGTCTACACAGAAATGAAAGGTTTGAGCGATTCAGTGAGGGGAAAAGTAAAAAGTAGGGTGTGATCTCAAAAGAGATCTCTATTTTACTACACCAATGCATGACATCACTCCATGATATCCGGTGGTTTAAGGTGATTTGCCTCAAAGACTGCCAGATAAACAATTTTGTTGCAAGACGAGATAGATAATCTCAATAAAGAGTGTTATTTACATCGTAGTTATGGAAGGTTACCGAAAAGAGGAGGGTAAGAATTGTTGTTTATTTAGGCTTTGATAAAACAGCTGTGCTGGTTTAGAGTTAAGGGAGCCTCTATTAATTGCTTATGCCCTCTGTGTGACCTGAAGCCTGTAGCTGCAAGGCGAGAGCCGAAGCAAAATGGTTGCTCCATTCTCAAGCATCGCAACGCAGCAGATGCATGCTTCAGGCCGTACGCTACGGGTCGTAAATCCAGAGGGTACAAGCAATTAATCGAGGTGCTCTTAAATACAAATTATTTATGTCAATCACTAAGCTTCGGCGTGTATAAGGATGTAATGAATGGAAAGGATTCTGTTGGTACTGCATTTCCTGCAGTGTCCGCCCCTTTGGAAGCTGATTTGGGTGTTGAATTTGGGGCTCTTGCTATCGTTTACCTGCTCTTCAACAGAGTTGCCTGCGGGGTGGCAGCAGCGCTCCGATAATAAGAAGCATGCACAGATCTTCCAGCCGATCGACTCTGTTACCAAAATACTGATTAAACACTACCCAAAAGAACCACTGCATGGGCGTGGAATCGATAACTGGTTAAGTAACAAATTATCCAATAACAAAGCTCCCCAGGGAGAATGGCAAGACCAGGCAGAAATTGTCAGAGATAGCGCAAATTATGCACATGGTGCAAGATCGTTTCTGAGAAAGGATGGTAGTCTGGGTCTGCTGGATGCTGTAGCAGTAACTGTTGATCGAGAACATGCAAGGCTTGCGTTCATGATTCGTGATATGAAGAGCGGTGATAATGATCTGCTACAGCAAGGTTACCAAATTCTGACCCGTATTTTTCAAATAGAAAAAGCTGATGCTGTAAACGAAGGCCGCAAAAAAGATATAGAAACCAGACCACCGAAAATTGAAGGCATGAAGATAGGTGGCGCGATCAAGCCAGGACGCTATGTCGGCTCTAAAACCAGGAATAATGAGGTGATATGGCATGTTGAAGTCATATTATATGAAAGTGGTGAATATGAATTTATAAGAGGATACAACAAATCAGGCAGATACCTTTACTCGCAGGCACTGGGTAGGCTCAATATGGTTGATGATTTTTACAACAGTTCATACAAGCCTAATAGAAACTTCTGCGTCTATGGTGTTCATAAACTGAGTAGCAAGCCTATGATCTATGCACGTGAAGATAGCAATCTCTATCGTCTCAGATGGGAAAAACCGGTTGACCGTCTCTCTCCCAGACAGAGAAAACACCTTCATGAGATGGAGAAAGTAGGCACCTATGGCTATAAATATTTGGCAGAGAAGGGTGAAGGCATTAGTAATGATCAGATTGAAACAATTTTATACACCTATGAAGATACCTACCAAATTGGTGGCATGGAAACAGATGAATCGATCTATCTTCTAATGAAAGATGGGCGGGTCAGGGATGGTTTGCCCATTGCACCCTCTAGGATGGACGTGGCGAAATCGCGCAGTCGAGAGCCTAATAGATGGGGCTGGTGGAAGTATGAAGATAATCGTTACAGTTTTTCGTGGAATATAGAACGCAGGAACTACAAAGTGCCTAAAGGTAAACAGATTAAAACTGTGCCTATACCAAAGGGTACCCGCTTAACAGGTGATTGGGGTGCTTCATCCTCTTTTGTAAGTATGGATTTCTCTGATATTTCATTTTGGGGAGTTATGTTAAACAGTGATGGACGCTTCAAAAGATACCGTAGAAATACAAAGCAGGCAGGCGGATCTGTTGGATCGCCATTTGGGTTTGGAGACTTGGTCACAGCATATAACTCAGATGAGTATTCTGCTGTAAATGTAATCGGTGAGAGAGTGGGTGGTGGTTCAAGTACAAGAAGAAAACCCAATAGTAATCGCATCGGTAGTTATGAATTTGATGGATACACGTTGACACTTAAATATGATAGCGGTGTTGTGAAATATCTGCCTACATTTGGTACCTCTGATGAGTTCAGAGGTATTTGGTTTGAAGGTGGTTATTTATATAAAACTGATTGATTGACAGAGGTCGATCAGTGTTGATCAGAGCATATAATCTATTCAGGGAAAGCATTTATGAAAAGGATGATGGTACTTCTGTTAGTGTTTCTGGCTAATTCGATCAGCATGGCAAGTGAGATTCCTGTAGGTTGGAATCGAACCGTCGACAATAAAAAAAACACGATAGTCTTCAAGCCGAAAGATCAAAATATCGATATCATGGTGAAATACTATCCCGCTGAGTTACTAGAGGGGCGTAGTGTAGACGCCTGGGTACGCAACAAACTCTTTAACAGTAAGGCTCCCAGAGGAGAGTGGGTAGGAGAAGGAAAAAAAGTCAACAGAAGAAGTTACAATCGAGCATTTGGCTTTCGTGAATTCCGCAAGGCAGATGGTGATAGAGGTATGTTAGGTGTGATAGGTTTCAGTGCGGATTTGCTATATGTGCGACCAGCTATGGTTTTATATGCGAGTAATGTAGATAAAATATACTACGATCAGGCATTTGAAATATTTCGGAATATAGATGATATTGAGATCGAAAATGCCAAGGCGGAGTGGCGAGGTCTCGATCTTGAAACAGGGACACCAAAGGTTAGGGGTATAAAAAAAGGAGGGCCCATCAAACCAGGTCGATATGTAGGAAAAGAGACGGTTCGTGGTGACGCGCGTTCAACATATAGCATCATGCTTTATGATAATGGTGAGTATGAGTTTCTCAATACCAAGAAGGAGCACATAGGTCACTACGTCTACTCCGAACGTTTTGCAAAACTGTATATCAAAGACCCCTGTTACAACAGTATACAAACTTATAAAAGTTACTGTATCTATGGTGTCAATGAAAAAACAGGAAAGCCGGTTATTTATGCTTACGATGATCCCTCCGAGTATCGATTGAGCTGGATTGATCCTGTAGATCGGTTATCACCAAGTCAAAGAAAAAAAATTAAAAGTAAAAAAAAGAGGGGGTACCCTTATGTCACAAATCCAGGTGAAGGCCTCCCTGTTGCTCAGATTGAAACCATTCTCTATGTTTATGAAGAGTCTGCAGAGCCGGGAAATCGTCCACTAAATGAAGAGATCTACCTGCTCACAAAAGATGGGCGTGTAATGGATAACCTACCTGTCGCCCCAAATATACTGGACGTGTCGAAATCACGAAACCGGGAACCGGACAGATGGGGTTGGTGGAAGTTCGATGGTCAACGCTATAGTTTTGCCTGGAATGTTGATAAATCACATTATGTTGTGCCCAAAGGCAAACAGAAAAAAACAGAACCGATTCCATTCGGTACCCATTTACAAGGGGTGTGGCTTGCATCATCCACACACAGCGGTTCCGACTTTTCCAGTACTGAATTCAGGGGTGAACGCCTTACCAAGGCAGGGCGATTTGTATACATCAATAGAAAAGAGGTGAAAGTAAATGGTAAGAAAATTAATAAAGATGATGGGAGAGGAAGTCTGCAACCCGATGATGATCAAAAGGGATTATATGAATTTGACGGTTATAGTTTAACTATAAGATATGATAATGGTGATGAGTGGCGCATTCCCACCTTTACCCTCGACGGTAGATTAAAATATATTTGGTTTCGTGGTGTACTATTAGATCAACAATCATAGGTATACGATGGGCATGACTGCAATATTTGCTGAGTGTCATGATACTCATGTTCTGGATAGTAGATTACCTTTGAATAAGTTTTTTGCTGTAGTAGTGTGACATACTTTAGGTGCATAAGATATTTAAGTATGCTCAGCCTTGCTTAAAGGATATGACTTCTTTTTTACGTGTGCAGAGTGCTGAAGTTTCACAATGTGTCAACCTCAAAATACAATCATCCATGCATCTGCTGCGTTGTTATCCTTAAGAATGGAACAACCATTCTGCTTCGTCTCACACCTGGCAGCTACACGCTTCAGGTCACGCAGAGGGTATAAGCAAAGAGTGAAGTGCCCATAATATATACATCAGTGCATTTCAAAAAACTGCATTCACTGACTAGTCAACTGTAGACCGATTCAGCGTTACGGATCTTCGCAATAGCTAGGTTATTGCGAAGATCCAAACCCTGAATTGACCCATATTGATCAACAACCTGTTCCGCTCAAACTTAACTCAGAGGTCACTTATAGGATAGTATCGTTCGGGTACCTTATCAGTTCGATAGGGCTGATTGTAATTAAACCATCATTTCCGTGGTTCACTCTATCCCTACCGCGGCCGCCATCCAGGTTGTCACAGCCTGGGCCACCTACCAGATAATCCCGGCCCTTATTACCGGAGATGTTATCGTTTCCGTAACCACCACGAAGGTGATCATTTCCCTTGCCACCGGAGATGTTGTCATCTCCAAAGCCGCCATCAACATAGTCATGACCCCTGCCAGCGTGGATATTATCATCACCCTGCATACCATAGATGCGGTCATTGCCTTTGCCACCGTAGATATTGTCATTACCATAGCTACCGAAGATGGTGTCATGACCTCTATCCCCATGGATAGTGTCGTTACCACAGCCGCCATGGATCATGTCGTTACCTTTACCGCCACGGATATTGTCATCACCCCGGCCACCATAGATACGGTCATTGCCTTTGCCGCCGATAATATTGTCGTTGCCGCAGCGACCGAAGATGGTGTCATTGCCTTTATCGCCACGGATGGTGTCATTACCGCAGCCGCCATCGATCATGTCACTACCCTTTCCGCCACGGATATTGTCATCACCGCGACCGCCATAGATTTTATCGTTTCCTTTACCGCCTCTGATTGTGTCATTGCCCGCACCGCCGTAGATGGTATCGTTGCCTTTGCCGCCGATCAGAGTGTCGTTGCCGCAACCACCATAGATTGTGTCGTTACCCTTGCCGCCATCTATAGTGATATTGTTCTTGGGGCCATACAGCTGATGACCTGTCATAGTAATGGTGTCATTGCCTCTACCACCTTTGATCACTAGATTTCGAGCCTCATCAGAGGAGAAATGGTGGCACTCATTATCATTGACTGTCACATCGACAGAGCCATCGATGTTGGTATGAACGTTGATTTTATCATTGCCGTTTCTAGCGTCTAGAACGACCTTTCCTGTGTTACCAAAACACCCCCTGTTACCTCGATCTACTGTGGTTGAGTTAGAGAGTTCTGACATTCTTGCACGGATTGATGAGAATATTCCCATTACTGTTCTCCCTGTTAGCTAGGTTCCATAATGAATCGTTGAAAATTTCTTTAAAACTATTAAACAGCTGAAATCAGTTCTGGAAAAGATGGGAATCACCCTAGCTAGGGTTAGCCCGGATAGGATATTCATTCTATTTTATATTTGTTGAATACAAATCTCATGAATTCAGAATTTTGGTGTGCGATAAGGATGTCTATTCGGACTGACAGGCCTGAGTGAATTAGATAAATGAAATTCTTACTCTACTGGCAAGCCATTATGGATCTAACAGTCTTGCTAACAGCAATAATTGCCTGGTAAGCGTATGCCAAAGAAAATGGAACAGACATAAAAAAACCCTGAAAACAGGGTCTCTATCACTTCAGGTAGTCTGTGATGGTCTTGGAATATGGTGCCGAGGAGAGGACTTGAACCTCCACGGGGTTGCCCCCACTAGCACCTGAAGCTAGCGTGTCTACCAATTTCACCACCTCGGCAGATGTGGTCTTCCGGCACCAGGCCGGTTGGAGACCGCGAACTCTACAACCAGTTTCCGCATCTGTCAATATTTGGTTAGCCTTGAATTTGTTGTAGTCTCATTGTTCCTCTTTGCCGAGTAATATGAAGATCTGTTCTGGTCTTGGATATGGGAGACAATGGTTGATCCGGAACTGCCTTTCTCTACCTATTGCCCTTTGACCTGAGGCCTAATATAGGTCTCTGAATTTTGCAATCAATATGAGAAACTACGCTTGATTACGTTCCTTGAATCTAAATGGACCTTATTTTTTATGATGATGTCACGCTACCTCAATATTGGTCTGACCTTGAAGCTGTTGCTTCTGTCTATGCTGATGACTGCGCAATCCGCAATGGGCCTCTCTCTGGACGGTAACTATATTCAGGGGGGCATGTTGATTGGCCAGGTAGTGCCTGGAGCGAGTGTCGAGTTCAATGGGAAACCGGTGAAGGTCTCTAAAAATGGTGAATTTTTGCTCGGTTTTGACCGGGATGCACCGTTAGAGCATAAGTTGGTGGTGCGTCGGGACGGTCAACCTCAACAGTCAAGGCTTTTCACTATCGAGAAACGTGAGTATCAGATTCAGAATATCACCGGACTGCCTCCCAGCAAGGTGACACCACCAAAACGTAACTGGGACAGGATCAAAAAGGAAGTTGCTCAGGTCAAGCAGGCGCGTAAGCTGAATGAGGATCGTGATGATTATCGCAGCGGTTTTATCTGGCCGTCGAAGGGGAGGATTTCCGGGGTATACGGTAGTCAGAGGGTTCTCAACGGTAAACCTAAAAGACCCCACTATGGTGTGGATGTCGCAGCTCCAGTGGGCACCTTGGTAGTCTCACCTGCTGATGGTGTGGTGACGATGACTCATTCTGATATGTTCTACTCAGGAGGAACTTTGATTATCGACCACGGCCTCCATCTTTCGTCCTCATTTTTACATCTCAGCAAAATCCTGGTAGAGGATGGGCAAGTGGTGAAGCAGGGGGATCCTATTGCGGAGATTGGTGCCACAGGGCGTGTAACCGGCCCCCATTTGGACTGGCGTATGAACTTGGGTGCTGCTCGGATCGACCCCCAGCTGCTGGTACCATCAATGCCTGAGTAGGATCTGAATTCAATGGGGTAGGGTAGGAGCCACTCTATGGCATATCTATGATAAAGTGCCCCTCAATCTGAAATTGTATTCTCTTCTCTCTAATTTAATGGAAAAATAATGAGACCGATGAAGCAACTGGCGACACTTTTTCTGATCTGTTGGATCCCTTCAATTCAGGCTGATGACTTGATGTCAGTCTATCGTCTTGCACTGGATAACGACCCTCAACTGCAAGCCGCAAAAGAGCAGCTGAACTCTGCCCGTGAGTCAAAGAGTTTAGCTCGTTCCCAGCTGTTACCCACTGTGGGGCTGGGTGGGACCTATGATGCGGTCCGTAGTGATGTCAAAACACTGCAAGGTACTTCTGTCGACGAGACAAGCAACTATCGAGAGAGTGGGTTGGGGCTGAATTTGACCCAACCTATCTACCGTCGTGACCGTTTGGTGCAGCTGGAACAGGCTGACAGTACAATAGCTCAGGCTGAAGCGGAATATGCTGCAGCTGAGATCGAATTGATGGTACGCAGCACCACCGCCTATTTTGATATCCTCTCCGCTGAGGATGATGTGAGAGTGGCCAATGCTGAACGTGAAGCCACAGGCCGGCAGCTGGAGCAGGCGCAGCAACGGTTCGATGTGGGATTGATCGCAATCACTGATGTGCATGAGGCCAAAGCGGCTTACGATGCAGCAAGAGCTGCCGAAATTGCTGCTGAAAACAGTCTGGATAATGCCTGGGAGGCACTCTACGAGATCATTGGTCCCCAGCCTAAAAGCGACTTGGGCAAGCTGGGAGATGGGCTGTTGTTGAACCCACCGGTGCCCAATAAACTGCAAGACTGGTCAGATACTGCTCAGCAGCAGAACTACAGTATTATTGCCGCCCGCTCCAACCTTAAAGTGCTTGAGCAGGAGATCGATGTCAGTAAATCGGGTCACTACCCAACCCTGGATCTGGTTGGTGGCTATTCGATAAATCGCAGTGACAGTGATAGGGCAACCGAAGCAGATACTGGCAGAATAGGTCTCTCCCTCGAGGTGCCTCTCTATACCGGTGGTGCAGTGAGTGCCTCCACCCGCCAATCCCAGGCCAACTTTCGCGCCGCCCAGCAGAGCCTGGATCTAACCCGTCGTTCAGTGAACCGACAGGTGAGGGATGCGTTTCGTGGTGTGCTCTCCGCCATCAGTCAGGTTGAAGCGCTTAAGGCGGCAACTGTCTCCGCTCAAAGTGCTTTGGAATCTACCCAGGCTGGATATGAGGTTGGTACCCGTACGATCGTTGATGTATTGAATGTGCAGCGCAATCTCTTCTCATCACAGCGGGACTATCTCAACTCCCGCTATGGCTATATTCTCAATGGTCTGGTTCTCAAATCCGCAGCAGGTACCCTGAGTGAGACGGACCTGGAAAATGTCAATGGTTGGCTGGAAAAGTGATTGAAATCAAGGGGTAGATTCTGTGTCTGGTAATACCATTGGCAAACTCTTTACGGTGACCTCATTTGGAGAGTCCCATGGCCCGGCTATTGGTTGTATTGTCGATGGTTGTCCTCCAGGGATGCCTCTTTCCGCTGAGGATCTTCAGCACGATCTTGATCGTCGTAAGCCAGGCACATCACGCCATACTACACAACGTCGGGAAGCGGATGAGGTGCAGATTCTCTCTGGTGTTTTTGAAGGTAAAACCACAGGTACTCCGATTGGTCTGATCATCAACAATACCGACCAACGTTCGAAAGACTACTCCGATATCATGGATCGCTTCCGTCCTGGACATGCGGACTACACCTACAACCAGAAATATGGTTTCCGTGACTATCGCGGGGGCGGTCGCTCTTCAGCCAGGGAGACGGCAATGCGGGTGGCTGCCGGAGGTATTGCCAAAAAGTATCTCTTCGAGCGGTATGGTATTCAGGTTCGGGGGTATCTTTCACAGCTCGGCCCGGTTCGTATTGAGCAGTTTGATTGGGACCAGGTCGATAAAAACCCCTTCTTCTCTCCAGACGCGGATAAGGTTTCAGAGATGGAGGCCTACATGGATGCACTGCGCAAAGAGGGTAATTCTGTCGGCGCTCGTATCAATGTTGTGGCCAGCGGTATGATGGCCGGCTTGGGTGAGCCAATCTTTGATCGTCTCGATGCAGACCTGGCCCATGCCCTGATGAGTATCAATGCGGTCAAAGGGGTGGAGATAGGAGATGGTTTTCTCGCTGTCGAGCAGAAAGGTACAGAACATCGGGATGAGATGACCCCGGATGGCTTTCTTACCAACCATGCGGGTGGCGTACTGGGGGGTATCTCCAGCGGCCAGGACCTGCTGGCCTCGATTGCACTCAAACCAACATCCAGTCTTCGTCTGCCTGGTCAGACGGTCAATCGTTCCGGTGAATCTGTGGAAGTGGTGACGCAAGGGCGTCATGATCCCTGTGTCGGTATTCGCGCCACCCCGATTGCTGAAGCGATGATGGCCATTGTTGTCTTGGATCATGTATTGCGTAATCGTGGGCAGAACATGGATGTCCAGTCAGGTCTCGCAGATCTTGGTAGCAACAGCTAACAGCTGCTCGTCACGCTGATATGCGCCATTTATACCTCACTCCACACTAGGGCCTGTTAACACTAATCGAATCGGCCCTGTTGCCCCTGAAAAAGCGCCAATCAAGGCGCGAGGAGAGAGGTTTGGTCACACCAAATGAACCACGAGCAACGCCGAGTGGCGTTTTTTCAGGGGTAACCCGAAGGGCTGAGACTATTTTTCCGCCCAGCGGCGTTATCATTCGCTCATGTAGAATGACTACACTTCGCTTATTCTGCCTTGCTGGACGAAAAAATAGTCTCAGCAGGGCCGATTCGATTAGCGTTAACAGGCCCTAGCAGGATGCCTTACTGGCGCCTTTCCGGATTCTATTTCTTCTACTTTGCGTCCCTGGGTGCACTGCTGCCTTTTTGGGGGCTCTATCTTCTGGATCGAGGTTTTTCACCAGCGCAGATTGGTGAGTTGATGGCGGTCATCATGGTGACCAAGTTGATTGCCCCGAACATATGGGGATGGATTAGCGACCATACCGGTCGGCGTATGCCGATTGTGCGATTGGCCTCTCTACTTTCAGTGATCTGCTTTCTGGGGGTCTTCTTTGTTGAGGGCTATTGGGCGCTTGCGCTGGTCATGATGTTATTCAGTTTCTTCTGGAATGCCTCATTGCCTCAGTTTGAGGCAGTGACCATGAGCTATCTGCGGGAGCGTATTCAAAACTACAGTCGTATCCGTCTCTGGGGTTCGGTTGGATTTATTCTCGCGGTATTGGCGCTGGGATTCCTGTTGGAGCGTTGGGGTGTGGGCGTGGTGCCACAAGTTGTGCTCTTCATCTACATAGGTATCTTCTTTAACAGTCTGCTGGTGCCTGAAAAAGAGGCTGGGCTCTCTCCTTTGGGACAGGGGTCGATACTTGAGGTACTGAAACGCAGGGATATCATCGCATTTTTATTGGTTTGCTTTCTGATGCAGGCAAGCCACAGCGCCTACTACGCCTTCTATTCGATCTATATGGAGGGGATTGGTTACAGCAGTGGTGTGATCGGCCAGTTGTGGGCCTTGGGTGTTGTTGCTGAAGTCCTGGTATTTCTGATTATGCATCGCCTGTTACATCGCTGGGGTGCGCGAACCGTTCTCATTGTCAGTCTGATGATCGCAGTGATTCGTTGGGTACTGGTTGCCTGGGGTTCAGACAATCTTCTACTGGTGTTATTGGCGCAACTGATGCACGCCGCTACTTTCGGCACTTTCCATGCCGCTGCCATACACATGGTGCATCACTATTTTATTGGTCGTCACCAGGGGCGGGGGCAAGCGCTCTATAGCAGTATCAGTTTTGGTGCCGGAGGGGCGGTGGGCAGTCTTATGAGTGGCTATCTTTGGAGTGGTATCGGGCCTGAGATGGCTTATTGGGCTGCGGCTGTTTATGCCTTGATTGCTGTATTCATTGCCAGCCGATGGATTGATCGCCAGGAAGCACCGCTGGTTAGTTGATGCGGTGGATATTCAATTGGCACCCTTATCGACTTGACACTTCTGAGGGAGATGAGTAACTTTCGCACCTGCTGCGCTGCAACATAGCCGCCAATATTGGCGAAGCATCAGCATTTCTTTACAACTTGATACTCTCCGGAGCTCCCTAAATGGCCATCGAACGCACTTTTTCAATTGTTAAACCTGACGCGGTTGCAAAAAACCTGATCGGTAAAATCTACGCCCGTTTTGAAGACGCCGGTCTGAAGATTGTCGCGTCTCGTATGCTGCATCTCAGCCGTGAACAGGCCGGGGAGTTCTACGCTGTACATAAGGAGCGACCTTTCTACAATGACCTGATCGATTTCATGACCTCTGGTCCGGTGATGGTGCAGGTTCTGGAAGGGGAGAATGCCATCAGTCGTAATCGGGAGATCATGGGTGCTACCAATCCTCAGGAAGCGGCCCCTGGCACTATTCGTGCGGATTTCGCCGAGACTGTTGATGAAAATGCGGTTCATGGCTCAGATGGACCGGACACTGCTAAAGAGGAGATCGGTTTTTTCTTCCCTGAAGGTGTCTGCGAGCGTACCCGTTAACTGACGCTAGGATCGCTATGGGCCAGCAGTTGTTGGCTCATGGCGTTTGCTGCATTTGATAGCGTCCGCTTACGGTGTGTCACTATGCCTAGAGAGCGGCTCAGTTGCAGTTCCGGGACTTCCAGTTTCTGGATCTCTCCTTCCTCAAGAAATATCTCCGGTAGCAGACTCCAACCCAGGCCGATGCTGGTCATCATTTTGAGTGTCTCCAGATAGTCGGTTGCAAGGGTGCAGTTTACTTCGAGTTGCATTTCATTGACCGACTGTTCCAGCAGAGTTCGCGTATAGGTTCCCTTTGTCGGCAACACAGCTGGATAATCGACCAGTTGAGCTGCTGCAATCGATTCCTGCTGGGCCAGCTCGTGATCCGGGCCGATTGCTACACAAAGTGGATCGTGCCATATCTTTCGGGTTTCCAGGGTTTCGATGGGATTAAGGGGGAGGGTGACAACAGCCATCTCCAGTTCTCCATGTTCAACCGCCTGGCAGGCCTTTTCCGATTCCATAAAACGAATGTCCAGCGCTGCTTTTGGGTAGCAGTCTGTAAAGCCTCTTAGTACAGGCGGGAGTCGGTGCAGGCCGATATGGTGGCTGGTGCCCATGATCAGTTGACCCGAGATCTCCCCCGAGAGATTTGAGAGTCCCCGCTGTATGTCAGCCATCTCCTGTAGGATCTGTTCGGCTCTGGGTAGTAGCTGTTGTCCCGCCTCTGTGAGAAAGATCTGACGCCCAACACGATCGAAAAGACGTACTGAAAGCTCGTTCTCAAGAGCGGCCACCCGTTTGCTGACGGCGGGCTGGGTCAAGTAGAGGGTCTCCCCCGCAAGAGAGAATGAGCCCTCCCGGGCAACCTGAACAAAGGCACGAAGTGATGCAAAATCCATATCTATTCCTAATGGGAATGGAAAAAATGAAAAATATGAATTTGTATTATGTAGCACACTCCCCTATGTTTTGACTACCGCCGAATCAGGTTTTTCGGAAGATCAGCAAGAGGAGAGAGAGATGAGTGCAAAGACGCTATACGACAAATTATGGGAGACCCATCTGGTGCGATCCGATGAGGATGGTACTGCACTGATCTATATCGATCGCCATCTGGTGCATGAAGTCACTTCCCCTCAGGCATTTGAAGGCCTGCGGATTGCGGGTCGAAAGCCCTGGCGTACCGAGGCCAATCTGGCAACGCCGGACCATAATGTTCCTACCACAGAGCGTTCTGGAGGGGTTAAAACCATCGTTGATCCGGTCTCCCGATTACAAGTAGAGACCCTGGATCAGAACTGTCAGGATTTTGCTATTACAGAGTTTAAAATGCTCGATCCAAGACAGGGCATAGTGCATGTGATCAGTCCTGAACAGGGAGCGACACTCCCCGGTATGACTGTGGTATGTGGTGACTCCCATACCTCGACGCATGGTGCAATGGGTGCTCTGGCTTTCGGTATCGGAACTTCTGAGGTTGAACATGTACTGGCCACTCAGTGCCTGATTCAGAAAAAGTCGAAATCGATGCAGGTTCGTGTCGAAGGGGAGGTCAGACCCGGAGTTACCGCGAAAGATATCGTTTTGGCGATTATCGGCAGGATCGGTACCGCTGGTGGGACAGGCTTTGCTATCGAATTTGCCGGGGATGCAATCGAGGCGCTGTCGATCGAAGGCCGCCTGACGCTATGTAACATGGCCATTGAGGCTGGCGCCAGAGCTGGCTTCGTCGCAGTTGACCAAAAGACCATCGACTATGTCAAAGGCAGACCTTATGCGCCGGAAGGCGATGAGTGGGAAAAGGCTGTTGCCAATTGGCAGACACTTCACAGCGATCCGGGTGCTGGCTTCGATCAGGTTATTGAACTTGATGCGGCTGACATCGCCCCTCAAGTGACCTGGGGCACTTCACCTGAAATGGTAGTGGGTGTTGATCAATTCGTACCTGATCCTGCAGATGAATCTGACCGGGTCAAGGCAGAGGGGATGAGTCGGGCTCTGCAATATATGGGGCTGGAGGCTGGAACTCCGATAAAGCAGATCACCGTCGACAAGGTTTTCATCGGTTCTTGTACCAACTCCCGTATCGAGGATCTGCGTGCCGCAGCCGAGGTAGCAAAGGGTAAGCGGATTGCAGAGAACGTCAAGTTGGCACTGGTTGTACCGGGTTCCGGTCTGGTCAAAGCGCAGGCTGAACAAGAGGGGTTGGACCAGATCTTTGTTGAGGCTGGCTTCGAATGGCGTGAACCTGGTTGTTCCATGTGTCTGGCTATGAATGCAGATCGGTTGGAACCTGGAGAGCGCTGTGCTTCAACCTCCAATCGTAATTTTGAAGGAAGACAAGGGCAGGGTGGCCGAACCCATTTGGTCAGTCCTGCAATGGCTGCAGCTGCAGCTGTTAATGGACATTTTGTCGATCTTTGAATGAAGAATTATTGTTAAGTATATTCATTAATTACATGAAAAATATTAAGAATATGCTGAATGAGAGGATAAGTTAATGGATAAATTCGAAATCTTTACCGGCATTGTCTGCCCGCTGGATCGATCCAATGTAGACACTGACGCCATTATTCCGAAACAGTTTCTAAAGTCGATTAAGCGATCTGGGTTCGGTCCCAATCTGTTTGATGAGTGGCGCTATCTGGATCAGGGTGAGCCGGGTATGGATAACAGCAATCGCCCTTTGAACCCTGATTTTGTACTCAATGATTCCCGTTACCAGGGTGCACAGCTATTGCTGGCTCGGGAGAACTTCGGTTGTGGTTCATCCAGGGAGCACGCCCCTTGGGCTTTGGAAGACTATGGGTTCAAGGTTATTATCGCCCCGAGTTATGCTGATATTTTCTTTAATAATTGTTTCAAGAATGGCATATTACCCGTTGTTCTTGATGAGAAAAAAGTTGATGATCTGTTTGCTCAGGCAACCCTTGAACAGGCACTTTCCCTGACTGTGGATCTGCAGGCTCAAGAGCTGCTCAAAGGGGATGGCGAACGGATCGTTTTTGAGGTGGACCCTTTTCGTAAGCATTGTTTGCTCAATGGGCTGGATGATATCGGCCTGACTCTGCAACATGTTGATTTGATCAAGGCCTATGAAGCGCGACGAAAGAGTGAAGCGCCTTGGCTGTTTTCTTGAGGTGAGGATAGATGAGCAAACAAATTTTAATTCTGCCAGGTGATGGTATTGGTCCGGAAATCGTAACTGAAGCGGTCAAGGTTTTAGCCGCCTTACGAGATGGTTACGGACTCGATATCGATATGGATGAGGCACTGATTGGTGGTGCAGCAATCGATGCCACCGGTGGCCCACTACCCGATGCCACTCTGGATCTGGCAAAAGAGGCGGATGCCATTCTGCTCGGTGCAGTTGGCGGACCGAAATGGGAGCAGCTTGATATCTCTATTCGTCCAGAGAAAGGTCTTTTGGGGCTCCGCGCCGAGTTGAATCTATTCGCTAACTTACGCCCGGCAATTCTCTATCCGCAGCTGGCCGAAGCTTCCAGCCTGAAAGCCGATATCGTATCGGGGCTGGATATCATGATCGTGCGTGAGCTGACCGGAGGTATCTACTTCGGACAACCCAGAGGTATCCGCGAGCTGGAAGGTGGCGAACGTCAGGGATTCAATACGCTGGTATATAAGGAGTCTGAAGTCGAGCGCATCGCACAGGTTGCCTATGACATTGCCAAAAAACGTGACAATCGGGTCTGCTCTGTAGATAAGGCGAATGTTCTTGAATCAACAGAGCTATGGCGTGAAGTAGTGACACGGGTCGGCAGTGAGCATACCGAAGTCTCTCTAAGTCATATGTATGTAGACAATGCTGCCATGCAGCTGGTGAAATGGCCCAAACAGTTCGATGTGATTGTGACCACCAACATGTTTGGCGATATTCTTTCTGATTGTGCGGCGATGTTGACAGGTTCTATCGGTATGTTGCCATCTGCATCACTGGATGAGCAGAGTAAGGGTATGTATGAGCCTATTCATGGCTCAGCTCCGGATATTGCCGGTAAGGGGGTTTCCAATCCGTTGGCGACGATACTCTCGGTTGCAATGATGTTGCGTTACAGTCTTGATGAGAGCGATATGGCAGATCGCGTGGAGCAGGCTGTAAACAGAGTACTGGATCAAGGATTGCGTACAGCGGATATCTTTGCTGATGGCATGACAGAAGTTAATTGTGAAGCAATGGGCGATGCAGTGGTTGCCGCGCTGGATTGAGTGTGATGGTATTGGCTGATTGCTTCTAAAAGTTTTTCTAACAGGTTATTGAAGATGAAAAGAGTCGGTTTTGTTGGTTGGCGTGGCATGGTGGGTTCAGTTCTTATGGGGCGCATGCTCGAAGAGAATGACTTTTCCCTGATTGATGAGCCGGTCTTCTTCACAACCTCCCAGGTTGGGCAGGCTGGCCCCGATATCGGTAAGTCGATTCCCGCCCTTAAAGATGCTGCATCGCTGGATGAGTTGATGGCTATGGAGGCCATCGTGACCTGTCAGGGAGGCAGTTATACGAATCAAGTTTACGATCAATTACGTGCAGCCGGCTGGCAAGGCTACTGGATTGATGCCGCTTCCAGTCTGCGTATGAAAGATCATACGTTGATAGTGCTTGATCCAGTCAATGAGTCGGTGATTCGTGATGGTCTGGTTGCTGGGAAACGTGACTTCATTGGAGGTAACTGTACAGTCAGCCTGATGCTGATGGCTTTGGGCGGGCTGTTTCGTGAAGATCTGGTGGAGTGGGCAACTTCAATGACCTACCAGGCAGCTTCAGGTGCTGGTGCACGTAATATGCGTGAATTGATCAGTCAGATGGGAGCCTTGGAGGTGGCGGTGCATGATCAGTTGATGGATCCCGCTTCTGCAATTCTTGATATCGACCGCAAAGTTGCTGATACCATGCGTAGCGACGCTTTTCCAACAGATAACTTCGGGGCTGCCCTTGCCGGAAGCCTGATCCCATGGATCGATGTGCCTCTTGAAAATGGCCAGAGCAAGGAGGAGTGGAAAGGTTATGTTGAGACCAATAAAATATTGGGCCGAAGTGATAACCCGATCCCAATAGATGGAACCTGTGTACGAATCGGGGCTATGCGCTGCCACAGTCAGGCGCTGACCATAAAGTTACGTAAGGATGTGCCGATAGACGAGGTGGAGTCGATACTGGATGGCGCCAATGATTGGGTGCAAGTTGTTCCGAATCAGCGTGATGTCACAGTGAGTGATTTGAATCCAGCTCAGGTGACTGGAACCTTGAGTGTTCCGGTCGGACGTCTGCGAAAGATGAACCTGGGTGAGGAGTATCTGAATGCCTTCACTGTTGGTGACCAGTTACTTTGGGGTGCTGCAGAACCATTGCGACGGATGTTGAGGATATTGCTGGAAGGATAATTCCAGCTCAAAACCTCAAGGCATCGGTTTTTGATGGGGCTGATTGGGTTGAGGATCGATAGATCTTCCTCATAACAAGCAGAAATGGAAGTGAAAAAATACGACCGATTTCTCACTTTTAGTTGTTGAGCCCAAATAGCTGTACAGTATTGCGATTTTTATTGTGATGATCCTTTTAGTTTTGGTAAAAAGATCATTCATAAGCTATAGTTAGCGACTAATTGTTAAGTTTATTCTAACCATTCGGGGCTGAACGGCGGGCCTCTGACCCACTGTGTCAAGGTGACTTTTTGGCCAGTGGTTATGTTTTCTGGCAAGGAGGAAGCATGATTCGTAAGCTGTCTTTGGCAGTGGCTGTTGCAACAGCTCTGTCACCATTGGGTGCTCTCGCTCTCGGACTAGGTGAAATTCACCCACAATCGGCACTTAATCAGACCTTCAAGGCCGATATCGATCTGCTTTCCGTTTCCCAGGAAGAGTTGCAGGATGTACGTGTCTCTCTGGCTTCTTTACAGGCCTTCAAAAAAGCGGGTATGGACAGGCCTTTTCATCTGACTTCACTGAAATTTGCTACTCAGCTGACAGCTTCGGGCAAACCGGTAATCTCAATCAGCAGCAAGGATCCTATACGTGAGCCCTTTCTGAATTTTCTTGTTGAGGTCAATTGGCCGAAAGGCAGGTTGGTCAGAGAATTCACAGTATTGCTGGATCCGCCGGTAACCCTGAGTCGAAAGCCTACTCCGGTTGCTGCACCTGTTGTCAGAAACCAGCCAGTTACCAGAGTGATCCCAAGCCGTAGGGCAACAGCGCCTGCAGCCAGCATGTCTGAAGTAACGATGAGTTCTGGAGGGGGAAGGGAGTACGGACCTGTACAGCCCAATGAAAACCTCTGGAATATCGCCAAGCAGATGCGCGAAGGTGGTGAGTCGATCGAGCAGGTGATGATGTCACTGCTGGACAACAACCCTTCAGCATTTATCAACAACAACGTAAACAACCTCAAAGTCGGAAAGATCTTACGCTTACCAGAGGATGCGAATGTTACTGCCATGACGAAGCGTGAAGCACGCGAAGAGTTCATGGCACAGACCAGAGAGTGGCAGTCAGGTTCCCGACGTGCTGCAGCCCCCGAACAGAGCAAGCAACAAGCATCTACTCCGAGCTCTTCCCCAGCGCCTAAGGATCGACTGAAGCTGGTCTCTCCAAAACCTGGCGCAGGTGAATCTGCTGAACGGGAAGGTATGGCGGAATCTGCCGAGATTGATCGTCTGCAGCAAGAAATATTGTTGGTGAGGGAGTCCAATGAGGGTGCTCTGCAAGAGAACAGCGCGCTAAAATCCCGAGTACAGGAACTCGAAAATCAGATTCAAGACATACAAAGGCTACTGACACTCCGCAGTGATGAACTGGCTGAAGTACAGGCCGCACAATCAACTGCCTCTCAGAAGATGGAAGAGATGCAGCCTGCTGCAGAACCAGAGGTGCCTGTTGCTGAAGCTGAGGTAGCCGAAGAGATGACACCTGCTGAACCTGCAATGGCAGAAGCAGAGAGCGCCCCAGCCTATGAGATAGAAGCGCCTGCTATGCCAGTGCCTGAAGGTACTGTTATAGAGGAAGTAGATATTGAATCCAAAATAGCTGCTGAGCAGGACAAGATGGCTATGGAGGAGGCGCCAGCAACTGAGGCTGAACCCGCCGCTGCGCCAACATCAGCACCTGTTGCAGATAAAATGGAAGCCAAACCGGCACAGCCAGAACCGAAACTTGCCGAACCACCAGTTGCTAAATTGCCAGAAAAGAAGGTGAGCTATTTCGACGGTTTGAAAGAGAACAGCACCATGCTCGCAATTGTCGGTGGTGCGGGTGTCCTGCTGATTGGTCTGCTGACCATGATTATGCGGCGTCGTAAAGAAGCGGAGGCTGAGTTTGCAGAGAGTATTCTGGTCTCACCGGATAGCGATATCGTGCCAACCGGTGCTGATGATAGTAGTTCTCTGACTTCGCCTACCGATGAAACCTCTTTCATGAGTGATTTCTCACCCAGCGATATCGATGCATTGCAGGATGAGACTGGTGAGGTGGATCCTCTCTCTGAAGCAGACGTCTATATTGCATATGGTCGATACCAGCAGGCAGAAGAGCTCATCAATCAGGCCATCGAGAAGTATCCTGAGCGTGAAGAGCTTAAGCATAAACTGCTTGAGATCTATTTCTCCGCTAAAAAGTCTGATGAGTACTCAGCCCTTGCACAGAAACTGCATGATGATGGCTTGGCTGAGCAACAGCCTGATGCCTGGAGCAAGATCACTGCTATGGGTAAGGAGCTGAATCCTGGACATGCCCTGTTTGCAGGTGCAGCTGGAATGGCTGCTGCCGATCTGTCAGACGGTCTTGATGATCTGGACCTGGATCTAGGTTCTGTCGCCGATATTGAAGAACCTGCTGCTGCTCCTGAAGCTGCCCAAGATGTCATTTCGGATGCCTCCGATGAATTGGACTCCATGGATCTGAGTGGCCTGGATAATCTTGATGAAATGGATTCCGAATCCCTTGAGGCTGATCTCTCTCTTGATTCCGAATTTCTGAACAAGATGGATGGGGTGGAAGAGGCGACTCCGATGGAGGATTCCGATGCATTGGACATTGATCTGAGTGATCTTGAGATCGATTCAGTACCCTCATCTGGAATTGAATCCAAACCAGTAGCAGAAGAGAGTTCAGAAGATCCGCTCCCCTTTGATCTTTCCGACATAGAAGATAGCCAGGTTCTGGATGATGTCGTTGAAGGCATCGAGGTAGAGGATTCCGAAGTCCTTGATGACCTGGATCTGGATAGTATCGAGCGAGAACTGGAAAACATCTCCACTGACCTGGACAATGAAACAGGCGATGTTGATGAGCTGAGTCTACTGCACAGCCATAGTGAAAACCTTGATCTTGACTCTACAGATGAGATTACCACTAAGCTTGACCTGGCCCGTGCCTATATAGACATGGGTGACAATGAGGGCGCCAAGAGCATCCTTGAAGAGGTTGTTGGTGAAGGTAGTGAACCCCAGCAGAAAGAGGCCCAGGATCTTCTGAGCAGTCTCAGCAGCTGAACTTAATCTGTTCCGAACAATTTTTTGTTCGGGTAAATAGAAGGGCGCACCGGGTGCGCCCTTTTTTTTCAGGAACTTTTTTAGGGCCTGTTAACACTAATCTAATTGGCCCTGTTGCCCCTGAAAAAAGCGCCAATCAAGGCGCGAGGAGAGAGGTTTGGTTACTCCAAATGAACGAGGTTTTTAATGAGGGTGGCCCTGGGTATAGAGTACGATGGAACCGCTTTCCACGGTTGGCAGTATCAGGGCGATGTTCGCAGTGTCCAGGAGTTGTTGCAAATAGCCCTCTCGAAAGTCGCTGATCATGAAGTAACTGTACACTGTGCTGGCAGAACCGATACCGGTGTGCATGCCACCGGGCAGGTGGTACATTTTGATACCCCTGCAGTCAGATCTGAAAGATCCTGGATCCTGGGTAGTAACGTGAATCTTCCTGCAGATGTCAGTGTGAGCTGGGCTAAGGAGATGTCCGAGACCTTCCATGCCCGTTTCAGTGCTATTGGACGGCACTATCGTTATCTTATTTTGAATCAACCCTATCGTTCGGCCTTATGGCGAAATCGAGCCGTGTGGATACACCAACCCTTGGATGAGATGGCCATGCATGGCGCTGCTCAGCATCTGCTGGGAACACACGATTTTTCATCCTATCGGGCCATTGGCTGCCAGGCAAAGCATCCGGTCAGAACCATTCACAGCCTGACGGTCTCCCGCCAGGGGGAGATGTTGAGCATAGATATTCACGCGAATGCTTTCCTACACCATATGGTTCGTAATATAGCTGGAGTATTGATCTCCATAGGCAAAGGTGAACAACCTGAATCCTGGGCAGCAGAGGTTTTGGAGTTGCGTGACCGCACACTGGGTGGCGTTACAGCATCTCCCCAAGGATTGTGTCTGACAAAGGTGGATTATCCTGATGAGTTTAAGCTGGATGATTGATGAAGGCGCATATGATAGAGGGATATTTGATAGTAAATGACCATAGCGTCGGCCCTGAGCTTACTGTATCTTTCAGCATCCTATGAGAACCAGAATTAAGATTTGTGGAATTACCAGGCCAGAAGATGGGCTTGCTGCTGCCCGTCTCGGGGCGGATGCAATCGGCTTGGTGTTTTATCCACCCAGCCCCAGGGCGGTGACTCCTGATCAGGCAGCAGAGATTGTGAAAAGCCTGCCGCCTTTTGTTACAGTTGTGGGTCTGTTCGTGGACGAAAATAGAACGGTTATCGAGCAGATCCTCAAAGAGGTACCCCTCGATCTGCTTCAGTTTCATGGAGATGAATCCCCAGAAGAGTGCAGTGGATTTGGCAGGCCATGGGTCAAAGCGATCAGAATGAAAGCGGATACTGACCTGGCATTTGAAGCGCAAACCTATGCTTCAGGTTCGGGTTTGCTGCTTGATACCTATAAGGCAGGCGTGCCCGGAGGCACTGGTCAGACTTTTGACTGGAATATGGTGCCCCAGTCCCTCGCTGGCAGGATCATACTGGCTGGTGGATTGGATAGCGAGAATGTGACTCGAGCGGTGCAGCAGCTGCGACCATTTGCAGTTGATGTCAGCGGCGGTGTGGAAGAATCGAAGGGAATCAAAGATATGGCAAAGATAGAGGCCTTCATTACGGGAGTGATGCGTGGTGACAACGACTGAAAATATGATCGGGAACTATCCCGACGAACGGGGACATTTCGGTTCCTATGGCGGGGTATTCGTCTCCGAAACCCTGATGAAACCGCTCGATGAATTACGCGAGGCCTATCAGCACTATATGCAGGATGAGGCCTTCCTTAAGGAGCTGGATGAAGACCTTAAACACTATGTAGGTCGTCCTTCACCCATCTACCATGCCAAGCGCTGGAGTCAGGAACTGAATGGCGCACAGATCTACCTCAAACGGGAAGATCTCAATCACACTGGCGCACATAAGGTAAATAACACAGTAGGCCAGGCTTTGCTGGCTCGCCATATGGGTAAAACCCGCATTATTGCCGAGACAGGGGCAGGACAACATGGTGTTGCTTCAGCGACGGTAGCCGCACGACTGGGACTGGAGTGTGTGGTCTATATGGGGGCGGTGGATATTGCCCGTCAGGAAGCCAATGTCTATCGTATGCGTCTGTTAGGTGCAGAAGTCAGATCTGTTGAGTCAGGTTCTAAAACCCTCAAAGATGCGCTGAATGAAGCGATGCGCGACTGGGTAACGAATGTCGACGACACATTCTATATTATCGGCACTGTTGCCGGCCCTCATCCCTATCCTGCAATGGTAAGGGATTTTCAATCAGTGATCGGACGGGAAGCACGTCAGCAGATGCTGGATCAGACCGGTCGTCAACCCGATGCACTGGTTGCCTGTGTCGGAGGAGGATCGAATGCTATCGGTCTCTTCTACCCATATCTGGATGATAGAGAGGTGGCGATCTATGGGGTGGAGGCTGCAGGCAGTGGATTGGAGACAGGTAATCACGCAGCCCCCCTATGTGCCGGAAAGCCTGGTGTACTGCATGGCAACCGTACCTATTTAATGGAAGATAGTGATGGCCAGATCATTGAGACTCACTCTATCTCAGCTGGTCTGGATTATCCTGGTGTTGGCCCTGAACATGCCTGGCTTAAAGACAGCGGAAGAGCCAATTATGTTGCGGTCACTGATGATGAAGCACTGCGTGCATTTCATGATCTGACCTGTATCGAAGGTATAATCCCGGCACTTGAATCGAGTCATGCATTGGCCTATGCCGCAAAGCTGGCTCAGACCATGAGTCGTGATCAGATGGTGCTGGTCAACCTCTCCGGTCGAGGCGACAAAGACATGCATACGGTGGCGGCGCACGAGGGATTGAAGTTATGAGCATGCTCAAGAAGAAGTTTGATCAACTACAGCAACAGGGAAAAACTGCGCTTATCCCGTTTTTGACTGCGGGAGACCCTTTGCCAGAGATTACCGTTGATCTTATGCAGGATCTGGTTGCCGCTGGTGCCGACATCATTGAGCTGGGTGTACCATTCTCAGATCCTATGGCCGATGGTCCAGTCATCCAGCGGGCAAGTGAGCGGGCTCTGGAGTATCATGTCAGTCTGAGAGATGTATTGGAGATGGTTCGGCGCTTCAGGCAGATGGATAGTGAAACCCCTGTGATATTGATGGGGTATCTCAATCCAATAGAGATTATGGGCTATCAGCCATTTGCCAAGCAGGCCGCAGAGTCCGGGGTGGATGGTGTTTTGATTGTCGATGTGCCTCCTGAAGAGGGGCACGATCTTCAGCAGATACTGAAGCAGCAGGGGGTGGATCAAATCTATCTTGTTGCACCCACCAGCACTGAGGATCGTGTACGGCGTATCTGTGAACTCTCTAGTGGCTTCGTCTACTATGTTTCTGTAAAGGGTGTCACAGGCGCCAGTCATCTCGATTTAAAAACTTTGGATGATAAACTGAAACAAATTCGACAGAATACAGAACTACCTGTGGGGGTCGGATTCGGTATCAAGGATGCCGAGACTGCTGCTGCAGTTTCTCAACTGGCTGATGCAGTGGTTGTTGGGAGTGCTTTGGTTTCGCGGGTTGAGGCGCTGGCCGATCAACCTGAAAAGATAGGCGCAGCCCTACGGGGACTGCTTTCGTCGATGAGACAAGCGATGGATAGCGCTGAGCCTATGTCCTGAACCCGAGAATATAACGATAAAGGTTAACTAGATCTATGAGTTGGTTCGAAAAACTGATGCCAAGCCGTATCCGAACGGATGCAGGGCATAAACGTGCAGTACCAGAGGGGTTGTGGGCCAAGTGTCCGGGGTGCAGCGCGATTCTCTACCGGGCTGAGATGGAAAGAAATCTCGATGTCTGCCCAAAATGTCACTACCACAACCGAATCGGTGCCAGAAGGCGACTTGAAACCTTCCTTGATCCTGAGCCCAGGGAGGAACTCGGTGTAAATCTTGAGTCTGTTGACCCACTGAAATTCAAGGATAGCAAAAAGTATAAGGAGCGGTTGGCTCAAGCCCAGAAAAAATCCGGTGAAAAGGATGCTTTGGTGGCCATGCGTGGCCAGCTTAAAGGTATGGATATCGTGGTTACGGCATTCGAGTTCAGTTTCATGGGCGGTTCAATGGGATCCGTGGTGGGTGAACGCTTTGTACGTGCGGTCAATATGGCCCTGGAACGGCATATCCCACTGATCTGTTTTTCTGCCAGTGGTGGCGCTCGCATGCAGGAGTCTCTGTTTTCATTGATGCAGATGGCTAAGACCAGTGCTGCTCTGGAGCGGTTACAGAAGCGTGGTTTACCCTTTATCTCAGTGATGACTGACCCGACTATGGGCGGTGTTTCAGCCAGCCTGGCGATGCTCGGCGATATCAATATTGCTGAACCCAACGCCTTGATCGGATTTGCTGGCCCCAGGGTTATTGAGCAGACCGTGCGAGAGAAGTTACCGGAAGGGTTTCAGCGCAGTGAGTTTTTACTTGAACATGGCGCAATCGATATGATTATTGATCGGCGGGATTTGCGTGATCGAGTAGCCGACCTGATCAGTATCCTGATGAGTAAACCAAGAGCCTGAGTGGGCCTCTATTTGAGTGCGATACTCGTCAGTCTTTCACACAGATTGTGTGCTTTGGAAAAGGCGACCCTTTCAATGCAGCGCTCAGCGTATCAGCGCCGTTCACCATTGTCTCGCCCGAAATATAACTGTCTGTAGATACTGATGCGTTTCAATACCCTTGAGCAATGGCTCGGTTGGCAAACCACCCTGCATCCGAAGGAGATCGACCTGGGTCTGGAACGGGTATCCGATGTATGGCATCGGCTCAAACCGGAAGGGCTCCAATCCTTGGTCGTAACAGTCGCCGGCACCAATGGCAAAGGCTCCAGCGTGGCACTGCTGGAGAGTATCTATCGCCATGCAGGTTATCAGGTAGGCGCCTATACCTCGCCCCATTTGGTTAGATATAACGAGCGCATACGTATTAATGGCCAAGAGGTCTCCGATAGCGCCCTCTGTCAGGCCTTTGAGCGGGTCGATCAAGCGCGGGGGCAGACCATATTGACCTATTTCGAATTTGCCACCCTGGCCGCTTTGATTCTATTTGCAGAGCAGAACCTCGACCTGGTGATTCTCGAGGTAGGTTTAGGGGGGCGTCTGGATGCGGTCAACATCATCGATGCGGATGTGGCTTTGATTACCACAGTGGATCTGGATCATACCGACTGGCTTGGGGATAGCCGCCAGCAGATCGGCCTGGAAAAGGCCGGTATTATGCGTAGCAACAGGCCAGTGGTGGTTGGAGACAGCGCGATCCCAGAGAGTGTGCCTGAATATGCGCAGAAGATCGGTGCTGAACTCTATTTGGGCGGCAGCCATTTTAATCTGAGCCCTGGTGGTGATACCTGGCAATGGCAGACTAAGGGTGACGATTTGCTGACACTGCCCCAATTCAGCTTTAACGGCAAAGGGCAGGTCAGTAACACCAGTGCAGTGATAATGGTCTGTAGACTACTGCAATCCAGTCTGCCACTGAATCAAATGCAGATCATTGACGGATTGAATCAAGTTTCGTTGCGGGGACGTGCCCAGTTGATCGAGGGCGAGCCCAGTATACTGCTCGATGTGGCACATAACACTCAGTCTGTCTCATCGCTTAAGGAGCACCTGGATCGGCTTGGCTGGCCAGGCAGGATAATCGCACTATTCGGTCTGTTGAAGGATAAGGATGCCAAATCGATCGTGGAAATCATCAAACCTGCTGTCTCCGGCTGGTATCTGGTCGACCTTCCGGGAGATCGGGGACAAAGTGCTGAGCAATTGGCCAAGGCGGTACGACAGAGCGGGGTCGAGAGTTCTGTTCACTGCCACCACAATTTTGCGGATGCTTTAAAAGCAGCTCAAACAGAGGCAGAGCCACAAGATTTGCTTCTGATATTCGGTTCCTTTCTGATAGTCGGAGACGCGTTGCAACATTTGCACCCAGAATGAGGTCGCCGGTGGGAACTGATATACTCGCACTTTGAATATGAACAAACTATCAAAACGGTGGCAGAAATGAACAGGTTTGTCGCCGGATTAATGTTAAAGAAATCTTCGCTGCAAGACGGATGTGATTAATATGGCCCTGGAGGAGAGACTGAAACAGAGGATGCTGGGTGGGGCAGTGCTGGTTGCGCTGATCGTCATTTTTGTACCTATGTTAATCGAAGAACCGGTTGAGAAACGCGATCAGTCAGCTCACTCCATACCGATAAAACCTCAATCCCCGACGTCTCAGCCAGTTCGAACCCCTGAGCCTGTAAAGCCGCAAAAAAAGATTGCATCTGAGGCACCTCCACCAAAACCTGCGGTCGAACAGAAACCAAAGGCTCAACCCAAGCCGAAGCCGGTTGTTAAAACCAAGCCGAAGAAGGCTGCGACCAGTGACAAATCCCGCACATCACCAACGGCCTGGATAATACAAGTGGCGAGTCTGACGAATGAGAAGAATGCTGAAAAGTTGGTGGAAAAGTTACGTAAAGCGGATTTGCCGGCACAGATGGAACTTGTCAAATTGGATGGTAAGCGACACTATCGTATAAGAGTAGGGCCAGAGGTTGATCACAGACTTGCAGAGAAGATGCTTGCTAAGATAAAAAAAGATTTCAAAATGAACCCGAAACTGATGCGCTATCCTCAATGAGTGATGGATTAGTGTTAACAGGCCCAGTGGAAACCTGAGATGAATATCGCAACACGTGCACAATCCTATCTCAATGGATGGATGGATGATAAAAGCTCACCTAAATGGCTGGAGGGCTTTCTAAGCAGTCAGTTGCCGGTCATCGTTACCATTGTATTAATTCTGCTGATCAGTATGCGGGCTGCAGATCTTACCTGGGGTCTGATTCCTGCACCTCAGGTTCCGTTACACGTTCCGCCAACCACTGGGGCGCAAACATCGATTTCAAAAGTCTCACCAGCTGATAGCAACCAGTTATCAAAAATCGATAAACTGCATCTTTTTGGCGAAGCCGGAGTGAACAGAAAGCCCAAGAAGGTAGATAAAAAGGCGCCGGAGACTCGACTGAATCTCACCCTGCATGGTGTTTTTGTGGCTGAGCAGCCCGAAAATGGTGCAGCAATCATCGGCACCGGATCCACTCAGAAATACCATAAAGTAGGTGGTGCGGTGATGTCTGGAGTGACCCTGCAGGGTGTCTATACCGATAGGGTTGTACTTATGAGAAAGGGAAAGTCCGAGGTATTGAAGTTTCCTAAAATCAAAAACACCAGTGCCCCGAGCAAGGGAAAAAGCTCCAATAAAGGCAGACGTAGCGTCAAAGCCAGAGATAACTTCGGTCCCAATGTTAGCGCTTCATCGTCTCGCAAAGGTAATCTCAGTCAATACCGGGATATGTTGCGCGAAGAGCCGCTAAAGGTTTTCGAATATGTACGTTTTGTACCCGTCAAGTCGCGTGATGGGATGAAGGGATATCGAATTCTGCCCCAGAAAAACCGTGAGTTGTACAATCAACTGGGGGTCAGGCCTTCTGATCTGGTCACAGCAGTTAATGGCATTCCTCTGACCAATGACAAAGAGGCGATGAAACTGATGGATCAGCTCAAAGACTCACAGACGCTGCAGGTGGATATCATTCGCAATGGACAGACTAGGTCATTGAATTTCGACCTGAATTAAAAATTGCCCTTCCTTTAGCCTAAAAAGATCAGTTGGGCAGCGTGATTCACCCAACAGGTGGCCATGACCATCGAAGCTATTTTCTACACAATCAGGAACCTGCTACTAGAATGGAGCGATCAACTGATTTTTTAGGTTTAACAATCAGCATCTAGTGGCATAGCCCTAAAAGCCAATTCAGAGCTCAGGTGTTGCCGGGGGGGTTGGCTGATTAGGCACCAGGGCCACTTCGTCACCATTCTCCAATGGGGTAAACATCTCTGCAAATTGCTTGTTGATGGTTGGACGGAGTAGTGATTCGTCAAATACAGGTGCGATTTCCGGACGTCGCATTCTCATCAGCTTCAGCAGGTCGGTAATTGTGGAGACTGACTGTGGAAGAACTATCTCCTCAGCCTCTTTACCTATCTTGTTCGCCAGCCAGGCGAAGTAGAACAGTTTGACCACCCGATCTTTCTGCACTTCGCTTTGTCGCTGATAACCCGCAGCTTCCAACTTTTCCAAGTATTTTTTCCAGTTATTCTCATACTTTGAGCCTAACTGATAGAGCGTTTCCCAAGAGTAGATACCGGTATCATGACCGTCATCGAATATCAGTCTAATGGCATATTGGCCCTGAGGCTCAATTTTTTCGATATTGACCGACTCTTTGCCCGTGACGGGTATTTTGCTAGCCTTGACTTCAGCGGCGGTGGAAAAAACACGCAGATATTCACAGGGGAGCTCAAAGTTGGCCCCATCTGAGAATCGAAGTGCCAGAAGACGGGACTTTCTGTGCAGGTTGATTTCAATGGGGGTAGGGGTCTCTGTAGTCATGGCTTTGGTCAGCAGTGTTTGATCAAGGGTGAAGGATCATGTCACAGAACAGGTTCCCGCTTCAACCTGGACATTTCAAGAGATTCCGTGAGTTGTGCAAGAGCTAACTGGAGGCTTAATTAAACGACATTTAGCGCTTGCCGCTGCCCGACACCTTAAGTAGCACTCGATCCATGCCGCGGCTGGTCAAAATGCGTCTCAACAGGCCAAAAAGGTAGGTTGGGAAGGTAACTGAGTATCTGACTTTGGCTGACCGGCTTTCCAGGGCATGAATAACCCTCTTTAAAACTGCTTCTGGAGGTAGTGTGAAGGGGGTGGCGGGGCCCTTTTTCTTCAATCTGGCCAACATCGCCTGGTAGTGTGCCTTGTGAGCTGACTCTTCCGGGTCGATATTTTTTTGCCACATAGCAAATGCATTGTCTCGGAATCGGCTCTCAATTGGCCCGGGTTCAATCAGAGAGACTTGTATGCCACTGTCAGCCAATTCCAGGCGTAGGGTATCTGTCAGGCCCTCCAGTGCATATTTGGTGGCAACATAGGCCCCTCGATAGGGGAGGGTCATGAAACCTAGGATTGAGCTGTTCTGAATGATGCGTCCCATACCCTGTTTGCGCATCGCGGGAATTACCTGGCAGGTCAAATCGTGCCAGCCGAAGAGGTTGGTCTCAAATTGTTCCCGCAACACTGCCACGCTGAGATCCTCCACTGCGCCAACCTGACCATAGGCACCGTTGTTGAATAGGGCATAGAGCGTCCCGCCAGTCTCATTAAAGACCTTCTCGACAGTAGCTTTGATGCTTTCACTATCGGTTAGATCCAGCCTGAATGCTCTCAAACCCTGCTGCTGTAAATCACTGACATCATTAGGGTTTCTGGCGGTTGCGAATACATCATAGCCACGTTCTTTCAGTGCCTTGGCGACGCATAGACCGATACCACTTGAACAGCCTGTGATGAGTATGCTTTTTGTATCGGTCATGGTGTTAACTTACCTCTGTGATAGTGGCTAAAAAAGACTGGAAATTCCTAAACCAGGAATTAAAGTTTGACTCATTGTGACCGCTAAACCAAACAGATTAATCGCATTAAGACAACGCTCTCTGACCTGGATAGAGAATTGCTCTGAAAGCGACTAAAACAGCAACGGAGTTTCGGAGAATATTTAGGTGGACATTGCGACACTGGTTGGTCTTTTAGGTGGATTCGGCATAATTATCGGTGCGATCGCCTCTGGCGGCGACGTGATGTTATTTGTCAATGTTCCTTCTCTGCTTATCGTTGTCGGTGGTACTTTCATGGTAACCCTGATGCAGGTCTCATTGGGTGATTTTCTCGGTTCCTTCAGTATGGGGATGAAGGCCTTCTTTTATAAAACCGATGATCCAAAGAAATTGATTGAGGAAGCGGTAGAGCTGGCTGATATCGCACGTAAAAATGGCTTGTTGGCCCTGGAAGGACAAGAGATATCCAACGGCTTTCTCAAGCAGGGCATTGGTCTGTGTGTTGACGGGCACGATCCGGTACTGGTGAATAAGTTGCTGACCAAGGATATCGATCTCACGATCGAGCGCCATGAGGTCGGCCAAACGATGTTTAAAAATATGGCTACCATGGCACCGGCAATGGGTATGATCGGAACACTGGTGGGACTTGTTCAAATGTTGGCTAATATGTCTGACCCCGCGAGTATCGGTCCCGCGATGGCTGTTGCTCTGTTGACAACCCTGTATGGTGCGGTAATAGCGAATGCTTTTGCTCAGCCTATCGCTGACAAGCTGGCTCGAGCCAGTGGTATGGAGAAAACCAATAAATCATTGATTATAGAGACAATATCAGGAATTCAGGAGGGTATGAATCCAAGGGTCCTGGAACAGCTTCTTAGCACCTATTTGCCCACTGGCAAGCGTCCTGTACAGGAAGGCTGAGCATGGCTGACGAATGTCCCAAATGTCCCGATGGTCTGCCCCCATGGTTGGCTACCTTTGCGGATCTGATGTCGTTGCTGATGTGTTTCTTCGTACTACTGCTCTCTTTTGCCGAGGTTGATGCCCAGCGGTTTAAGAAGATGGCAGAGTCGATGAAAGATGCCTTCGGTGTGCAGCGGGAGATACCGGCAGTCGAAATCGTCAAAGGCACCAGTGTCATTATGCAGGAGTTCAGTCCGGGTAAACCAGAGCCTTCACCAATTGATGATATTCGGCAGACGACCAGTGATTTAGAGCAGGAGTTTCTTGATAGGGAAAAACAGCAACAGGATAGTCTTGATATCGATGAAGCCAAGGCCGCGATGCAGGAGAAACTGGAACGAGAGGTTGAAGCTCAGGCAGTTGAGCTGCAGGAGATGCTGGAGGAAGAGATAAACGAAGGACTGATCGATGTGGATACAGAATCTACTAACATTATCATACGTATACAGGAAAAGGGCTCATTTCCTTCAGGGCGGGCAAATCTGAATCCCGATTTTTTCGAAGTCATTACCAAGATTACCGATGTGATTTCGACAACGCCGGGTAAGATCGTGGTAGCGGGCCATACGGACAATATACCGATCTCCACCAGACGATTCCGCTCCAACTGGGAGCTCTCCTCTGCCCGTGCAGTAACTGTGGTACATGCCATGCTGAGTAACGCAAGCATTGAAGAGGACAGGTTTCTGATACAGGGTTATGCCGATTCTCATCCCCTGGTTGATAATGATACTGCTGAAAACCGGGCACAAAACAGGCGTGTTGAGCTGGTCATACAGCGTGGTGAGGATCTTGGTGGCAGCCAAGAATCTGCTGCAATGCCTGAGGAAATAGACTGATTCAAATGATTTGTAACCTACTTTTAGTGTTAACCGGCCCGAATAGGAGTCAGACCGATGTCTATAGATGATCAGGAAAAAACCCAAGATGAGCGCCGGGAATTTTTCCGTATAGACGATTCTCTTCAAGTGAGTTATCGGGTAATTCCCGCATCTGAAATACCCTCCAGTATTGATGAGCAACTGAGGGCAGGTGATAGATTTACTGTGATGACACGTTTACAGGAGATCAGTCAACATCTGTCCGCCTCAATGCATCGAATTGAGCAGCGTGACACTGACATTGCCGACTACCTCAAAGCGCTCGACGAAAAGGTCAATCTGCTGGGTAAAAGCTTTCTGACAGAAGAGCGGGAACTGCTTGATCGACCCTCGCAAAAAGTCAATTTGAGTGCTGGTGGATTGGGTATGGATATCACCGAGCAGGTTGAAGTGGGCTCAATGGTGGAGATCAAGCTGCTGCTGCTACCCTCATACAGCGGTCTTCTGGCCTATGGGGAAGTGGTTGGTATTGTAGCTTCCGAGGGGGATCATCCAGATTATCCCTATCATGTCAGAATCAATTTTTCACTGATCCGCGGGGCAGATCAGGATGCCCTGATTCGACATATCACTCGGCGACAGGGAGAGATGTTGAGACAGCGCCGGGAGATGAAGGAGTCGCAAGAAAATTGATCCTCACTTTGTGGGTCTACCATCTTCATCAATTCTCAGTAAGGTAGCCTGGATTCCGTTGCACTCAATCCAGGCTACAGGCTATTGCGCGCCGTGCAGGAGCTGTACCACCACAAGTGCTCACTTCACGCCGTCCGACTGATCTTTTTAGGTTTAAAGAACCTTGAATAGTAGTCTACTCACCCCAATATGGTAGGATTCCAGAATTCTACGCTGCATAACAGAATGCGGCGACTAAATTCGATGTAATGAGGAGTGCCTGCAATGCCTATCTACGAATATCGCTGTGAGGCCTGTAACCATGAGTTTGAAGCCTTACAGAAGATGAGCGATGAACCGCTGAAGGCGTGTCCTGAATGTAAGCAGGATAGCCTCAAAAAACTGATTTCAGCTGCCGGGTTCCGACTGAAAGGGAGTGGTTGGTACGAGACCGATTTCAAAAGCGGTAGTAAAAAGAATGTTCATGATAGTGGTAAAACTGAAGGAAAATCAAAGGGGTGTGGTGGTGGATCCTGCGGTTGTGGCTAATATCCATTGGCTTTCTGAATGACCTATTTACGCCGTTATTTAGTAGCAGGCCTGCTGATCTGGCTACCCTTGGGCGCGAGTTATTTTGTTGTCAGTCTTCTGGTGGACTGGATGGATCGCAGCCTGTTATTGCTACCAGAGGCCTATCGTCCTGACAGTTTACTGGGTTTCCATATTCCGGGACTCGGTGTGGTGCTCTCTCTACTGATTCTGTTCTTTACAGGCCTGGTGGCAGCAAATCTGTTTGGTCGCCGTTTAGTAAAGCTTTGGGAAGCACTGCTTTCCCATATTCCACTGGTTCGTTCAGTCTACTCAGCTGTCAAACAGTTGGTCGAAACCATGTTTGCTGACAATGGCAAATCGTTTCGCAAAGTGGTGTTGGTAGAGTTTCCCCGCCGTGGACTCTGGACCTTGGCTTTCCTGACCAATGAAGATAGTGGGCCGGTACAAGAGGCCCTCGGGCGCGACATGGTCAGCGTCTATATTCCAACGACACCCAACCCCACAGGTGGATATTTCGTGCTTCTGCCGAAAGAGGAAGTACGGGAGTTGGAGATGAGTGTCGATGACGGATTGAAGATGTTGCTCTCCATGGGAGCAGTCAACTCGACACCTGGGCTTGCAGAGGCGCAACTCAAGCCGTAACATTCCCGCTTTTTAGCGTTTCCAGCGAAATCTCACAGGATAATACCCATGCGCAGTCATTATTGTGGCCAAATCAATAGCTCCCATATCGACCAGGAAGTTGAAATTTGTGGATGGGTGCACCGCCGGCGTGACCACGGAGGCGTGATTTTTATCGATCTGCGTGATCGTGAAGGTCTGGTTCAGGTGGTCTATGATCCCGACTTGCCAGAAGTTTTTTCCCTCGCAGAGCAGGTACGTAATGAGTTTGTGCTACGGGTAAAAGGGCGTGTCAGAGCGAGACCGGAAGGCACAGTCAATAAAGACCTATCGACTGGGGAGATTGAAATTCTGGGTCTTGAGCTGGAAGTGTTGAATCGCTCAGAAACGCCACCATTCCAACTCGAAGAGCATGAGAATGTTTCCGAAGAGATACGTCTGCGCTACCGTTATATCGATCTGCGTCGTCCGGAGATGTTGGAGAAAATCCGCATTCGCTCCCAGGTGACCCGGGTATTACGCCGCTATCTGGATGATCAGGGCTTCATGGACATCGAAACCCCAATGCTGACAAAAGCTACCCCCGAAGGTGCCCGTGATTACCTGGTACCCAGTCGTACCCATCCGGGAGAGTTTTTCGCGCTGCCTCAGTCGCCACAGCTCTTCAAACAGCTGTTGATGATGTCAGGAATGGATCGTTACTATCAGATTGTCCGCTGTTTTCGAGATGAAGACTTACGTGCTGATCGCCAGCCAGAATTCACACAGCTCGATATCGAGACCTCTTTCATGGATGAGGATGAGATTCTGCAGATCAACGAAGAGATGATTCGTCAGCTCTACAAAGAAATTTTGGATGTGGATCTGCCCAACCCCTTTCCTCGCATGACCTACGATGAGGCGATGTCACGATTTGGTTCTGACCGTCCCGATATGCGTGTGCCTATAGAGTTAGTGGATCTGGGTGATCTGATGCAGGATGTGGAGTTCAAAGTGTTCTCCGGCCCGGCCAAAGATCCCAAGGGTCGAGTCGCGGCATTGATGGTGCCTGGTGGCAGTTCACTTAGCCGCAAGAAGATCGATGAGTACACAAAATATGTTGCTATCTACGGTGCCAAAGGTCTGGCCTACATCAAGGTCAACGAATTGGCCAAAGGCATCGAAGGGTTGCAGTCACCGATTCTTAAATTCCTTCCGGATGAGGTGGTGAATGCGATTCTTCAGCGTACCGGAGCAAAAGACGGCGATCTGATCTTCTTTGGCGCCGATTCGGCTCATGTGGTCAATGAAGCTTTGGGTGCGTTGCGTGTCAAAGTGGGTCAGGATATGGATCTGATGCAAGGGGACTGGAGACCGATCTGGGTTGTCGATTTTCCAATGTTCGAATGGGACGAACAGCACAAACGCTGGACTCCGCTGCACCATCCTTTCACCTCACCCAAGTTGGACCAACTCGATCTACTCGATAGTGACCCAGGTAACTGTAAATCACGTGCCTATGACATGGTGATGAATGGGGTTGAGCTGGGAGGTGGTTCCATCCGTATCCATCAGCAGGATGTACAACAGAAGATCTTCCAGCTCTTAGAGATCAGTGACGAGGAAGCCGAAGAGAAGTTCGGTTTTCTCTTGAATGCCCTGAAGTTTGGATGTCCTCCACATGGGGGCCTGGCATTTGGTCTGGATCGTCTGGTTATGCTGCTAACGGGTACAGCCTCCATTCGTGAGGTCATGGCTTTTCCAAAAACCCAGACGGCAGCGTGTATGCTGACTTCAGCACCATCAGAAGTGGCGCCAGAGCAGTTGCGTGAGCTCTCTATTCGTGTGCGTAAACCCACAACAGAAGAGAGCTCGTCTTAAGGCTAGACATCATCTTCGGACTCGTGACACATCACTGAACGATATGAGATCCAGAGCTAACAAACGGCCTGAGTCTGTACTGGTGGTGGTGCATACAGTCTGTGGTGAGGTATTGATGCTGAAGCGGGTTCTGCCGAAGCAGTTCTGGCAGTCTGTCACCGGTAGCTTGGAGTGGGGGGAGTCGGTGAAGCAGGCTGCGCGAAGAGAGTTGTATGAAGAGACAGGTATCATGGCGGGTGATGGCTTGATCGATCTGCAACAGCAGGTGACCTTCCCTATCTTGTCGGCCTGGCGGTCTCGCTATGCACCTTCAGCCCACACCAATACCGAACACTGGTTCTCTTTAATGCTACCTAATCGTCGTCTACCCAGACTACACTCCAGTGAACATAGTGCATACAGATGGGTTTCCTATGAACAGGCCTTGCGTCTGGCTACTTCCTGGACCAATCGCAAGGCCCTGCGATATTTGATGAACAATCGGCAGTGAAGATGTGTGGTGGCATTCTCTACTTGCAGAGAGTCCATTTACCTTCTGTCAGTTCGCGTTTAATTTTTCAATTACCCTCAGCAGCTTCTGTTTGGCCTCTGTCGCTACTTTTTTAGGTTCTTCTGTTGTGCAGTGACCGAGTACGGTTTCAGGATCCATGAAACTGACAACGACTTTACCATTTTCCTGCTCGCGCATTATGAAATTACAGGGTAACAGTGTCCCTGCGTTTGGTTCACTACTCAATACCCTGTCAGCCAATCCCGGATTGCATGCACCAAAAATGTGATAGGCGGGAATATCTTTATCCATTTTGTTTTTGAAGATAGCCTGAACATCCACGTCGCTGACTACTCCCAGATGTTCCTCCATCAAAACATCGCGAACACGCGCCACGGCTTTATCAAAAGAAAGATCTATCTCAGTGTTGAATTCGTACATAGTGCCTCCTGTTAAAAGTTGGCGCATTTCAACAGAGAGAGGGATATCAGGCATTGAATTTCGTCAAAACCACAAAACATTATGTGCAGACTGTGAAGTTCAAAACTTGAGTTATAATTATAAAATTGAAGCGACGTGATGGCAGAGAAGATATGTTCTATATCTTAAATTGTGACTCATTTATCGGGGCGGAATAAGATCTGTCGAGGCTGGGATATGAAGAATAAAGAAAAAAAGCTTAAAAAAACAGGCAAGGAAAAGCTCAAAAAGAAGAATAAAACCTCAGACAACAGCTCAGACAACAACTCAGGGAAGAAAGGTACTGTCATCCTGGAGCTCAAAGGTAAGATCAATACACTGGAAGCGCTACTCAAGAAACGTGATCAAGCCATAGAAAAGTTACAGCAGAAACTGGTTGAATCAAAAAGTAGTAGGGAGAAAAAGCAAAAGAAGCAGAAGTTTGGCAGTGGGGCAGCTAAGTTACTGCGTTCACAACGCTCGAATCGAGTCGGCTTATCACAGCGTGATGCCTGGCGGCGTCATGGTTATTTACGTGATCGTTATGAATACCATCTAGAACATAATGAAGACAAGGGGATTGCACGGCAACTTGCCGGTCAGGACTTGATAGAGAAGTTTGGGGAAGAAGCGGGGTATTCCGAACTGCAATTGGAACAGATTCTCTCCTGAATGGTGTAGTAGGTGGTAGCCAGTTGCAGTGTCGGGTCAATAGTTTACTCAGCAGTGGTTGGGTATGACTTCTCCAGCTGACGATAGACTTCATCGCTGAATTCCGTGCTGTTTGCATCGAGACCATCAAGGATTTCAGCCAGATATTCGTTATCCTCTCGTCCATTCCAGATCTTAATGTAGCTCCCTTCCTTGTAGCCATGATCCTGACGGAAGAAGTTCAACACGTTTTTACCGATATAGGTTTTGAAGAGTTCATCAAAGTTCAGCTCCGCTGCACGCATCATGGTGGCAAAGTGACCTATATCTGCAGATTCGGTCTTGATGCTGGCCATCGCAAGTTGTTCGATGGAGGTTCTGATGTCAACCGGTTCGGTGGTTTGTTCTAACCCCTTCATTGCCTGCTCAGCGGCTTCATCAAGGGTGGCATTGTGCAAGATGAGATCACTTAGAGCGAAGTGCCAGATGTCAACGATCTCCAGATGGACCTGTTGCATATCCGGTTTTTGATGCTTCCACCATTTCCAGCCGTAGTGGTCGAGCATCTCCGCGCACTCGGTCCAGATTGCCCGGTACCAGGGATAGCCGGCGTCTCGCCAATCATCGTTAACCTTACAGTTCATGGCATCCTGGAGTTTGAGCATGGTTAGGATCTTATCTTTCATCTTGGTCTTCACTATCTTCTAAAAATTGATCAAGCAGGGACACTACCGTTTCCACATAATTAGGGCAATGGATTTTGAACAACCCCAGCTCTTTCGCCTGAAGGTACTCAGAACGATTGCTCAGGTCTTTTTGCAACAGTTCCTTGCAGATGTTGCTGCCGTGGCGCTCTATAAAGCGCTCCTGTAGTTGCCGGGTTGCGACATAGGTCTTCTCTTTGGCGTCAACATCTTCACTGGATTTGGGACCCAGCTCCAAACCCACTACCAGTGCAGCACCGGTGAGGGTACCACAAACCTCCCCCATGCGACCTACGCCACCACCAAGACCAGAAGCAAGACGCATCGCCAACCCTTCATCAAGATCATAACGACCTGCAAAGGCGGTCAATACAGCCTGAGAACAGTTGTAGCCGTTACAGAAGCACTGAGTAGCGGCTTTAGCTCTTGTTTCGCTGCTATCGGCCGGTTTTTTTACAGATCGATTGCTGGACATTGCTTCAACCATCTAGGGAAGTGGAAATTTAAACTGTATCAGATTAGACCATAGGTCATTTAACTTTTAGTGTCACAAGCACGACCAGAACATAGGTCATCTTTAGATCTTATTAAACCTCAACAAACATCACCACACCGTAGCCTGGCACGTAATAGCATATGCTAACCGCCCAGAATCACGAACTCCCCTGAGTAGGAAAAAGTCCTACCGAATAGTGGGTGTACGATTTCAAAATCGAGGTGCAGCAGCTTATCTGATATTGCCGTTTCCACAATTGTTGCTCTACCCAGGATCAACCAGTTGGGTATAGGGAGCTTCAGTTTGCCGATTCTTAAAACATATCCCAGTCCTTTATAGACCAAGCTATGGTTATCTTCGAACAGTGCCATGCGGATACCCATTCCATACTTCACGTACTCAATAATCTCATTATCCACCAAATGCTCCATGCGTGATTGAAATATCACCTGAGGTCTATTTGGAAAGTGTAAGGTTCTATACCAGAACATCGCTTTGCTGTTTTTAGTGCTGGTCCAGTTCTTGACGGTTGTGGGTATTTTTTTACCTCGATAGGGGACCAGCGCACCGAATATGCGTCCCGGTAACAGGTAGAGCTTTGCAATAGTGGAGTGATAGACTTCACCCATCTCTCCTCGAAGAATAAGCGTACTATCTTCTCCCGGGGTAATATCGTAGTGCTGTTTGACAATTCCGGACAACGCTTCCCAGTTTGTTCCGAGTGCCTGTTTGATTACCGGTTCCAGTTTCTCTTGTTTCATTTAAAGTTCCCTCTATAGGTTGATGGCAGGTTTAAAAATCATCAAAAAGTAGATGGCAATCATCGCAATGAAGGCAGGAACACCCAACCAAAACCAGATTTGAGCATACTTCTGGTAGCTTTTCCCTAAAGGCAGATTCGCTCTATAAGCTTCAGAAGTCAGGTCTCGCATGCGAATTTGGAGCCAGACAACAGGTAACCAGCAGGCGCCAGCAATGATGTAGAGTAAAATGGTAATCAGCACCCATCCCTGGTTCAGTGGTATGCCTATCATCGACAACAACCAGATGCCCGTAACAGGCTGAATCACTATTGTAGGGGTGGTGAATATCCAGTCGGCGAGGACTACTAATCGATTGGTTTGAACCATTGCAGGCAGGTCTCCTGTTCGATCAGTCAACCACTTATAAAAGGCACTTCCAAGACCCGTTCCAAAAAGAAATGTTGCGCTGAGGATATGTGCCCATTTGATCAATAAATATTCATTCATCACTCTCTCTCCAATGTCATCATGATCAGGATGCTTACGATAAGCGGCAGGTTTTTGCTGATTGGCCCAAATGGGTGGAACCATTGGTCGGGTACGTAGATTGAAATGATCAGGGTATAGAGCACAATCAGTGCTATCTGCAGAACTGCTGTGAGTCGGATTCGATATGTGAATGCTGTGGCAATACCCAAGGCTATATCTATACCGGCTGCACTATAGAGGAACAGCGGGGCGTAACGGTGCTCAATGCCAACCTGAGAAAGTAGGGCGTAACTCGATTCAATGGGAAAAACAAAAGCGGAAAGATAACCAGTGAACAGCCAGACAAATGCAATACTCAAACGTAAAGCTGGTTTCAGGAAATAGAGACCAGCATGCCATTTGTCTGCATCTTCGGCTGGAGATTCCAAGAGTACGCTCTTCATCTCCCTGGGTTGTTTTCCGCACTCGTCAATATAGGGTTTGCACTCTCCAATATTTCCCCGCTGCAACATGCTAATAACCTCCCCATTGAGTGGCGTGTTACCCCAAAAACCAGCCCATTGAGCAAGTGATACTGCATATTTGTAGGGTATGGAGAGATAGTGGGGGGGAGTCAATCCTAACCACAGCCTTAAATCCTCCAAGAGCTTTTTTATCGTGATTCTGGAGGGACCAACCAATACCATTCTTTTCCTGAAACGCCTTTCAGGGTTAATTGATCTGCGTATCAAGTGGATCATGTCATCAATGTGGATCGGTTGTATCTGCTGCTCTCCCTGATCGATCAGGGGCACCAGGGGCAGAGAAGAGACTGCTTTGAAAAATGCCATACTTTTTGCGCCCACCCCATAAACAATGGATGGCATGAGTATCAGCCAGTTGAGATCCAGGGAGGCAAGGTAGTCGTCAGCTGCTTTTTTACTTAAATGGTATTCGCTGAAGGCGCTACGATCAGCGCCCAGGGCTGAGATTTGGATAACCTGCTTCACACCCATTTGAGCGCATGCCCGGAATAGGGCTATTGGTGCCTTGTGGTGCAGTGATGAAAATGTCTGACGCCCACGTTGGCGGATAATGCCAACAGTGTTGATAACCACATCAATGCCTTTTACACGGGGCCGCCATACCCTGGCACTGTGATCAGTGGTGAAGTCGGCCTCTATCAACTCTATTCCGGGGCCTCTTTGTCTGGCGGATTTGATGGATCGTACACAAGCGACGATTTGATGCCCATCTTGATGCAGAGCCTGAACAATATGAGTGCCGATGAACCCATTGGCTCCGGTGATCATGATTCGCATTGGACTCTCCTTGTTAAATGACCGGTTGTTGCCATTGCTACCTAATGGGGTAGAACTGGTGACTTTGTTAATCTCTCTGTCTGGGTTACTGATCTGTTGTGGCGTGAGTGGAGTTAAGAAATGACAAAATGTTTGCAGTGTCAGGAGAGTTGGATGCATCGCTATACTCATATATCAGTAATTTCTGTATAAACAGAAAGTAGTGAAATTATCTGCCTCTGTCAAGAAAGATTGCATCCAGCTGGCGAAGTGCTTGGGAAAATGTCCAGGTTTAAGTTAAATTGCAGCAGGAGTGTTTAGCAGCTTTACCGGACCGGACTTTAAAATGGGGCAGTGCTATTAGAGATTTCAGAGGTCATGATCGCTGTCGCCAGATTGAATCAGACAGATTGAGGCCCCATATAAGATTAGCGAACCCGTTATTTCGGATTAAAGGTAGCTTCCAAATAGAATAGAAAAATGATGAAAATAGAAGGATTTCAACGGCATATCGATAAGCTTAATCTATGGAATCGTGACAATTTCAAAGCTTTCTACTACACATCAGATCTCATCGGTTATCTGAAAGAACCTGTCTGGTCGCAACTGATGAAATGGCCAGACAGCTTTTCAGTGGATGAAGTTGGGCTTCATCTCAATCCTCAATTCAATACTTTCGAATCGAGAACTGAACTACTTGATGAAGTGACCACTGAATTGGTGGATCTGAAGGTAATGACTCACAGGCATGGTGAACGGTATCCCGTCACTTCCAGTGGAAGGGATTCTGCAATTGCTACAATTGATCGTGCGGCAGCTGCTTTTTTCGGTTTGCGGGCCTATGGTCAACATTTAAATGGTTTCATTCGCAGTGCGGATGGCTTGAAACTGTGGATAGCCAGACGGGCTTCAGACCGGAGAATATTCCCTGATCATCTGGATAACATGGTAGCGGGAGGATTACCCCACAACCTGACTATGAGTGAGAATTTGTACAAAGAGTGTAAGGAAGAGGCGGGTGTGCCTTCCTCTATAGTTGATAGAGCGATACCGGTCGGTGCATTGACCTATTGTATAGAAACCGAGGTAGGTCTAAAGCCGGATACACTCTATTGTTATGATCTTGAGTTGCCGGAGGACTTTATTCCTCACAATACAGATGGGGAAGTGGCAGAGTTCACATTGATGTCAGTGGAAGAGGCAGCAGAAAGGGTTGCTGAAACCGATGATTTCAAGCCGAACTGTAATCTTGTTGTGATTGACTTTCTGATTCGTCATGGGATTATAAATCCTGAAACACAGGGATATCTCGAGTTAGTCCACGGATTGCACAAGAAATTATGAGTAAAGGTGGTAAATTCAAGGTGTCCCGTGCTCTTTTGTAGGTGCTACGGAACCCGGTGACTGGAAATTTAGTCCAAAGCATACTCAAAATATAAAAATTGAGTTTGTATAGGTGTTTTCCCTGGGCCTGTGAACACCAACCTAGGTAGGTCCGATCCCGAAATGACCAGGTAGGATGAATGATATATCTTAAAATGAAGCGGTTCTGGTGGTTGATTCTGATTTTTGTGTCAGCACCATTGTGGGCCAATCGACAACCAGTTCCCGTGCAGGAGCTACGTCCTACTGCGGAACAGCAACAGACTGCCAGCGTCATCGTCAAGGTCATTGAAAAGTATCATTACAAAGATACTGCATTGGACGACGCGATGTCTGAAATGATTCTGAAGCGCTTCTACGGTGCTCTTGATCCCAACCGTTCTTTCTTTCTGGCAGCAGATATCGTCCACTTTTCGAGCTATCGGGACAAACTGGATGACTACCTGAAAAACGCCCGGATAGAGCCTGCATTCGAGATTTTTCGTCTCTATCGTCAGCGAGTGAGTGAGGCGATAGGGCACGCATTGAAACTGCTTGAAGATGATTTCGATTTTACCATTGACGAGATCTATGTCTTCGAAAGGGAAGAGCTGCCATGGGCCCAGACCCGTACAGAGTTGAATGATATCTGGCGTCGTAGGGTAAAAAACGATTTTCTTAATCTGCGCTTGATGGATAAACAGGACAAAGAGATCAAAAAGACACTCAAAGCACGCTATGAGCGTCTGCTCTCGAGAGTGGAGCAGTTTGATAATAATGATGTTTTTCAGACATTTATCAATGCCTATACATTGAGCCTGGAACCCCATACCAGCTATATGTCACCCAGTACATCCGAGAATTTTGATATCAGTATGAGGCTCTCTCTGGAAGGTATTGGAGCTGTCCTGAAAGACGAGGATGGCTATACCGTGGTGCAGAAAACCATTGTAGGTGGGCCTGCGGAGCAGAGTGATCTGCTCCATGCCGGTGACAAAATTGTCGGCGTTGGACAGGGCCTCGAGGGTGAGATAATGGATATTATCGGCTGGCGTCTACAGGATGTTGTCGAACAGATTCGTGGTCCCAAGGGTTCAGTTGTGCAGCTTGATGTGTTGGAGAAGGGAGAGGGCTCGAATCGAAAAACCATCACCCTGGTGCGAAACAAAATCAAATTGGAGGAGCAAGCCGCTAAGAGTTATGTCATCGATAAACTGGATGGCATGGAAAAATACCGCATTGGGGTTGTTGAAGTACCCACTTTTTATCGGGATTTTGCAGCTGAGTCACGGGGTGAAGCTGATTTTCGCAGCACTACTCGTGATGTGAGGAATCTGCTGGTCAACCTGAAAAAAGAGCATGTCGACGGTATCGTGATCGATCTACGGGAGAATGGAGGGGGGTCACTCTCCGAGGCGACAGAACTAACAGGTCTGTTCATAGATTCCGGTCCTGTAGTGCAGATCAAAGATGCCTTCGGAAAGATCGAAGTTGAGCAGGATCCGGATCAATCCATTGCTTACGAAGGTCCCCTGGCTGTATTGGTGGATCGCAACAGCGCTTCAGCATCAGAAATCTTCGCCGGGGCAATCCAGGATTATAAACGAGGTATTGTCATTGGTGAGCCAACCTTCGGCAAAGGTACTGTGCAGACTCTGGTGGATCTGGGGCGATTTGTACCTGGACGTAAAAAGGATCTTGGGCGACTTCGTCTGACCATGGCTCAATTTTTCAGAATAAATGGAGGCAGCACGCAGCATCGTGGTGTGGTTCCCGATATTCAGTTCCCTACAGCAAAATATTCAGATGAATATGGTGAGAGGTCACTGGAAAATGCCTTACCCTGGGCTCAGATAAGGCCTGCCAACTTTATAACCAAGGGTCAATACACTGTCTCTGAACTGATTGGCACTCATCTGACACGTGTTAAGACGGATGCGGGTTTTGAAATGTTAGTGGATCAGGAAAAACGATTTCTCGAACTTGATAAACGTACAGAAGTCAGTTTGCTTGAAAAACAGCGTCGTAATGAATGGCAGGAGAGGGAGCATGAACGGCTGCTGCACAAAAACCGTTTTCGTGCTTCACAAGGTTTGACTGCAATCAAGGATGCAGACCAGAAAGATTTAGATGATGACCCAGATGAAAAGGAGACTGAGGCTACCAGCCGTATCGAATTGAATGAAGCAGCACGCATTCTTATGGACTCGATACGTGTCGCAGAACCAATGGCAGTGATGCGATAAGCCCTAGTGTGGTGTAACGTATAAACTGTACCAATCAAGAGCCATATCCCAGATCGATTAGCAGATGGGATATGGCTGTGTCTTATTGGCCTAATTTTTTTAGACATGGTTATACCGATCTATCGCCAAGCTACTATACGTCTCCATGGCAAGGTATAATCTCCGCCTTTTATGTCCAATGCTCAATATCATCCATGCCCCTTTAGGGATTGACCCGGTTTGTACTCAACACTTGAAAATCGTTTAAAACGTCTACACCAAGCGAATCAACTCGAGCTTATGAGAGGGGGATTGATTGGTCTGGAAAAAGAGGGACTGCGTGTTTCACCCCAAGGTTCTATTTCAAACCTGCCTCATCCTGAGGCATTGGGCTCCCCTCTTACCAATCGTTACATCACCACTGATTACTCAGAAGCCTTGACCGAGATTATTACGCCGCCCTCTGCAGATCGTAATGAACCACTGAAATTTCTCTTCGAAGCACACCGCTTTCTCTACCAACATCTGGATGAAGAGATTCTCTGGTCAACCAGTATGCCTTGTGTTGTCGAGGATGATGAGCGCATTCCCATCGCTAACTACGGGTCTTCAAATGCAGGGATGATGAAGACTGTATATCGACGTGGTTTAGGGCATAGATATGGTCGGGTTATGCAGGTGATTGCCGGGGTGCATTTCAACTACTCACTACCCCAGGATTTTTGGTGGGTATATCAGCAGCTTGAAGGTGATAAAGGGGATACCCAGGCCTTTATTTCAGATTCCTATTTCGCAATGCTCAGAAACTTACAGCGTCTGGGCTGGTTGATACCCTATCTGTTCGGCGCATCCCCCGCAGTGTGCAAGTCCTTTCTGGGTGGTCGTCCAACGACACTGGAATCCTTTGATGAATATACCTACTTTTCACCCTATGCCACCTCTTTGCGTATGGGGGATATCGGTTATCAGAACAGTAAGGAGCAGGGTACAGGCATCAAAGCTTGTTACGACTGTTTAGATGCCTATATAGAGACGCTTTCCCGTGCCATTGAGACACCTTGTCCAATCTACAAAGCAATGGGGGTGAAAGTTGATGGACGTTACGAACAACTTAATGCCAACATCCTTCAGATAGAGAATGAGTACTACAGTACAGTGCGGCCGAAGCAGATCCCTGAATTGATGGAAAAACCGATACATGCTCTGCAGCGACGCGGTGTGCGCTATGTTGAACTGAGATCCCTGGATGTGAATGCATTCCATCCACTGGGAATTGCCGAGGAGCAGGTTTATTTTATTGAGGCTTTGATGCTGTTTTGTCTGCTCAGTGAAAGCCCCTCGATAAATGTTTCTGAACAGAAAACAATAGACTGGAATGAGCTGGCGGCAGCGCACCAGGGTAGGAAGCCAGGACTGGAACTGCAAAGGAGAGGGAAAAAGATATCGTTACGTGATTGGGGACTGGAGATCTGTGAAGCCATGTTACCCATTTGCGAGACTCTCGAGACGGGTATGCCCGGACAACCCTATACCCGGAGTCTTCTTCTACAGAAGAGTCGACTAGAAGATCCGGAGATGACCCCCTCAGCTCGAATGCTGAGTGAAATGAGAGAAAGAGGAGAGGGCTTTTATCATTTCGCCAAGCGTATGTCGCAACAACATCGTCACGACTTCAGTCAGCAGGCTGGTTCTAATGAAGATCAGAGCCTGTTAAGTCAGGAAGCTATAGATTCCTGGCGGCGGCAGAAAGAGTTAGAAGCCTCTGATACACTCAGTTTTGACGAGTTTCTGGAGCGCTATTTTGCACAGCAGATAGATAGACCTTCTGTTGAAGCAGTTTACGACAAGAACATCTCCATGAGCTGACTATATTCTCTGAATAAGAGAGAAGTACAATTTACACAAATTCCTGTGCTGTGATTTGTTGAAATGAGCCAGGTAAAAAAGCATGAGGATAAAAAAATGGAGGATCAACAAGAGCCTGGATGGGGGTTCTCTACGCTAGCTATTCGTAGCGGACATCATAGGACGCCTGAAGGTGAACATGGTGAACCAATATTTCCTACCTCCAGTTTTGTTTTCGGAAGTGCTGCTGAAGCTGCAGCCCGCTTCAGTGGTGATGAGCCAGGGAACATCTATGCCAGATTCACCAATCCTACAGTCAGGAATTTTGAGGAGCGGCTTGCGGCACTAGAGGGTGGAGAGCGCTGTGTTGCCACCGCATCTGGCATGTCAGCTATTTTCGCCATCTGTATGGGATTACTCCAGGCAGGTGATCATCTCATATCATCACGCAGTATTTTCGGAACAACCTCCATACTGTTTGAGAAATATCTAACCCGCTTCGGAATCGAGACCTCCTTTGTCGAACTCAACGACCTCGCTGCCTGGGAAGCGGAAATTCGTCCGACAACCAAGCTTCTGTTTCTGGAAACCCCCTCGAATCCACTCACCGAAGTGGCTGATATCAGAAAAATCAGTGAACTGGCCCATGCACATCAGGCGTTACTGGTGGTGGATAACTGTTTTTGCACCCCTGCGCTACAGCGACCTCTGAGTCTGGGCGCTGATATTGTTGTCCATTCCGCCACAAAGTATCTTGATGGGCAGGGGCGCTGTGTGGGTGGCGCAGTGGTTGGTAGTCATGAAGTTGTAGGGGAGGCGGTATTCGGAGTGTTGAGAACTGCAGGCCCAACATTGAGCCCTTTCAACGCCTGGGTGTTTCTCAAGGGATTGGAAACCCTTGAAATACGCATGCAGGCTCATTCCAGAAACGCTCAGCAGTTGGCTGAATGGCTACAGCAGCACGCCAGTATTGAACGGGTCTATTTTCCAGGTTTGCCCAGCCATCCACAATATAACCTGGCGAAACAGCAGCAGAGCGCACCTGGCAGTATTGTGGCCTTTGATGTTAAAGGAGGGCAAACCGCAGCCTGGACATTGATTGATTCAACCCGCTTGATATCAATTACCGCCAACCTGGGTGATACAAAAACCACGATTACCCATCCCGCCACTACTACCCATGGTCGTTTGAGTCCGGAAGAGCGAACCAAAGTCGGTATAGGCAATGGCTTGGTGCGTGTTGCTGTTGGTCTGGAAAATATCGAAGATATCAAGCGCGATCTGGCCCGTGGCCTGGATAGGCTTTGAGCGATCAGAACAACGAAGAAAATGAGCAGCTTCGTGCTATGTGGGATGAGCGCTATAGCGATCAGGAGAAAATAGCCCGACCAGCCGAGGTAGTGCTAAGCAATTCGCACCTGTTGCCATCAAATGGAACTGCGCTCGATCTTGCATGTGGTTTAGGCGGCAATGCAGTACATTTAGCTGCATTGGGGCTGGATGTGGTTGCTTGGGATCTTTCTCCAGTTGCCATACAGCGTCTGCAGCAACTTGCAAATGAGAAAAACCTGCCAAACCTGAAAGCCGAAGTGCGAGATGTTGAACACAATCCCCCATCAGGGAATCAGTTTGATGTGATCGTAGTCAGCTACTTCCTCGAACGCAGCTTGATCGCATCACTGATCAACGCCTTGAAACCAGGCGGCCTGATCTATTATCAAACCTTCATTCGTGATGCCGTATCAGCGGAAGGGCCTAAAAACAGCAGTTTTCGCTTGGCTGACCAGGAACTGCTGAGACTGTTCAATAAGCTAAAAATACGCTTCTATAGAGAAGAGGGAAGGCTGGGTGATCTCTCCAGGGGAACCCGTGATGTTGCGATGTTGGTAGCTGAAAAATGACAGGCAGTGATCTCCCGTCAGCTAAAAACTAACCTATTATCAAGCTTTTTAGTTTTACCAGATGTCAGTTGTTTGGCTAGTAGTGGGCCGGTTGAGGGTTACCGAACTTACCACGCGGCCCATTAGAGCAAGGATTCATGCTTCAAAGCCTCACAGAGTTTTTTATAATGCAGAGTGCTGGCACTGCCGATTGAGAGAGTCAGTGTGGATTGGCATTGTTATGGCTTTTTTTCATATATAGCAGCTCAAAGCCTTGATCCGTGATTTCATTTCTAATAATTTGGTATCCCAGTTTTTTATATAGATGAATATTCCTAAATTTTTCCCTTTAACAAGACTTTAAGAAAGGTTTTTTTTAGAACTCATTCCTGATTGACTCCAAGCTTTAGGTTAAAGGTGGTAGTTGGTAATTATTGTAAATCTTTGCTTGGTCAAGAAAAGCGGTCTTTTGTATATTGAGAATAGTATCTGCATCTTCAATTGATGCCGTCTCGATTTTTATGTTATCTACAATCATTCTTTAATGCCATAATCTACGCTTCAAGAATAGGTATATAACCTATTCTTACATTGAGATTTTAAAACAATATACAGGATATCCCTAGCTAGTATAGGTTGCATTTCTCGTGTCTAATGAAAGTGCAAATGGATTTGATGTATATGGAATATGTATCAATAACTTCGTACTTAATTAAGGAAATTACAAACATGGATGCTATGAATGGAACTCAATTATCAAGCTGCTCTCAGGCTTCAAACTCAAACTTCTCCTGTGGATGCGTTAACCCAAGTGTACAGAATAATGCTGATGGATCATCAATCGAAAGGTCAAACGGACAAACGACCTTTAATGGAAGTGATGGGGATGATTGCATAAATGCACATGTTAATTGTGACGGATCAACGGATGTTACCTTCAATGGAAATACGTATCACTTCACGGCTGAAGAGTCACAAAATCTTGTAATCAATGGTGGTTGTGGGGACGATAATATTTCGGTTACCGGTCATCAACTACACGGCCCTGAAAACAATCTTACTCTTAAAGGTGGGAATGGAGACGACAACATTCAAGGTGGATCAGGTAGCGAAAAGATCTTTGGTGGCAGTGGTGATGATGTTATCTCAGCAGGTGCAGGGAACGATGAGGTTCATGCAGGATCTGGCGATGACGTTGTTGATGGTGGCGCTGGTAATGACTGGCTCGGTGGGAATAGTGGTAATGACAGGATGAGCGGTGGTAGCGGTAACGATAAGGTAAGTGGTGGTACTGGCAATGATTGCCTCGAAGGAAACTCAGGAGATGACCACTTACATGGCGGCGCAGGTTCTGACTACCTTGATGGTGGAAGCGGTGACGATCTTATCGGTGGAGGAGGTGGCGATTACACTGATGTACTTATCGGTGGCTCCGGCGATGATAGTTTGGTGGGCCAAGGTGGCGACGATATCGTCAGAGGTGGCTCAGGCGATGACTATATTGATGCCAGGGAGGGATCGGATGATGTCGATGGCGGCACGGGTTGTGACAGAATAATTCGTGAGCCAAACTGTAACGAACTTGATGCTGGGAATGGCAATGATGCACAACAGGATTCAGGTAGTTCCATACCGTCATTCTTAGATCCGCTGGGATTGCTCGGTGGAGGCGGCCCTAATCTGTCAGGAGGCGGTGGTTTTCCTCTCAATTTGATATCTTTTAAGTAAAACCTGCTAGGGCAGGTCACAGTAGTGGCCTTGCCCATTCAGTTAGAGACTAATTAAAAATCTGTCTGGCAGGTAAAACAGCTCACTATTTTATAGTAAGTCTTTAACAACTGATATCACTGAAGGATCGTAATATATATCCGTGTCTTCAGTATTTTCCGTGGTTTATCATCTAAGTTTTCTTCCATTCGTAGTAAGTACTAATTTTGAACTCACAAAACGTGAGGTATAGGAGAACGAGTCGTACATCCAGATCCTTTTCTTTTTTATCCGGACACCCATTCCTGATTTAAAAAATCCACACAGAATAGCAATCTTCATTTACCATCTGTTATCAAGGAGCGATACGATGCCCAAACCAAGGAAAGTCCAGATTCTGCTGGAAGAAACCCCCTACTACCACTGTGTCTCCCGCTGCGTACGCCGTGCCTTTCTCTGTGGCGTGGATTCGCTTACCGGAAAAAGCTATGAACATCGGCGACAATGGATCGTCGATCGCATAATGCTTTTGACGGATATCTTCGCCATCGACACCTGTGCATACACCGTGATGCACAATCACTACCACGTCATACTCCATGTGGACTCCGAGCGAGCTGCAGAGTGGAGTGAACGGGCGGTCATCGAGCGCTGGGAACGCCTCTTTTCCCTCCCTGTGATCGTCCAACGCTATCTTGCCAAAGAGACACTCACTCAGGCAGAGCGGGACTCGGTATCAGAGCTGATCACGAAATGGCGACGACGCCTGCACAGCATAAGTTGGTTCATGCGCTGTCTCAATGAACCGATTGCCAGAAAGGCCAACCAAGAGGATGAGTGTACTGGTCGCTATTGGGAAGGTCGCTATAAATCCCAGGCCCTGTTGGATGAAAAGGCTCTGGCAACCTGTATGGCCTATGTGGATCTCAATCCGGTGAGAGCAGGAGTAGCGGATACACCCGAACAGTCCGAGCATATATCCATCAAAGAGCGAGCCCTGAAATTGAAACAACATCCCGATGATTCAGGCGAACCTGAAACACCAAGTGGGCTATTTCCATTTGTCGGCGATCCACGTCAGGATATGCCCAAAGGATTACCGTTTCGCCTAAAGGACTATCTCGAACTGGTCGACTGGACGGGTCGCGCCATTCTGGAAAACAAACGTGGCTTTATTGCTGAAAATCAACCACCGATTCTAGAAAGATTACAGATCGACGCCAAGCATTGGCTTTATATGACACAGAATTTCGAAAGTCGCTTCAAGGGACTGGTGGGTATGAGTTACTCACTCAAAGCCGTTTGCCGAAAACTGGGTTATCGGCGAACGCCGAATCTTGGGGCAGTGCAGTCGCTGCTTACCTAAAAAAGACTCTCATCGTTCAACAAAGTATAAGATCAGCAAACGCTGAGAGTCCTATGCGCCTAACGTTGAGAATTTAACGAAGTTCAGTATAGATTCTTTCCATAATTCAATAATATCTCCTTTGAAATTCACCAATTTTTGCAGCAGGTGGTGATGCTTTCACCTTGAATCTGGGCTATTTTCATGTTTATATTTTGATTGGGTGTCATGTTTATAATGTTTATATTATATGAAACCGCTCGACTGAAAGCTCATTGTTATGTGTAATCATTTTCCAATTCTATAGCCTGCTTTAAGTAATTATTAATCTTTTCACCTTCGGCTTCACTGAGTGAGTAAAGTTTCATGTGCCGCATATCTTTCCCTGTCCCTTCAAGTTCTTGAGCATCTTTTAGATGCGCACCCTGCATTATTTGAAAATTTACATGTTTCTTATGAGCTATTATTGAGCAAATATTCTTCTTCATTGAATAAGTCGGTACACCCCATTTTATTTCTTCCTTTAGCTCTGAAGAAAATGTAGTAACTATCCTGCGCAGTTCTTTTGAGATTTCTTTCATCGGTGATTCTAGCCCGTTAAAATAATCTTCGGCTTTCAATTCTATCCTCCTTTTACATCACATAACGGCCAGGCTCAGTGTGCCGAGCGGTAGCGAGCATCCACTGTAGCCGATGGTTATGCATGATTACTAGGATTTGTGTGTTCTTTGAGTTCATTTGATAAACCCTGGATATCAGCCTCATTAACCAATCCTTCTTGTCGCAGCATCATAAGTTGTATTGTGGCTTTTGAGCGGCTGTGGTCATTAAATAGCAAAGCAATTTGTTTATCATAGCTCTCAATCAATTTGTATAAATAGAGATATTTACCATGATTTGTTGGGTTATCACTATTCTCTAAACCCGCTGATACATCATTTAATATTGTTCCACAGAAGCGTTGTAATGCCTCTTCTTTAATTTTCTTAAACTTCTTCCAATCAGATTCTGAGATCATTTTTCGATCATTTATTTATAACGATTTAGTTCAACATGTATTCAAAGGCATATTGCCTTGATTTCGCCGGATATTAATGCGCAACATGGGTGAAATCAGTTCCAGGCTTGATACCAAATGCCTCCTCCAGAGAGAGTTCATTGATCAACTGGTCACTGGCTTGCTGACCGTACTCTCGTTGAATTTCGCTCAGCAACAGGCGTACCGCATTACGATTGTATCCACTGCCGAAACAGATCTGCTGTTTGATGATTTCGCGCGCTTTATCTATGGTCATATTATGATCCTAGATTCCGTAGTTGACCGCTATAACCTGGCATAAGGTAATGATATGCCACATCAATTAATGGTTTTATCCCTACCCACTGATTGAGCTTACTAACGCTACAAGAATTTGTGAAAAATCTCAGCGCGCCCTGCTGCGTTGTCGCTCTTGTTAAGGGAATAGCCATTAACGGCGATCGACGCCTAGCCGGACACGCCGAGATTTTCCACAAATCCATGTTCAACTGCGGATTCTAGGATGAACCGGTTGTAGAGATATTGACCTATGGCAATATTGTGACCCGCCTAAACAGTTCAATACCCATTAATTATTTCAGGTTGTATCTCTATGTGATTACCCCTATCTGATAGTATCAGAAGAGGTATCATCTGTCTGAAGTACCATTTAACCTGTAAATATTGAACGGTTTATAATTTATACCCAGAGCAATACAAAAGAGGTCAAACTACCCATGGACCAAAAGAACCTGGAAAAAATGTTGGAGCAGGGCACAGATAACGCCTTGCTGCGATATACGCTGGGAACGCTTTTTCTCAAACAGGGAGATTTCCTGAAAGCTGTAGAGCAGTTGACTGAAGCGGTAAAGCTGGATGAACAACACTCTGCCAGTTGGAAACACCTTGGCAAGGCTCTGGCAGGGGTGGAGCAGGTGAAGGAGGCGGCGGATGTTTACCGAAAAGGAATCGAAGTAGCTGAGGCTAAAGGGGATATACAGGCTGCCAAGGAGATGAAGATCTTTCTGAAACGCCTTGATACCAAATCAACATAACAATAGAGAATTAATTATCTTGAATGATCAACCAAACAAACAGCAAGTTAAGGAGTACTTGCTGAAACTGCAGCAGACTATCTGCTCAGCCCTGGAAGAGGAAGATGGTCAGGCTCATTTTTTCCTGGATAGTTGGCAACGCGAACCTGGAGAAAAACTGGGTGGTGGTGGAATCAGTGCAGTGTTGCAGGATGGTGCTGTTTTTGAACAGGCAGGTGTTAACTTTTCCCATGTGCGAGGAGATCAGCTGCCGGGCTCAGCAACTGCTCATCGCCCGGAGTTGGCAGGCCGCGCCTTCGAGGCGATGGGGCTCTCCCTGGTGATACATCCAAACAATCCATATGTGCCTACATCTCATGCCAATGTCCGTTTTTTTATTGCAGAAAAAGAGGACGCTGATCCGGTATGGTGGTTTGGCGGCGGTTTTGACCTAACACCTTATTATGGTTATGACGAGGATTGTCGAGATTGGCACAATACTGCAAAAAAGGCGTGTGATCCGTTTGGCAGTGATGTCTATGCTCGCTATAAAAAGTGGTGTGACGACTACTTCTATCTGAAACACAGAGATGAGCCGAGGGGGATTGGTGGTCTCTTTTTCGATGACCTGAATGAGTGGGGGTTTACCAAGTCATTTGATTTTATGCGCAGTGTCGGTGATCACTACCTGCCTGCCTATCGACCCATAGTTACTCGTCGAAGTGATACCCCTTTTGGTGAGCGTGAACGGAGTTTTCAGCTCTATCGCAGGGGGCGCTATGTGGAGTTCAATCTGGTCTACGATCGAGGCACGTTGTTTGGTCTGCAGTCCGGGGGACGTACCGAGTCTATTTTAATGTCGCTTCCACCTTTGGTGCGTTGGCAATATAACTGGACTCCTGAGGATGGCTCAAACGAAGCTCAGTTATATGAACGATATTTAAAACCCACAGAGTGGGCGGATTGTTAAGGATAGAAAATTGAATATAGAGCAGAAACCCTATGCCGAGTCTTGTGATGAGAATAAGCAACCAATTCTAGAGCAATTGAAGCGCCTGTTAAGCTGTGCCAATTCAGTTTTGGAAATCGGCAGTGGTACAGGCCAGCATGCGGTCTTTTTTGCTGCAGCTATGCCTCATTTGATATGGCATACCAGTGATAAGGAGGAGAATCACGAGGGAATACGTGCCTGGTTGGTCGATGCGAGTTTAACCAACCTGAGAGAGCCGATATCTCTGGATGTATCTGACAGCTGGCCTGAAGAGACTTTCTCTGCAGTTTTCAGTGCAAATACCGCCCACATCATGTCTTGGCCAGAAGTGGAAAAACTGTTTCAAGGGGTAGGCCGCATTTTGGAGCCGGATGGCTGTTTTGTGCTCTATGGCCCATTTAATTATCAAGGCCACTTCACCAGTGAAAGTAATCGCAGATTTGATCAATGGCTTAAATCCCGTGATCCATTGAGTGGTATACGAAATTTTGATGACCTGGTTTTGCTGGCTGGCAATCATGGAATGATACTTGAGGAAGATATTGAAATGCCGGTCAACAATCGCATGCTGGTCTGGCGTAAACAGGGGTCTTGAGTGTTGGATTTGTACATCCGAAAAAAGCCCATAGCTAAGTCATTGATTTGTATATTGTATTTATAGGGTTTTCTGGTTCAGTTTGTGTTCAGTTACGTTCTCTTAAGCTGTAGATAACTTGAGGTGAGTTGTCACCACTGTTTTTCGGAATCAGCCTGGAGAAAATCATGAACAGAACAATATTGATAACCGGAACCGTTCTTCTTACTCTTTCAATGACCGCTACAGCAGGGCATCGTGACCGTTATCGGGATAGTGCCAAGGTTATCGATGTGGAACCAGTCTATCGTACCGTAGAGATATCTGAACCTGAGCGTCACTGTTGGGATGAAGAGGTTGATTACTATCAACCAAGAGGTAAAAAATTTACCGGTACAGTGCTGGGCGGCATTATTGGTGGTGTTGTGGCAAACTCAGTGAGTCGCGGTCGTGGCAGAGGACGTGACGCTGCCACCCTCGCTGGTACGCTGCTTGGTGGCGCAATTGGTCACGACCTGAGTAATCAGGGGCGGGGTGGCCACTACGGTACAACCTATGAACAGCGGTGTGAAACCACTCACCACACCCGCTATAAAGAGCAGTTGGCCGGATACGACGTCACCTATCGTTACAAAGGCCGGGTATTTACCACCTTCACCAATGAGCATCCCGGCGAGCGTATACCGGTTCGGGTAGATGTCAGGCCTGCAGATAGTTATTAGGTCTGTTTGGCAGCAGAAGGATTATCGCTTTCGATCGATGAAAAAGGTATAACAATCGATGAGGGGTTATAGGATTTCTTCATCCCCTGGGGAGATCGGCATTTACTGCTCCCCCGGGGCCAACCCGGTGACTGCAAACAGTTTAGACAATCAGGTGTTTTTATAATATGAGGTCAATCGCTCGACAAATAGTCCAGGCATTGTTGCTCGGATCGCTACTATTGTCACTGACCAACGCTGTAGCGGAGGTTAGCCTCAATAAAGCGGTGGAGCAGGCCAAACAGCGTAAGGGTGGGCAGGTTATCAAAGCAGAGACCCAAACCAGGGATGGCCGAAGAGTGCATAACATTCGTATATTGTCCAAAGATGGGAAATTGCATCGTGTACGCATTAACGCAGATGGCGGAGGCAAGAAAAATGGCGCCAGGCGCTGATCAAAGAAAACACATATCTATTCTTGTCTCTATGAACCTGGTCAGAATCAGGAATAGCATGTAGAAGGCAGTTATCTGGGCAGTTCTGTTGACTTGGTATTGGGAAACTTAGATGCGGGTACTTTTGGTTGAAGATGAGGCGGAGATAAGAGAGCCACTGGCTACTCGACTCGCTGATCATGGTTACACTGTAGATAGTGCCGAGGATGGCGCAGAAGGGCTTTTTTTAGGACGGGAATATGGCATCGACGTAGGTATTGTCGATATTGGCCTGCCGAAGATGTCTGGAATTGAGTTAATCAGTGAACTTCGAAAGCTGGATAAAAACTTTCCAATTTTGATTCTTACCGCCCGCGGAAACTGGCAGGACAAAGTGGAAGGTTTGGAAGCGGGTGCTGATGATTATCTGGTCAAGCCCTTTCATGTTGAAGAGTTACTTGCCAGACTCAATGCTCTTCTGAGACGTTCTGGTGGTTGGTCGCAACCGGTGCTCTCAGGCGGGCCGGTGTCCCTCGATACCCGTACTCAGACGGTCAGTATCAACGATGAACCTGTGGAGCTGACAGCTTACGAATACAAGGTTCTCGAATATATGATGCTACATGCCGGTGAAGTGGTTTCAAAGAGCGAGCTGACCGAACACATCTATGACCAGGATTGGGATCGGGATAGCAATACTATCGAAGTCTTTGTCAGGCGCCTGCGTAAAAAGCTTGATCCTGATGAACACTACAAACCCATTGAGACTCTGCGCGGACGGGGCTATCGATTTGCTCTGGAAAGAAATCTATAACAACCCAACAGTCTCTGGCAAATTCAACGCTATTCTGAACCTGGATAGAGGGTTTTGCAGCGTCCTATGATGGCCAATCACACCAGGCATATCCTATCCATTCGGCAGCGTCTGCTTCTGGCGGCAACTCTGGTGTTAGGGGCTTTTCTCGGGTTAACCGGGTTGTCTCTCGATAAAGCCTTTCGATCTTCTACTGAAGAGGCCTTGAATGCGAGGCTCTTAAGTAGTGTTTATGCACTGCTGGCAGCGGCTGAAGAGGGTCACGAAGGGCAGCTAAAAATGCCTGATGTTTTGACAGATCCCCGTTTCAATCGACCAGACTCAGGCCTTTACGCTCAGGTTAATCTCTATCCAGAGGGTTACCGTTGGCACTCCGGGTCCGCTTTAGGTCAAGCGCTCAGTTTTTCCAAATATATCGCCCCTGGTGAATCAGAGTCTGGACGTTTCAAGATGCCTGACAGAGAGGTTATGGGCCTGAACTTCGGTGTGGTATGGGAAGATTTCAATGGCCGTGAATTGAAATATGTGCTGTCGGTGGCTGAAGATCTGGAACCGATACAGGAGCAGATAGGGACTTTTCGCGACACCCTTTTTCTATGGTTGGGTGGGGCCGCTGTCCTGCTGTTATTGGTGCAAGGATGGGTTCTGAGTTGGGGGTTGTCACCACTGCGTGAGGTGGAGGAGGCGTTGACTGAAATTGAATCCGGACGCTCCGATAAACTCAAGGGGCGCTACCCGAAAGAGCTGAATCGATTGACATCAAATATAAACTCCCTGATTCAGCACGCCCAGGCCAGGCAGCAGCGATATCGGGACAGTCTTGGCGATTTGGCCCATAGTCTTAAGACGCCGTTGGCTATCCTCCAGGGTATAGCAGATCGACCAGGAGAGTATCCTCATCAAACTGTCTGCGATCAAGTGGTGCGAATGAATCAGATTGTAAGCCATCAGTTACAACGTGCGGCCGCTTCGGGGCGTCATGTTCTGACTCAGAGTATTGCGGTTGAACCACTGGTCGAACGATTGATGAAATCACTGGATAAGGTCTATCTCGATAAGGGCATTCAATGGCATATCAGTGTAGAGCCAGAGAGCCACTTTTTTGGGGATGAAGGTGACTTGATGGAGCTGCTTGGGAATCTGATGGAGAATAGTTGTAAATATGGCAAGCGCCAGGTTGCAGTAACAGTCACCGCAGCCAAATCTCTCTATTTCTGCATCGAGGACGATGGAGATGGCATACCAGATAATCAGATTCAGACTGTTTTTCAACGAGGACATCGGGTTGATACCCGACAACCGGGGCAAGGTATCGGCATGGCAGTTGCCGCAGATATCGTAAGTGCCTATGGCGGACAGATAGAGATAGGCACATCATCGACATTCGGTGGCGCAGCTGTGCATGTACGCTTTCCCGAGAATTAATTCTAAAAATTGTTAGGCTCGAGTACAACGAGCCAAGCCCTGCAGGTCAATACCACGCAGTGACAAAGAAAATGGCAATAGAAGATATTACAAACTACATTCGAGTTTCTGAACGGATTGCTTCTTCCGGGCAACCTGAAGAGAAGCAATTCAAGGATATTGCACAAGCAGGCTACCAGTTAGTAATTAATCTGGCGATGCCAAATTCGGACAATGCAATCCCTGAAGAAGGTTATATTGTAACAGCAAGGAAAATGTCATATGTCCATATTCCAGTACCGTTCGATGTGCCAGATATCGAGCATTTGAGAACATTCATTAACATTATGGAGAGTTTTTCGGATAAAAAAATATGGATACATTGTGTGGTAAATAAACGAGTTTCTGCTTTTTTGTATCAGTACTATAAGTCGGTTCATGGCTATACGCATGATCAAGCTTGCCGAGTGATGTTGCCATCATGGCGACCAAATGATGTTTGGCAACAATTTATGGCACTTAAAATCAAGTAACAATACTGTTTCAGCACTCCTTAGAGAGGATATTGTCCGCTATATATTGAAAAAATAGGACTATGACTTGCTTAGTCTGAGAAAGTTCTCCAGGCGAAGCGGGGCTATCTCGTCACGATTGGCGGCACTTTGAATGGCACAATCCGGTTCATGTTCATGGGTACAGTTGTGAAAACGACACTGACCGATATAGGGCCTGAATTCCGGGAAGCCTTGTTCAAGCTCCTGGCGACTGAGATCGGTGAGCCGAAAACTTCGAACCCCTGGTGAGTCAATTAATTTCCCCCCCTGAGGCAGGTTGTAGCATGTCGCAGCTGAGGTGGTGTGCCGGCCCAGGCCTGTGGCTTCAGAGAGTCTGCCAGTCTCAACATCATGCTCCGGAAGCAGGGCATTGATCAATGATGATTTACCAACACCGGATTGCCCGAGCAGAATACTGGTGACCCCCTTCAGGTGTTCGATCAAGGCGTCCAGTCCATGTTCCTGTTTTGCACTTATCTTTATCAGCGGATAGCCAATTTTGGTATAGGCATCGAATTGAGAGATAAAGGTTGATTCCTCTTCCTCTGATAAAAGGTCGATCTTATTGATGGCAATTAGAGGCGGAATCTTGATTGTTTCAGCAGTAACCAGATACTGGTCGAGTAGGTAGCCACTGGGTTCTGGCCTTGGTGCAAGTACAATTACCAGTAGACCGATGTTTGCTGCCAGTGGTTTATGGCGGCCGCTATAGTCGGGCCTGCTGAGGACGCTTTCTCTCGGCAACAGAGCGGTTACAACCCCTTCTGTCTCTTCGACAGGTTGCCATATAACCCGGTCTCCACAGACTGGATGGCCTATGTTCTGACGGGTCTGGCATCGGTGGATCTTTCCTGACCCATCATCAATCCCAAGTGTGGCGCCATGGCGTATGACGACATGCCCCTCCCGGGAGGGTTGTTCATCAGCACTGCTCAGGGATTGATGGGCTCTCTGATCCAGACGTTGTCGTCGTTTCTCTTGTATTGCCTGAATACGACCTTTTTGTTGGATTGTCAGGCGGCGTTTGGCCATGAAGAGATTTTCTTATTGTTTAGGGTCAAATTTGTAGTATTCCTGATTAAGGTATGTGGTGGTACTGTCGATGTCGTCATCGAACCAGGTCAGTCCTAGATTCTGCTCACAAAAACGCACTTGTTTATGTAACCCAGGGAGGTCGCCAACCCTGCGATTTGGACGGGTATAAACCTCACTGCCATGGCATTTAATACAGTGTTCGCCATGTAACTGCTGGCCTCTTTCCAGGTCTTCTGCAAACAGGTTGGAGGAGACAAGGATCAGTAGTGAGGTTGCAGGTATCAGTAGCTTATTCATCAACACTCTCCATTTAAGCTGAAATATGTTTGGTAATGTGGGCAATACGCACAGGAGCCGGAGGATGGCTGTCGTGAAAAAACGAATAGAGCGGATCCGGTGTCAATGTGCTTGCATTGTCTTGATAGAGTTTGACCAGCGCTTTTATCAGAAACTCCCCACTGCTCTGATTTACCGCATAGTTGTCCGCTTCAAACTCGTGGCGTCGTGATAGATAACTGCCAAGCGGGGTAAAGAATATGGTGAAAACAGGGATTGTCAGTATAAATAACAGAAGCGCTGCAGCGTTTGATGGTTCTGTGATGCCCAGACCATTGTAGAACCAGATTTGCTGAGTAAGCCAGCCAAGTAGTGCCATGCCACCGAGCGAGAGCAGGGCCATCACCACCATCTGTTTATGGATGTGTTTGTAGTGGAAGTGACCGAGTTCATGGGCCAGAACAGCTTCCACCTCTTCAACACTGAGGGTTTCCAGCAGAGTATCAAAAAAGACGATGCGTTTGGTTTTTCCGAAGCCGGTAAAATAGGCATTGCCATGGGCTGATCGCTTTGAACCATCCATAACAAAAATGCCATCACTGGCAAAACCGCAACGTTGAAGCAGACTTCGAATACGGTTGCGCATATCACCCTCAGTAAGCGGGGTGAATTTATTAAACAATGGTGCAATAAAGCGGGGGTAAGCCCAGGAGATACCGAGGGTGAAACTTAGCCAGACCAGCCATGCGCCAAGCCACCAGTATTCACCTGCGCTGTGCATCAATTTCAGGATCACCCACAATAGAGGCCCACCAAGCAGTATTGAGAGCACCAGGCCGAGTGCACGATCCTTGAGATATTGTTGAGGTGTGATGCGGTTAAAGCCAAAAACGGCTTCCAAACGGAAGGTTCTGAAGAGGCTGAATGGGAGATCCAGAAAGGAACCTATGAACAAAAATGAGAAAATAAAGGCCATCCCGGTTGTAATCTCTCCCCACTGCCACCCTCCCAAGTAGCGGCTTAACAGATCCAGGCCTCCACCCAGGGTCCAAAACAGCAGCAAAGCAACACCGATCAAGCTTTCGATAAAGGCCAGTTTACCCTTGGCCTGGGTGTAGTCAGCGGCTTTCTGGTGATCCTCGATTGTCACTTTGTCTTTGAACGCAGTGGGTACCATGCCCCTGTTTTTAGCGACATGACTCAGGTGCCGGTAGAGCAACCAGAGCTGTAGCAGAGTACCGAAAATCAGGAACAGTAAAAAAAGTTGTGTAAATAGAGCCATCAGTGGTTTATCAGAAAATCCTAGGTTGTTGGGTCGATAAGCATACAGTCTGAGACAGCTTCCTGCTAGAATCTCGCCGCGAGCCGATAATGCGACAAAGGATACCAAGATGCCTGTTGATGCCTCCAATTTAATTTGGATCGACCTGGAGATGACCGGGTTGGATACGCAACACGATGAAATCATTGAGATTGCAACCATTGTTACCGATGCAAACCTGACTATTCTTGCGGAAGGGCCTGTGATTGCAATTCATCAGCCCGAGGAGAAGCTTGATGCCATGGATGAGTGGAATCAACGCCAGCACGGTGGTTCCGGGCTGTTAGAGCGGGTCAGAAACAGTCAGTATGACGAGGCAAAGGCGGAGGCAGAGACGATTGCCTTTTTAGAAAAATTTATACCCTCAGGGGCTTCTCCGATGTGTGGCAACAGCATCTGTCAGGATCGACGTTTCATGGCCAGGACAATGCCGCAACTGGAAGGTTTCTTCCACTATAGGAACCTGGACGTCAGTACGTTGAAAGAGCTTATCAACCGTTGGTCCCCCTCCTTGAGTGAGGGCTTTTCAAAGCAGGGAAAGCACCTTGCGATGGACGATATCAAAGACTCGATAGCTGAATTGCAATACTATCGGAACCATTTCCTCCGTCTACCTTAGTATATGGGCCAGTTGTGTTGGGTCAAACAGGGAAGTTGCCGCATCTGCTGGTAAAACACTATCTACTGGCAATATCTCTAGCACTCCTGAGTTATCTTCTCTTTAACTCGGTGGATGACTATCTCATCACTGGTGAGGAGATTCTGACAAATCCCGGCTTTACTGACGAACTGACGGGTTGGAAGATCGGTGGAAAGAGAGAATTGATTCAGGTCATTGATGGTGTTGTCGAGATCAACCATCAATCCAAAACTCAATCCAGCAGGCTATACCAGTGTTGGATGCGTTCGGTATTTCCCGGCGGCCTGGTGATGGCGATTGATGCGAGAACCGAGGGTTTGGAGATTGGGCCTAAAGCGTGGCATGGAGCGAGGGCTGGGGTGACAGGATATCTTGCCGATGGTGGGAAAAACTATGAACTAAGCAGTCGATTATTCAATTCTCAAGGAGATCTACCTTGGAATCATTATCATGCGGCTGTGGAAATTTCTTCTGAATTTGAGCAAGTCTGCTTCTCGATCTCACTCTTCAAAACAGCGGGACAGTTGCAGTTTAAAACACCTTCTCTTTATCCCGCAGCTAGTAATCCTACATATACCACCGTTAAAAACCTGTTGCTACTGGTCTGGACTACGCTCTCTGTTTGGTGGCTGATATTACTTATTCAACACTATCGTGGTCGTCCGCAATGGGGCTATCTGGTAGCCATGATCATACTGATTGGGGTTGGGGTTCTGGCACCGATTGAGCTAAAAAGGGCATTGGAACAAACACTCTTTTCTTCTGTTCCTGATTTGTATACTAAGGATATGCTCTCTGCAATGGGACTGTCGTTCAATATCTCACCCACATATTTTCCAGTGATTTGGGATGTATCGAAATTTGGCCATCTGGTTGGCTTTTTTCTGCTGAGTGGGGTTCTCTTTTCAGAACGAGCAAAACCGGTCTGGCTTCTGTTGCCTGGATTGCTGCTAGCGGCATTTGCTACAGAATTGATGCAGTATTTTGTCCCTGGCAGATCGCCGAGGTTCAGCGATGTGATCGTGGATGGCATTGGAATTATTGCTGGTTTGTTGTTGGTCAGACTCTTCGTCAGCAAGCGTCACTCAGTTTCTATCTGATTTTATGACGCTTCAATGCCCAAAGCAGATGCTCCTTGACCATCGGGGTTACCTGATTTGTACGGATTTGCAGTACCTCCACAATCTCGGGTGTAGTGGGTGCATTGCCCAGTGCCACAGCCAGGTTTCTTAGCCAACGCTCATAGCCGATGCGGCGTATAGCAGAACCCTCAGTGCGATTTAGAAATGTGACTTCATCCCATTTGAAAAAAGTGATCAGGTCACTGCTGTCCAAACCTTCACGTGAGTAGAACTCCTCTTCCCGGGTTAAGCAAGCAAAGCGGTTCCAGGGACAGACTTGCTGGCAATCGTCACAACCATAGATTCGATTACCTATGGGAACCCTGTATGGCTCGGGAATAGACCCTTTAAGTTCAATGGTCAGGTAGGAGATACAGCGTCTGGCATCAAGTTGATAGGGGGCTGTGATTGCCTGGGTGGGACAGATATCAATGCAGGCGCTGCAGCTGCCACAGTGGTTTTCAGAGACCTGGTCAGTGGTGAGGGGTAGATCAGTATAGATCTCACCAAGAAAAAACCATGATCCCGAATCTTTGGCTATCAGATTGGTATGTTTGCCAATCCAACCCAATCCAGCTTTTTGTGCCAGGGGTTTTTCAAGTACCGGGGCGGAATCCACGAACAGTCGATGGTGTCCACCTGAGACGGCCTTCTCGATCCTCTGTATCAGTTTTTTCAGTCGCTTTCGCAGCACCTTGTGATAATCACGCCCCAAAGCGTAGCGTGAGATAAAGGCTTTTTGAGGACTGTCCAGTGCACTCTGCAGATCGTCCATCGATTCAGGCAGGTAGTCCATACGCACAGAGATGACCCTGAGTGTGCCGCTTTCAAGTTCGGATGGTCGACTTCTTTTTGTACCATGTTTGGCCATATAGGCCATATCCCCTTGGTAGCCGGATGCCAGCCACTGATTGAGTCTTGACTCCGCCTCTGTCAGGTCAGTGTCTGCGATACCTATCGCATCAAAACCCAGTTCAATTCCCCACTGTTTGATCTGCAGGCTGAGGTTGTTCAACTGATCAGCATTCATCGTCACACTCATGCTGGGAAACTATAACTTACTCCCTGGGCAGTGTCTTATTTGTGTGAGTCTGGTGAACCTCGTCATAGATTTTGAATGGTACAGAATCAATGACGAGGTTCACTAGGCAGAGGATGTTTTGATACCCCAATGGCTTCGCGGTATGGTTCCACTGACATTAGGAGACTAGACAGTTATGCGAGTAATGCCGTTCATCGACACTTTGCCTTTCGCCCTCTATCGGGCTGAGCAAGTGCGCGAATTCGATCGAATCGCCATTGAGGAGTTCTCTATTCCTGGTGAAGTGTTAATGGAGCGGGCCGGTGCTCGCGCCTTTGAAGCTATACAGCATAGATGGCCCGAGATCGGCGAAATAGTGGTGGTTTGTGGATTAGGCAATAACGGTGGTGATGGCTATGTTGTTGCCAGGCTGGCACTCCAGGCAGGCTTTCGAGTCCGTGTACTACAGCTTGGAGACGAGGAAAAGATCAAGGGGGATGCTCTGATCAAAGCCAGGGCCTGGCAGGATCTAGGTCGGGATATTGAGCCCTACCAGGGATTGCCAGGAAAACCTGGTCTGATCGTTGATGCGATTCTTGGTACAGGTCTTGAGCGTGAGGTTATGGGGAGCTGGAGATCTGCGATTGAGCAGATCAATCAACATCAGGCGCCGGTCTTTGCGCTGGATATACCATCCGGACTCCATGCGGATAGCGGCTCTGTATTGGGCGTGGCGGTGAAAGCTGAAGCAACCATCAGCTTTATAGGGTTGAAGCAGGGTATGTTTACTGGAGATGGTCCCGAGTATTGTGGCGACATCAGCTTCGATGCCCTTGAGGTGCCAGCGCAACTCTACTCCCGTCAACTGCTGGCTTGTCGTCGTATAAATTGGCACAAGGCAGTAAATCAAATACCCAAGCGGGATCGTTCCTCCCACAAAGGAGATTTTGGCCATCTTCTGCTTGCTGGAGGTGATACTGGCTACTCTGGTGCAGTGCGTATGGCTGGCGAGGGTGCAGCCAGGAGTGGTGCAGGATTGGTCACTCTGGCAACCCATCCGCAACATGCCCCATGGAGTAACATCGGTCGCCCGGAACTGATGTGCCGAGGGGTGACCGATGAGGCATCGGTGGGGCTCTTATTGGATAGAGTGGATGGTGTGGTGTTGGGGCCTGGTTTAGGCCGGTCGGTCTGGAGTGAGATGCTTTTCAACGCTGTTACCCGGACTGGTCTACCCCTACTCATGGATGCCGATGCGCTATATTGGCTGAAGAGATATCCTGCTCGTAGAGATAACTGGATATTGACACCCCATCCAGGGGAGGCTGCCAGACTTTTGGGATGGGAGACAAAGCAGGTTCAATGTGATCGCTTTGCAGCTTGTGAAGCACTACAGCAACGCTATGGTGGCGTCACTGTTTTGAAAGGGGCGGGAACACTGGTTGGTTCTGATGGCAATCAGGCTGTTGCGCTCTGTAGTGATGGCAATCCCGGTATGGCGAGTGGAGGATCCGGTGATGTACTGAGCGGTGTTATCGGTGCATTTCTGGTGCAGGGTTACCCACTTCGGGAGGCCGCTGAACTCGGTGTCTGCCTGCACGCTGCAGCTGGTGACCAGGCGGCAATCGGGGGAGAGATAGGTATGTTAGCAGGAGACTTGATCGAGGCCCTGCGTCCGACTCTGAATTTGGAGCTGAAGAATGATTGAGCTGACTGTGTCGGGTGAAGCACAGCAAGAGGAGGTCGGGCGCCGTCTGGCAATGAACTGTTTTCCCCCCTGTATTGTCTATCTGGTGGGTGATCTTGGTGCGGGTAAAACTACACTGGCAAGAGGATTCCTAAGGGGCGTCGGTTATCAGGGGCGAGTTAAAAGCCCAACCTACACAATTCTGGAACCCTACGAAATGGGTAAGGTTTCCTGCTATCATTTCGACCTGTATCGATTGTCAGATGTTGAAGAGCTGGAATATCTTGGCATTCAAGACCTGCTTACAGAAGACGCTTATATGTTGATTGAATGGCCGGAAAGAGGCGAGGGTGGCTTGCCTTCCCCTGATCTGGTGGTTGATATTGCTCATGATGGGGCGGCAAGACGAATAAAAATCGGGGGCGTCAGTAGAAAAGGCAGGGAGATATTTCAGGAAATACAAAGTGATCTGGTGGATGGTTAATTTATTTAATAGAAAAATCATCTATCTAGCAGAATAACTTGGAAAAAATACTGACACATGCTATTTTTTATGTTGTGTTTTAATGTTAATTGGTCATGGGGCAATGAGGAATAGACTCACCATACTGCTGCTACTGTTTGTCAGCAGTCTCCCACTCCACGCGAAGCAGGCTGAGATTACCGGGCTGCGTATCTGGTCTGCGCCAGACCATGTCCGCCTGGTATTTGATGCCGACGACATAGTATCACACAAGATTTTTACCCTGAAGGCACCTGATCGCCTGGTACTGGACCTTAAAAATGTAAAGCTCACCAAGCACTTACCTGATCCCACTAAAGAGAACAAGATGATTCGGGGTATGCGATCTGCTGGGCGCAACAAAAATGATGTTCGGGTGGTTTTTGATCTGAACAGCGCGGTAAAACCAAAGAGTTTCTCCCTTCGTCCGAACAGAGAATACGGCCACCGTCTGGTTGTTGATCTGTATGATGGGAAAAGTACAACCCTACATCGCAATCAACCGGTTAAAACTGCAAAGAAAGCCAAAACAGCAGGACACCGTGATGTGGTAATTGCGGTTGATCCTGGTCATGGGGGTGAAGATCCCGGAGCCAGGGGGCGCAAGGGTACCTATGAAAAGGACGTGGTGCTGCAAATCGGCCGCAAGCTGGTGAAGTTGCTCAACAAGCAAAAAGGGATGCGTGCTGTTCTTATACGGGATGGGGATTACTATCTGGGCCTGCGAAAACGCATGGCTAAAGCCAGACAACACCAGGCAGACCTGTTTGTTTCAATCCATGCTGATGCCTTCAAAGACCCGAAAGTGAGGGGGTCCTCTGTCTACACCCTCTCAAGGAGTGGCGCCTCGAATGAAGCATCCCGGTGGTTGGCAGAGCGGGAGAACAGTGCTGATCTGGTTGGTGGCGTCTCGCTGGAGGACAAGGATGATATGTTGGCCTCGGTGTTACTCGATCTCTCACAGATTGGCACATTACAAGCGAGTTCTGAGGCAGCAAGCCGAGTACTTTCTGAGCTTAAGGGCCTGGGCAAAACCCATAAACGGAGGGTACAGCAAGCTGGGTTTGTGGTGCTCAAATCACCGGATATACCCTCAATGCTGGTGGAGACCGCATTTATCTCCAATCCAGATGAAGAGCGCCGTCTGCGAGATCCCAAACATCAGAATAAAGTGGCAAAAGCTTTGATGAAGGGTATTCGTGACTACTTCAGGTATCAGCCACCACCAGGCACCTGGCTGGCGGCAAATCAAGCTGTACGCAAGCATGTCATTTCGTCAGGTGATACCTTGCTTGCCATCGCCAATCGTTACCAGGTCAGTGTCAAACGTCTGCGTAATGCCAATGAGCTGAAAAGTGATACGATTCGCATCGGACAGGTGCTGCAAATTCCTGGTGGCTGACGCCTTCCGCTATTCTGATTCCCCATCTTCGATGAATCAGTTGAGTTCTATAGTCCTGCCTCGGATATTGGCCTAAAATCGATATTTCACCAGTCTTGTAGCCATCTACAGTGGAGATAGCTCTCTATATGGTTACAAGTGTGACCTTGAACTCCTTCACATGACCTATTAAGGTGCCGGGTTAATACGCCAGACGCTTTAAAACTTACCAACATGCCTATCCGTACTCTGCCACCACAATTGATCAATCAAATCGCAGCTGGTGAGGTTGTTGAACGACCAGCTTCTGTGGTTAAAGAGTTGATGGAAAACAGCCTGGATGCTGGTGCTCGTCACATTGAAATCGAGATAGAGCAGGGGGGGATCAAACGTCTGCGGGTCAGAGATGATGGTGTCGGAATCACCCGGGATGAGCTGAGTTTGGCCCTTTCCCGCCATGCGACGAGTAAGGTCAGTTGTTTTGAAGATCTGGAACTATTGCAGAGTATGGGGTTTCGTGGTGAAGCCCTGCCCAGTATCAGTTCAGTTTCCAGGTTGAGGCTGATCTCAAGGCACCAGGATGACGAAGAGGCCTGGGAAGTCAGTGGCGATGGGGCCGATAGCGAGCTGAAGACAAAGCCGGCCGCCCATCCACAGGGAACAACGGTTGAAGTTCGTGATCTCTTCTACAACACTCCGGCAAGGCGAAAATTTCTACGCACGGAAAAGACTGAATTTGGTCATATTCAAACATTGGTTCAGCGCTTGGCGCTGGTTCGATTTGATGTGGGATTTACTCTTCAGCATAATCGCCGCAGGGTCTTATCTCTGGCACCTTGTAACGACGTCACGCAGCAGGAGAAACGTCTGGCTGAACTTCTCGGGAGCAATTTTCTCGAGCAGGCACTGCCTATCAGGGAGCAGGCGGGAGATCTCGCTCTCTATGGCTGGGTTGCCAGGCCAGGCTTCTCACGCTCACAGGCGGATATGCAATATTTCTATGTCAATCAGCGCATGATCAGGGATAAACTGGTTACCCACGCTGTTCGGCAGGGCTTTCAGGATGTTCTCTATCATGGCCGGCATCCAGCCTATGTACTCTTCTTCGATATCGATCCACGTAAGGTTGATGTTAACGTTCATCCCACAAAACATGAGGTACGGTTTCGGGATTCACGTTCAGTTCATAACTTTATCTATCGTGCTCTTCATCGTTTGCTGGCTGAAACAAGGCCGCAGTCGTCAGAGGAGAGTCTGAGTTCTGAGACAATTCAGATCGAGACACCAACTCAGCCGCAGGCTTCTGGTGAGTTATCATATATATCCCCCAAACAGCAGGGTCTTGACTGGCGTCTAGCGGAACGTCCGGCGGCCTATCGGGCTGGGTTTGCGGCACAGCGGCCTGTCGAACCCATGCACCATAGTGGTAGTGAGTCCGCTGCAGATGACGAGATTCCGCCCCTTGGCTATGCCTTGGCCCAGCTGCATGGAATCTACATTCTGGCGCAGAACCAAACAGGTCTTATTCTGGTGGATATGCATGCTGCCCACGAGCGGATCACCTATGAGCGATTGAAACAGCGATATCACGGAGAGGGGGTCACCCATCAGCCTTTACTGGTACCGGTCAGGGTGGCGGTTAGTGTGCGGGAAGCAGACCTGGCTGAGGAGTCAAATGCATTTTTAGAACAGATGGGTCTTGAGGTGAGTCGTTCTGGACGTGAATCTCTGGCAATACGATCCATTCCCGCGCTCTTGCAAGGTGCAGATCCAGAAAAACTATTGCGGGATCTACTCTCTGATTTAGCCGAACATGGCAGCAGCCAAAGGCTCAAAGATGAGACAGACCATGTATTGGCAACCATGGCATGTCATGGCTCGGTTCGTGCCAATCGGCGTCTGGAGTTGGATGAGATGAATGCTCTACTGCGTGATATGGAGCGAACTGAAAGGGCTGATCAGTGCAATCACGGCCGACCGACATGGACTACCTTGTCGATCGGTGAGATCGATCGATTGTTCCTCAGAGGTCGTTGAGATGGTCAGCACAACAACGAATCAGGATGAATTACCTGCTGCTATATTTATCATGGGACCAACTGCGACAGGCAAGACCGAGCTGGCGGTAGATCTGGTGCGTCGGTTGCCTGTTGAGATTATCAGTGTCGATTCAGCACTGGTCTATCGGGGTATGGATATCGGTACTGCCAAGCCTGATCAGGAGACCCTTCGTGAAGCACCTCATCGATTGATCGATATTCTGGAACCATCTGAAAGTTACTCTGCAGCCTCATTCAGACAAGATGCACTGCAGGAGATGGCTACTATTCATGCCTCTGGTAAGGTGCCGCTTCTGGTGGGGGGGACAATGCTCTACTTCAAAGCTCTGACACAAGGGCTATCTGATCTGCCTTCAGCGGATCCAGTGATCAGAAAGCGGCTCGAGAGTGAATTGGCGAAACAAGGATTGAATTTTCTTCACCAAAGGCTGCAGAGGTTGGATGCCGATGCAGCTGCAAAGATTCACGCTAATGATACCCAGCGTATTCTACGCGCTCTGGAGGTCATCGAGATCAGTGGCAAGAAGATGAGTGAACTTCAACAGGCCGGTAAGGGTCACATACTCCCGTATCGTGTATTGAAACTGGTTCGTGCGCCTAAAGAGAGAGCTCTGCTACATGCCAGAATCGCACAGCGTTTCGAAAAAATGCTTGCCGAGGGGTTTGAGCAGGAGGTTCGGAAATTATTGAGTGTAGGTAACTTGTCACCGGTGATGCCCTCGATGAGATCTGTCGGTTATCGACAGATGCTGCAATATATTCTCGGTGAAAGCAGTTGGGATGAGATGGTAGAAAAGGGAATCATCGCTACACGCCAATTGGCCAAGCGCCAGTTTACCTGGCTGCGTGCAGAGCAGGATTGCCACTGGTTGGACGATGAGGGGGATGTGCTGGAACAGGCCTTAGATCTGATTTCTGAGCATTTTCCCAGTTTGGCCGCGAAAACGAAAAGGGTTTAGGCAATAAACGCACCTAAATTTGAGGTATTGATATTTTGAATACTTTGATAAATATACAGTATGCTACAATTTCGCTTGTAAAGTAGATATTTACTACCGGTATTAATTTTTAGCGCTTGTAATTGTTTTTTAATAATACAAACACAATAAGGAGAATCTCCCATGTCTAAAGGGCAAAGTTTACAAGACCCTTTTTTGAATGCACTGAGGAAGGAACGCGTACCTGTCTCAATATTTCTAGTAAACGGTATCAAGCTACAGGGTCAGATTGAATCATTCGATCAATTTGTGGTTCTTTTGAAGAACAGTGTCAGTCAAATGGTATACAAGCACGCTATTTCTACTGTTGTGCCTGCCAGAAACGTCCGTATTCAGCATGCTAATGGCCAATCCGAAGAGGATGGGGCTGCAGGCGCCGGAAATTTCTAGATTGCTCAATCAGGATCATTGCTGGGCGTATCATTGGTTTGATACGCCCATTCAGTTTGATAGTTCATATCTCTCCTAATCTTCAATAACAATTCCACTTATGTTTGAACGTCCCAAATCGGGTGAACGAGCTGTACTGGTTCATCTTGATCTGAACGGGGTTAGCGATCCCGATGAGATTAACGAATTTCGAGATCTGTCTCTCTCTGCGGGTGCGGAGCAGGTCGCTTTTGTCTCCGGAAGTCGTCGTCAGCCCGATCCAAAGTATTTTGTTGGACGAGGTAAGGCGGAAGAAATTGGGCAGATCGTCTCCACTGAAGAGGCAGAGCTGGTGATATTCGATCACACGCTCTCCCCCAGTCAGGAGCGTAACCTGGAACGAGAGTTCGGCTGTCGAGTGGTCGATAGAACAGGACTGATACTCGATATATTTTCACAACGTGCGCGCTCTTTCGAGGGTAAGCTGCAGGTGGAATTGGCCCAATTACAGCATCTCTCAACGCGCTTGGTCAGAGGCTGGACCCATCTGGAGAGGCAAAAAGGTGGTATTGGTCTCAGGGGGCCGGGTGAAACCCAGCTGGAGACTGATCGACGCTTGCTCAGTCAGCGAATAAGCCAGATAAAGAAACGGCTGACTCGTGTGGATTCACAGAGGGAGCAGGGGCGAAGAGGACGGGAGCGGGCGGAAATCCCGACAGTTTCACTGGTTGGATATACCAATGCAGGAAAATCCACACTCTTCAATCGTCTTGTTGGTTCAGATGTCTATGCAGCTGATCAGCTCTTTGCAACCTTGGATCCCACTTTAAGGCGACTTGAATTGAAGCCTGAGGGGCCTGTTGTATTGGCAGACACCGTGGGATTTATCAGTCATCTACCCCATGACCTGGTCGCGGCCTTCAAGTCGACTTTGCAAGAGACCACTGATGCGTCGTTGTTGTTGCATGTTATCGATGCAGCCAGCCACCAGCGTGGAACCTGTATCACTGAAGTTAATGATGTTTTGCAACAAATTGGTGCTGACAAGGTCAATCAGATTGAAGTTTTCAATAAGATCGATTTGCTAGCGAATGATCAACCCAGGATAGACCGGGATGAAAATGGACGGGTTTCGCGTATCTGGCTATCTGCTCAGACAGGAGAGGGTTGTGATCTACTCATTCAAGGACTCACTGAGTATTTCAAACAAAATCATGTCAGGCAGCGTGTTCTTTTGAGTCCTCAGGATGGCCGACTGCATGCCATGTTATTTGAGCGTGGTGTGGTCATCAATGAATCATCAACCGACGAAGGTGGCTGGGAGATGGAGATTGATATGTCAGAAAGAGCGTTTCGTAGACTTCTGAAAGAGGAACCCGTTTTAGAAAACTGCCTGATCTAGTGTTAACAGGCCCTAAACAGTTTGATTTCTGGAATTGGTGTTTTTTAGTGCGGATGTGCGGTCTGTTGGTTTTTCGAGTAGCAGTACAATAATTGGGTTAGTCTGCTAAGGAAAGCGATGGTATCGTATTGTGGGACATGGCAGTAACGTACTGTTAGAATGCTTCGCGGTACATCACCGGGTGGTTAGCCTGATAAGATGTGTTGAAAGTGGAGCATTGAATCCTGTTGGAATATCCCCATATATAGATATTAGGGTATCTGACATATTCTATATAAATCAATAACTAAGTTTGGAGTGTTCAATGGCCTGGAATGAACCGGGTGGAAACGGTAAAGATCCTTGGAGTGGCAAGGGTGGTGATCAAGGTCCGCCAGATCTTGATGAAGTGGTAAAGAAACTTCAGGAAAAGCTAGGCGGAATCTTTGGTGGGGGTAATTCCTCTCGTGGAGACTCCTCAATAGGTGGTGGATCCGGGCCTGGATCAAAATCAATCGGATTTGTTGTGGCGATTGCGCTGCTAGTCTGGTTAGCCAGCGGTATCTACATCATCGATGCGCCTGAACGTGGCGTAGTATTGCGTTTTGGCGCATACCATGAAACCACTAAGCCTGGTCCTCACTGGCATATACCCTTCCCAGTCGAAAGGGTAATTTCTGTGAATGTGGATCAGATAACCTCATTCAGGCACAAGGCCCAGATGTTGACCCGAGACGAGAATATCGTCGATGTGGAATTCACCATCCAGTCCAGAATTCTGGATGCTGCAGATTACCTCTTTCAGGATCGTGATCCCGACAAGACCATGCGCGATGCAACAGAAACCGCAGTGCGTGAAATAATTGGTAAAAGTGATCTGGATTTCATCCTTACACAGGGTCGTGGTGCAATTGCTGATCGAATTAAACAAGGTGCTCAGGGGCTGATAGATGACTATAAGACCGGTTTAATGATTACCAGTGTGAATATGCAGCCAGCCAAGCCACCTGAACAGGTTAAAAGCGCATTTGATGATGCGATCAAAGCCCGAGAGGATAAAGAGAAGCTTGAAAACCAGGCGGAAGCTTATGCCAATGAAGTGGTACCCAGAGCTCGAGGTGCGGCGGCGCGCCAACTTGCTGATGCAAGTGCCTATAAGGATCGGGTGATAGCTGAGGCAGAGGGTGATGTGAGTCGTTTTCTTGCAGTTCTCAAAGAGTATCAAAAGGAACCGAAGGTTACCCGAGAACGTATCTATCTCGAGGCAGTGGAAACTATGCTGGGTCAGACCAGCAAAGTCATGCTGGATACCGAAGGTGGTAACAGTCTGATGTATCTGCCTTTGGATAAACTGATACAAGGTGTGGAAAAGGGTAATAACAGCAGGAGCGCATCTATCGGCAGTAGTGAGAGTTCCCGCACACCGGTTGAGAGCACAAAATTCCGTAATGTCGATCGCACCAGGGGGGCACGTTGATGAAATCATCTAAAATAATATTCCCTTTGGTCGCCATCGGAGCAGTGGTGGTTTACTCATCTGCCTTTGTTGTCAACCAGTGGGAAGTAGCTTTAAAGCTCAGGCTGGGTGAGATTGTTGCAACTGATTACAAGCCCGGACTGCATTTTTTGTGGCCTGTGCTTAATAATGTTAAGACCTTCGATGCCCGTATCCAGACCATGGACTCCCGTCCTGAGCGTTTTCTGACAGCTGAGAAGAAAGACGTCATTGTTGACTATTTCGCGAAATGGCGAATTGCAGATGCTGCGCAGTACTTTCGCTCGACAGGCGGTAGTTTGGATAAAACTGCACGACTGTTACAGGAACGTATAAACACCAATCTCCGAGACGAATTTGGTAAAAGGACTGTGCAGGAGGTTATTTCCGGCGAACGTACAGAAATCATGGATAAGTTGACCAAGGTGTCTGACGTCATGGCGTCTGAACTGGGTGTCGAAATTCTGGATGTTCGTGTCAAGCAGATCGATCTACCGCCTGAAGTCAGTGAGTCTGTCTATCAACGGATGAGAGCTGAGCGTGAACGGGTGGCCAGGGATCTACGCGCCAAAGGTGCGGAAGCAGCAGAACGTATCCAGGCCAATGCTGACCGAGAGCGTGTCGTTATTGTAGCTGATGCTTATCGTGAAGCAGAGATATTACGTGGTGAGGGTGACGGTAAAGCTGCTGAGACTTACGCTAATGCCTATAAGCAGGACAGTGAGTTTTATGCCTTCTACCGGAGTCTGAATGCGTATAAAAGCAGCTTCAAGGACTCATCGGATATAATGGTGTTGCAACCTGATTCTGACTTTTTCCGCTATTTGAAAAACAGTTCCGGACAGTAGTTGCCACTATCCCATCTTCAGCCTTTGCTGAGGATGGGATTTCCCTTTGTTCTTGAATAAACAGTTGGAAATCAACTACCCCGTTGATGGACAATAGTTGTCCACTCTGGGAAAATGTCCTGCGGCCTGTAAGGGCAGCAAACTCTGGACCGGGATGCTCCCGGTTTTTTTTTGGGGAATGACAGATGTGGCATGATCTGCTTGTGGCGTTGGCCCTGTTGTTGGTGATCGAAGGCATTTGGCCTTTTTTGAACCCTAACAGCATGCGTTCAATCCTGCTGATGATTGCCCAACACGATAACCGTTCCATGCGCCTCAGTGGTCTGATTAGTATGGTTTCTGGTGTTATCCTGCTTTATCTGGTGAATTAATCTTGGCGATGATGGAAAACGAACGTTGGATATTGCCTGACGGCATTGATGAGGTGCTTCCTCAGGAAGCTGCAGTGATAGAGGGTAAACGCCGCGAGTTGCTGGATCTCTATCGCAGCTGGGGTTATGACTATGTCATTCCCCCCTTTGTGGAGTTTCTGGACTCTCTATTGACGGGTACCGGTAGCGACCTCGATTTGAATACCTTCAAACTGACCGATCAGATGAGTGGCAGATTGATGGGGGTTCGTGCCGATATCACCCCCCAGGCAGCACGAATCGATGCACATCGAATACGCGCACAGAGCCCAACACGGCTATGCTATCTGGGAACGGTGCTTCATACACGTACGGATGGTTTTGCTGGGACAAGAAGCCCATTACAAATCGGTGCTGAGTTGTATGGCCATTGTGGGGTTGAGAGCGATATAGAGATATTGCGCCTGATGATGGAGACATTGGCAAAAACCGGAGTAGAGGATCTCTATCTCGATCTGGGGCATGTTGGCATCTTCAAGGGTCTGGCCAAGCAGGCAGGATTGGATAAGTCTCAGGAGACTGAGCTTTTCGATGCGCTACAACGCAAGGCGCTGCCAGAGATTGAAACCCTGCTCTCATCCTTCGACATTGCACCGGAGCATGCATCGATGCTCTCCCGTCTGGGCGAGCTGAACGGTGACAAGGCCCTCAGCCAGGCAAAGCAGGAACTCCAGCAGGCTTCACCTTCAGTAATTGAGGCATTGGATTATCTGCAGGCAATGGCTGATCAGATCGCACAATGGTTACCCAATGTACCGGTGCACTTTGATCTTGCGGAGTTAAGAGGCTATCACTTTCATACTGGGGTTGTATTTGCCGCATTCGTACCTGGAAATGGAAAGGAGATAGCCAGGGGTGGGCGATATGATGCCATTGGCAGCGTTTTCGGACGAGCCAGACCAGCAACAGGATTCAGTACCGACCTCAAGAATCTGATTCGTGTCGCACAATCCACCATTGATGGGGCGGATGAATCCTCAATATTTGCACCGAATTCAGATGATCCTAGGTTACATCAGGAGATTGCCCGATTGCGTGGAGAGGGGCGTAGAGTGATCTGTGCCTTGCCAGGTCAGTCAGGGGGGGCTGTCGATATGGGGTGTGAGCAACAACTTGAGTGTGTTGACGATCACTGGAAACTTATTTCTGTTTGATTTTGAAAATATTTCTGTAAGAATCGACGGGTTTTGTAATAAAAAGTCTGGCAGCAGCCGGATATAACGATTTTGAGAGAGCCATGGGCAAGAATGTCGTAATTATCGGAACACAGTGGGGAGACGAGGGCAAAGGTAAGGTCGTAGACCTGCTGACTGACAAAGCGTCTGCCGTGGTCAGATTTCAGGGTGGTCATAATGCCGGCCACACCTTGGTTATCGATGGTAAGCAGACAGTACTGCATCTTATCCCCTCGGGTGTGCTGCGGGATGGTGTCCGCTGCCTGATCGGCAATGGTGTCGTACTCGCCCCGGATGCTTTGATGGAAGAGATCGACATGTTGGAGAAGAGCGGGGTTCCTGCGTCCGACCGCATAGGAATTTCTGAATCCTGCCCCCTGATTCTTCCCTACCACATCGCGCTGGACGCGGCTCGTGAGAAGGCTCGTGGTAAAAAGGCTATTGGTACAACTGGTCGTGGAATTGGCCCTGCCTATGAGGATAAGATCTCGAGAAGGGGCATCCGCTTAGGTGAGATCTTTGATCAGTCACATATCTCTGAGCGTTTGCGTGAGGTGATGGATTACCATAATTTCGCCCTCAAACACCTGTTTGAATATGGTGAGGTCGATTACCAGCAAGTACTCGACCAGTTACTTGAACAGGCTCAACGTCTGCAACCTATGGTTGAGGATGTGACCGGCACACTGCATCAAATGCGCCGGGAGGGTAAACATGTGATGTTTGAAGGGGCTCAGGGCGCCCTGTTGGATATTGATCATGGTACCTATCCCTATGTCACCTCTTCCAACACGACTGCAGGTGGTGCCGCCACTGGCACGGGTGTGGGGCCACGATATATCGATTATGTATTGGGCATAGTCAAGGCCTATACCACGCGTGTGGGCGCAGGACCGTTTCCAACGGAGCTGTTTGACGATGCTGGTGACCACCTGGGTACCAAAGGACATGAGTTTGGAGCCACAACTGGGCGTAAAAGACGCTGTGGCTGGTTGGACAGTATTGCCTTGCGTCGTTCTTTGGAAATTAACAGTGTTAGCGGAATCTGTATAACCAAACTCGATGTTCTTGACGGTTTGGATAAGATAAAAATCTGCATTGCCTACAAGCTGGATGGTCAGGAGGTTACAACACCGCCTTCTGGCGCAGATCTGTTCGAGAAATGTGAGCCAGTCTATATGGAAATGCCAGGCTGGCAGGAGTCGACTGTAGGTATCACTGATTATGATAAGTTACCAACAGCCGCCAAGGAGTATTTAAGTAAAATCGAAGAGTTGTGTGACACTCCGATCGACATTGTTTCTACCGGGCCTGATCGAAAAGAGACGATTATTCGCTGCCACCCCTTTGATAGCTGATTCCCGGGCCGCCGCTTTGTGATGCACTTCTCTCCTTTGCGGTGGGCCTGACCAATCTTTTTCCCCAATCAAAATGGTTTAGGAACTGATGCTGAGGTATGGCTGAAAAAGATTGTGATCCTAGTGTGGTGCGTCATATAAACCCTATATTTAGACAAGGCCTATCTCAGTTTGCGATTAAATCACCTGCCTCGCCCTGCGGGAAGCCACTCAAGCCGCGATTGCGGCGTTGCACCCCTTGGTAAGGGAACGACCATTACCTGCGGGCTGCGCCTTGCACTCACGGCTTGAGCGGCTTTCTAAATACAGGGTTTATATGACGCACCACACTAGTGTGTCACTCGTCACTTTTCGACTATTACCAGACGGGTTTGTGAGAGCCTGTCGTGCCACGCCATCTTATCTCGATCGAACACTATCCAAATAAACCCCAAGCCCACGATTAAAAGGGAGAGAATTGCTGCAAAATGACGTTTTAAAGCATCTCCCCACGCAACTGGATTGCCATCTAGGCGTACCACTTTAAGTCGCCAGGCACGCATGCCAAGTGTCTGCCCCCCCCATACCCAAAACCCTGCAAAAAACAATAAGGGTATGATTTCAAATACAAATAATTGAAATATTAAAAGCCAGGTACCACTCGGGTTACCAAAAGGCAGGGTTATGGTCGCGGTGGCGACAAACACCAGAGCGGTTAACAGCAGTCCATCATAAAATATGGCGCCGAGACGTCGGAGTAACCCAGGCGCAACAGCCTCAGTAAGATCATTTGAGATATTGGTTTTTGAAATCATTAACAGTGATCAGAAAATAAAGATGAGAAAATCTAGGGTAATCCCTAATGTCCGAGAGCAATAATCCGGATTTGAAAATTGGCAGTAACCAACCATACTTAGAGTTCATGTTGAATGGCATGCGAATACGGGGAGCCATAGTATGGAACACAGATGTGACCATAGAAAGCTGATCTCTTGTGAAATCATAATACAAGATCGCAAACTCGGTAGAATGAAAGGGATAATTCGTAACATAAGCCTTAGTGGTATGTTAATCGATATTGGCGAAAGCTCACAGCAGCTTAGTACCATTGTCGAAGTTTCTTTTCCAGTTGAGGCGTGTGGAGGCACAAGTCAATGCAGGGCCAAAGCGATGGTTGTGCACCAGCAATCGGGTTGTCTCGGGCTGATGTTCAGCGAATTGGATGCCAGTGTCAGGCAGATGCTGCGAAAAATGCTGTATGGGTATGCAACCGTGGCTGAAAGAGCATATCTCTACCAGGGTTACAGCGGCAGTAAACGGGGTATGGTCAAAGGAGTGAGTGCTACTACCTAATGAATTTTAATTACCTCCTGAAGAATAATAAATAGAAATCCAGTTAACTGGATAGTAATTCAAAGACGCTTCGAGCGTCTTTTTTTTGCCTGAAAACTACATTTTAAAACGCTATTTTAATGTTGCACTGCAGTGATAATTATCAGGCTGTTGATGGGAGGAACTAATTTGAATGCCTTTTTTGTCGACAATCTGTTCTACCCGGACTTATTCAGGTATGTTGTGCATTCATTCCGCTGAAAAGAGCAAAAATAAGCCTTTGATTTTCAATAGTATAAAACCTGGATTCTGCAGCTGACCGCTGAAATCTTGCATCAGGTAATGATATCCCACTTCAAATAATGGTATTTATGCTCACCGAATGGGTGAACTCACTTACGCTACATGAATTTATGAAAAATCTCAGCGCACCATGCTGCATTGTCGATCTTGTTAAAGGAATAGCCGGTAGTGACACAGAGCCTTGCCGGGCACACCGGGATTTTCTGAATGCAGTTGTAGACCAGGTAGTCTGCGATCCCTGCACTGGATGTGCCTGATATGAGTGGTTTAAGAGGTGTTAAGTGGCAAGCGAGGTTAGCCGCTGTTCCTTTGCCGGCACTCTCTCTATTTGTAGGCATATTATGCGGACTGTTGATGTGGTTGGTGCTGGAGCCCATTCAGGATAAGCGCCTGGCGAAAGTTTTTCATGAAGAGCTGGTCAGAAGGCTGGATGTTCGGGCGGTTGAGACTCGCTACCGTTTCGAGCAGTTTTTGCAAGAGTGGCAATATATTGGAAACGGCTTGTCCAACCACTGGCGGATAAAAAATTATCTCAGTTCGCACTCATGGATTGATACTGAATCTGAAAATACAGAGATAATTCGACACAATCAGGTGCCTGAATGGCTTGATCCTGGTAGTCCTAAACTCAGATTCTTAGAACCCAATCAGGTGGTGCTATTCAACAATCGAGCTACTCCAAGAGAAGTTTATCTGAAAAATCCTCTCACTTTCGATCTTGATCAGCTGTTCGAGTTCTACTCAGGACGAAATGAGACGCTGATTACACTGATTGATCAGCAGCCGTTCTTACTTGTCTGGTCAAATGTCTCCTATAAAAAGGAAGATCTGGCAGCCGTACTGCTGTTGATCGTGCCCGTGGATGAGCGCTTTCTAATAGAATCACAAAGCATGTCTCACGACACAGATACATTAATTGCCTTAATTGACGCTAATTCAATGAAGCTGTTGGCAAATAGTAATACCAAGTTGATTCCAATGGACTCTGTGTTAAATGACTGGCGTGAAAACTATCTTCTTACCTCTCAGGCCATAACCCGCTTTCAGTCTATGGAGCAGAGTCTTTTATTTACCACTATGGTCTCTCGAGATGCTGTGGAAAAGACTATTCATAATATTACCGAGCTAGCGCAACAAGATAGGTTTTTGGCCGCGCTGGTCTATATTGCTGTATTTTCAGTAATCTTCTATTTGATCTCTGCAAAAATCAGTCATGTATTAATGCGTATTTCCCGCTTCGGTCAGCAGGCATTGGGTATTGAGCAACCGGTATATAAGAAGGGAAATCAACTACTGCTTTTGGAAGATTGGGTAAAAGCGTTCTTTCGTCAATTGATCAGAGCCCGCGATGCACTTCGCAGTAAGCAGGAAGAGCGTTTGCGGGAGACGGAGGTGTTAAAGAGTGCCCTATTTGACAACTCCATGGTCTCTATCATTACTCTGAATCAAGAAGGGATTATCGTTGAAGTCAATGGCACGGCTATCAAAACATTCGGCTACAACAGGAATCAGTTGATCGGTCGTCATCTTGAAGAGATGGTGATTCAGCCCAGTGACCGAGCACGTTTTCGTACCATGCTCAGTGGTTGCATCAGTATGAGCGCACCAAACAGCTCATGCAGAGGACAACCTATGCAGGCATCGACCGCGAATGGAGAAGAAAAGTCAGTTGAATGTTCTGTCATATCGATTCATCTGCAAGAGCAAACAGTATTCAATGTCTATTTACGTGATATTTCTGGAAGAAAACAGGCGCAACGTGAAATTACCAGTCTGGCAAAACTGGCGAGTGAAAACCCAAGTCCTGTGCTACGAATCAATATGCGTGGCGTCATCCTCTATGCTAATGCTGCCAGTGAGCCGCTACTGCAGTATTGGGATTGTGAGCGGGGCCAGACTCTACCCCTTTATTGGAAAAACCTTGTCGCCAGTTCCTTCAAGGAAGGGGTGACCAAAGAGTATGAAGTCAATCTTGAGACTCAGATATTCTCTCTACAGCTGGCGCCAATTCTTGAGCTTGAATATGTCAATATCTATGGTCGGGACTTCACAAGAATGCGCTTGGCTGAGATGCAGAGCCGACAACATCAATCTGAATTGGTCCATGTTTGTCGTCTCAGTACTATGGGTGAGATGTCAACCGGACTGGCTCATGAGCTCAATCAACCCCTCTCTGCAATTATAAATTTTGCCAGTGGTTGTGTTCGCCGTTTACAGTCTGGAAAAGGTGGTGAACCTGAGATAATTGATGCGATAGCTCAGATAACCGCACAGGCAGAGCGTGCTGGAGAGATTATCAAAAGATTAAGAACCTTAGTGGGTAAGAGACCGCAGGAGCATGAGTTGGTCAATCTAAATCATTTGGTATTGGAGGTGGCATCATTTATCGAATTTGAAGCAAACAGGCAAAATGTAGAGGTCTCACTTCAACTCTCTGAGGGGGCTCTGCCGGTTAAAGTCGATTTGGTGCAGATAGAGCAGGTTATGTTGAATTTAGTACGCAACGCCATCGATGCCATGAAACAAGTTGATCGGAATCAACGGCGACTGATATTGAAAACCGGTAGAATAGGTAGTAGGGATGCACAAGTCATTGTTCAGGATAGTGGGGCGGGAATACCTGCCAAAACGCAGAAATACCTGTTCGATGCCTTCTTTTCTACTAAAAAGAGTGGAATGGGTATGGGTTTACCAATCAGTCAGAAAATTATGCAGGATCACAAGGGATTGATTGAAGTGGAGTCAGAATCTGGAAAAGGTGCAACTTTTCGGTTGATCCTTCCTTCTGATCCTGCACTTGAACTACCAGGTTTTTAGTCATGAGTAATAGATCGACAGTATTTGTAGTTGATGATGATCAGGCAATGAGGAATTCCCTGAAATGGTTGATTGAATCGGTCTCCATGCAGGTGGAAACCTTTGAATCGGCCAACGCCTTTATTCAATCCTATTATCCCGGGCGATCTGGATGCCTGCTGCTGGATGTGCGTATGCCCGGTATGAGTGGTTTGGAGTTGCAGGAGTATCTGAGAGTCAATCAGATTGCCATACCGGTGATCATTATTACCGGACATGGCGATGTGCCAATGGCAGTTAGAGCGATGAAGGCCGGTGCAGTGGATTTTATCGAAAAGCCATTCAATGATGAGTTGTTACTTGAAAGTATTCGCCACGCCATGACAGTGGATGCAAAACAGCGTGATATGCAGTCACAAAGGGCTGAAATTGCTACCAGATTAGCGAGATTGACCCCTCGGGAGCATGAGGTGATGGTTATGGTCACCAATGGCAAAGCGAACAAGGAGATCGCTACCAGTCTCGGCGTCAGCTCAAAGACGGTTGAAGCGCACCGGGCGAGAGTGATGGAGAAAATGGAGGCTGAGTCCTTGGCTGAGTTGGTAAGAATGGCAATCAATGCCAATTTGACATTGACTGAACCTACTGAAGAGTAATTTGGTGCAGAATGATCCAAGCAGGGCGCTTCTGAAGAATCCGCCCACGCTCTCCTGGACTCTCTATGACTGGGCTAATTCAGCCTTTGCCACGACAGTGATGGCAGGTTTCTTTCCGGTGTTTTTCAAACAATATTGGAGTGTTGGTGTAGCTGCCACTGAATCGACATTCAGGCTTGGCATGGCCAATTCAATGGCTAGCATTTTAATTGTTTGTATGGCCCCATTTTTAGGGGCATTAGCAGATCAGGCTGGTGCAAAGAAGCGATTTTTACTCTTTTTTGCAGCGATGGGCATTGTCATGACCGGTGCCCTCTATCTGGTTGCTTCAGGCAACTGGGTAATGGCACTGATACTCTATGGACTGGGCTTGCTTGGCTTTATGGGGGGGAATATCTTCTATGATGCGCTACTGGTCTCGGTAACAGAAAAAAAGCACTATGACCGGGTATCTGCATATGGATACGCCTTTGGTTATCTGGGGGGAGGTCTACTGTTTACCTTGAACGTGCTGATGACCCTCTATCCTGGTTATTTCGGCTTGGCCGATGCTGCTCAGGCAGTAAAATTATCATTCATCAGTGTGGCACTCTGGTGGGGGCTGTTCTCCTTGCCTCTGTTTCTATTTGTCGATGAGCCTCCTGGCCCCGCACCGAAGAAAGGTTGGGTTTCTGCCAGTGTGCGTCAATTGATTGAAACATTCGCTCGCATAAAAAATCTACGTATGACTTTTCTATTTTTACTGGCTTATTGGTGTTACATCGATGGCGTGGATACGATCGTCAGAATGGCAGTGGATTTTGGGCTTTCTATCGGTTTTGATGCCAACAACCTAATGGTCGCTCTGTTGATAACGCAATTTGTAGGCTTTCCAGCTGCACTGGTTTTTGCTTCTATTGCTGCAAAGCGTGGGGCAAAACAGGGAATAATGATAGCTATCTTTGTCTATCTTTTAATTCTTGTCTGGGCTTATCGGATGGAATCGGTATGGGAATTCTACATGCTGGCAATTGCCATCGGTCTGGTGCAGGGCGGTATACAGGCCTTGTCCCGCTCACTCTATGCCTGTCTGATACCCCATAATCAATCAGCAGAGTTCTTTGGTTTCTATAACATGCTCGGAAAATTCGCAGCGGTACTGGGTCCAATGATGATGGGATGGGTTGGAGTATTGACTGGTAGTACGCGGATCTCAATCCTATCTGTCGGCATCCTGTTTATTATTGGCGGAATCCTGTTGAGCATGGTGGATGTAAAAGCTGGTGCACAAGCAGCACAGGAACTGGAATAGATCCCGGAGATGAAAAAAGACGATATTTATGCCGATGTGCAGCAGGTCGTTCCCGATTTCGTATTTGACGAGCGGGTAGCGCAAGTCTTTCCTGACATGATCAACCGCTCGGTACCTGGTTACGGGACGATCATTAATATGATCGGTACTCTGGCAAGCCAATGGGTGAGCCGAGGATCAAACTGTTATGACCTCGGCTGTTCCTTGGGCGCAGCCAGCATGGCTGTCCGCTACTCGACGCCCCATCAGGACTATCAATTGATTGCGGTGGATAACTCCATTGCGATGTTGGAACAAGCAGCCAAGCGACTATCCACCGATGTAGATGATGATCCCATCCAATTAGTATGTTCTGATGTGCGGGATGTTGTCATTCAAAATGCATCGATGGTCATCCTCAATTTTACACTGCAATTTATTCCCGCCAGAGACCGGGAGTGGTTTGTAGAACAGATCTATAACGGCATGCTGGAGAATGGTCTATTGGTTCTATCAGAAAAGATTGCTTTACCTGCAGCAGTCTCTCAGGATCTGTTTACAAAGATGCATCACAGTTTTAAGAAAGCACAAGGCTACACCGATCTGGAGATCAGTCAGAAGCGTACTGCTCTGGAAAATGTATTGATTCCTGAAACTCTTGAGAGCCATAAAGTCCGGCTTGAGAAAGTTGGTTTTACAACAGTGGAAGTCTGGTTTCAGTGTTTTAATTTTATATCATTATTGGCAATTAAATGAAGTACGATTGGGATTGGTGTGAATCCTATAGGGATCACCCTTTAGGGGCCTGGTTAACTAATCTTCCCCAACAAGTCGCCTCAATTTGGAGCGAACAACCTCACGGTGATATGGCAAAGTGGCTTGAGGCATTGCAGTCGTTACCCAAGGTGCCAGTTTCCAGAATAGATTTTAAGTCAGGCCATGTTATTGCAGGTGAGGGTTGGGATTGCACTGATGAGCAACGGGCTCAACTGCTATCTGCACTGCATATGCTGCATCCCTGGCGTAAAGGCCCATATAGGATATGTGGGATCGATCTCGATACAGAATGGCGTTCAGACTTAAAGTGGAATCGTTTGAAAGACCATATCTCGCCTCTGAAAAACCGCATTGTTCTGGATGTGGGGTGTGGCAACGGTTACCACCTTTGGCGTATCTTCGGTGAGGGTGCCGAACGGATTGTCGGCATAGACCCCACTCAGCTGTTCAATATGCAGTTTGAACTATTGAAACATTTTCTTGGCGAGCAATTTCCTGTTCATCTCTTCCCTTTGGGTATAGAACAACTACCTGCAGATTTAAAGGCATTTGACACGGTTTTCTCAATGGGTGTCTTTTATCATCGTCAATCACCTTTCGCTCATTTAAATGAACTCAAAGGTGCACTACGTCAAGGTGGTGAATTGGTACTCGAGACACTGGTAATAGAGGGGGGTAGGGGAGAGGTTCTGGTTCCGGAAGGGCGCTATGCGAAGATGCGGAATGTCTGGTTCATACCCACAGTCGAAACTCTCATGACCTGGTTAAAACGAGCGGGATTTAGTGATATTAATTTGGTAGATGTGTCGAAAACCACGATGCAGGAACAGAGATCGACGGAGTGGATGCAATTCGAGTCCCTTAAGGACTATCTGGATCCTGCTGACCCTGACTATACTATTGAAGGATATCCTGCACCGCGCCGTGGGATATTGGTTGCTAAAAAAAATAGGGGCTAAAGCAGGCCTGATCCTGACACTGTTCCTATTAAAAAATATAACCCAGAGTAGGATGGAAATAACCTGGACAGACCTACCAATCACCCCTTAAACGAAGTTCTAAACACAAGAGAACATGAAACTGGTTTGCTTCGTGGATAAGCCTTCTATCTGAATGCAAGCTGTTTCATGTCGCTTAGTATGTAAGGGGTTTTATAAAAATAGTAGATAGGAATTACCCCAGCTAGGGTTTTCCCTAGCCAGGTAAATGGGCTATTAAAAAATTGATCAGCACTACAATGAACCAAGAGTTACAACACAGAATTGGCTCAGTAGCAGGGCTTTGATGTTTAGCGAATGGATCCTGACAGGATCTAATCAATGGTTATGGTGAATTCTGGTGCAGTATGCATATGCCTTTTCACAGCACAAAGCTCCATCGCCCTGATAATGCCACTGCGATATCGTTCAGGAAAACTATCGGGGAGTGTCAGATGAAATATGATGCTTCCAATCATCTTCTTCTTTTCATCTTCGAGACACTCCATTTTTAACCCTAGCCCCTCTGTGGAAAGCTGACGGGACTCACAGAAGTTCCAAGCGAAAATTCCAGCACAGGTTGCAAGAGATCCCAGAAACAGATCAAAAGGAGCGGGTGCACTCGCCTCCCCACCATATTTGGCGGGTTGGTCCGTCTCAATGGTAAAATCACCGACTTGGGCTTGAATACGTTTTCCGCCAGTAAAACTGACCTCTATTGAATCCATACGGTTACTCCAGGTTATAGAGGATAAAGCTCTTTGATTGGCCCAGGATTTTTAGATTCAACCTGCGCATAGAGATTGTTGAGTGCCGCCTGTAGTGCCTCCTCGATAACCGGGTGGTAGAAGGGCATGCGGATCAGGTCACCTACGCTGAGTTGTTGCGAAACTGCCCAGTTCAACAGATGAGCAAGGTTTTCCCCGCGTGTTGTAATCATTTCCGCACCCAGCATAAGTCCGCTCGCTTTATCTGCATAGACACGAATGATACCCCGGTTCTGTCCCATGATCTGGGCGCGGCCGACGGGGGCCAGCTTAACCTCACCAATGGCTGTTTTTTCCAGGTCCAACTCCTCATAACGTTTACCAATCAAGCATATATTGGGGTCACAGAAGTTGATTGCCAAGGGCACCTTTCTTTTGAATCCCTGAACTTCGGCGTGGGCAGCGTTATAACCTGCAATTTTTCCTTCATCTCCCGCTTCGTGAAGGATTGGACGTTCACCGTTTAAATCCCCGGCAATGAAGATGTGTGAATCACCACACTGCATGGTGTTTTGGTTGTAGAGCGGGATGCCCTTGGCGTCAAGCTCAATTCCTGCGTTTTTCAGTGCCAGACCTTCAATATTCGGCGTACGTCCCAGGCTGGCGAGTACTTTGTCGACAACCACTGACTGCTCTCCGGCAGTGACCCTCAATTGCTTACCTTCTTCAGATATTTCTACGGCATGGCCCAGGTGGATTGGGAACTCTTTTTGCATGATCTCAAGAGCAGACTTGGATACTTCCGGGTCACTGGTGCCGCCTATGGTTTGAGCCATATCGAAACCGGTAACTTTAATACCCAGTCTGTTGAGAGATTGGCCTAACTCAAGACCAATCACTCCCAGACCGATAACCGCTACAGATTCAGGCAGGTCTTCTAATTCAAAAAAGGTATCTGTGGTAAGAATATTACTTCCGAAAACTTCCCAGGCTGGGGGTATCATCGGTCTTGAGCCTGTTGCGATAACTATTTTGTCGGCGATGACTCGATCGCCATTATCGAGCTGTAAGGTATGAGGATCGATAAATTCTGCATAAGCTTCTACAAATTTTTCACCCATGTTATCGGTGCTGTTGGAGAGTACACGATCGACAAAATTGTCTCGAAGATCCTGAACATGCTCCATCGCCTCAGGAATATCGATGGTCAGTTCGGCATGGCCATCAACACCATATCGCTGAAGATGGGTACGGCGATGGTAATCCTCAGCAACCTGGATCAGGGCTTTTGATGGCATGCAGCCAACCCGGGCACAAGTTGTACCTGGCTCTCCACCGTTGATCAGAAGGAAACTCTTGCCACTCGGCCCAACCTGGCCAGTTGCATTCAATCCAGCGGTGCCGGAACCGAGAATAGCGACGTCGACTCTTTTTTCTGCCACAGAAAATCTCCAGGGGAATTATTGATATGGTGCGGAATTCTAACGGCTTGGCAGCGAAATTTCAGCTTATATCAATTTGGGTTATTAGGGCCTGTTAAAACTAATCGAAAGGTACTGAGATTTATTGGCTAGGCCATGACCCAACAATCGAGGCTTAACCCCGTTTTAACTCAGTTGGACGCTGAGATTTTCCACAAACCCCCGTTCAATTGCGGTTTCCAGGCTAAAAAAGCTGTTTTGCTGAAATATTGCTGGCAGGAAATTACTTGGCCTATTGCTTAAGATTATAGGGTCGATTACTTTACCTGCTCAACTGCAATGCAGATGAAGATCATTAACAAAATAAAAAAACAGTGTGAGGAGAATATTGATGAAATGGCTGATAACAATCCTGTTGATCCCTGGTCTTGCCTTTGCTCAGCCCCCAGGGCCTGCGGCAGGGCAGGTGGATCCGCAACAATTTTTTGAACAGTCCAAACAGACCATGCTGCCTATGATCGATGAGAGTCTGCCAGCCATGGAGGAGACTAAGGCCTGCTTGGGTAAGGCTGGGGATCAGGCAGCTTTTACAAAATGTGTCGAGATCATGGTGGCACTGGAAAAAGAGATGCAGGCTAAGATGGGGCGTTCAGTTGGGATGCCGACAAAACCTCAATCCCAGGCATCCAAAAAAGTCGAGTTTAATGAGAAAAACAAGAGCAACATGCTCAAATACCTGGATCAATCCATTCTGATGGGGAATGCTATGAAAAAGTGCTTCTCATCGAGCGAATCAGCTGAGCAGATGCAAAACTGCATGACTGCTGCAAAACCTAAAGGCTAGTGGGGCGTGCGGTAAGTTCGCTAACCCTCAGAGACACCACACTAGTATGACGCACCACACTAATAATCTGGATGGTGTCTGCCGGGATTAAACAGACCTTTAGGATCGAATACAGCTTTTAAGCTTTTTTGTATCTCTGTGATACGCGGGTGAAGCGGATGAAATACATCACCGCTTCGATCCCCATTGCGAAACAGCACTGCATGCCCGCCAAGGCTTTCAATCTGGGCGCGTATCTCTTCCGGTGGTTGCTCGGTGAAGACCCAACGCTGGGCACCTGACCATTCGTACAGTGTTGGCTCACTCAGTTTAAGCTGTGCCGTGGGCTGCATAGAGAGTCGCCAGAGTGGTTTTTGTTGATCAAAGAAGTCCAGTTTCTGGTCTCTCAGCTCTTCCCAGAAACCATGGGAGTCAGTGGCATCCATAAGCCCATATTTCTCCTGGATTCTAGTTAAACGCTGTCTGTTACATGAGAGTCGCAGACCATGCTGGTTACCCTGACTGAAAGTTGCAGATATGGGCAGTGAATGGCCAACCATTTCGATAAACAGATTACGAGCCCCGTCTGCTTCCCGCTGAAAAATCAGAGTGTGCTCTTCAGAGGGTTTGGGCAGAACCTTTACAGAGACTTCCAACAGGATGCCCAGGGTACCCATTGCGCCGGCCATGAGTCTTGAAATGTCATATCCAGCAACATTCTTCATGACCTGGCCACCAAACTCTAAAATCCTGCCTTGACCATCCAGCAGCTTGATACCCAGGAGCAGGTCTCTTGGCGCGCCTCCCCATGGTCGGCGAGGCCCACTCAGACCGGCAGCGATAGCACCGCCGATGGTGCCGCTATCACCGAAATGTGGGGGTTCAAAAGGGAGCATTTGACCCTTTTCATTGAGTGCCTCTTCGATTTCGATTAAGGGTGTTCCCCCTCGAGCTGTAATCACCAGTTCGGTTGGTTCGTAACTGACAATCCCCCGGTTTCCACTAAGTGACAGGAACAACTCATCACCTGGCGCTCTGCCGTAGAAGGCTTTGCTGTCACTGCCAACAAGGCGCAGCGGCTTAGTTTCAGCATGGGCATCCAGAACAGCCTGTTGCAGGGGCAGGGATTGATCTTGATCAGCAGTCATCAGAATCGCTCCAGATCCGGGAAGCGTAATTTACCGGCATGAACATGCATGGCACCAAATTCTGCACAGCGGGCCAGGGTTGGAATCGCTTTTCCTGGATTGAGCAGGCCATGTGGGTCAAAGACCGCTTTAACCGCATGAAAAGTCTCTAGCTCAGGGTCTGGAAATTGGGCGCACATCTGATTGATCTTTTCCATGCCAACACCATGTTCACCTGTGATTGTGCCACCAACCGCAACACAGAGTTCCAGGATCTCGCCACCAAACTCTTCAGCTTTTTCCAGCTCTCCGTGGTTATTTGCGTCATAGAGAATCAGGGGATGCAGATTACCGTCACCAGCATGAAATACATTGGCGCATGGCAGGCCATATTTCTCCGACATCTCAGCAATCATCTTTAACACTTTGCCCAGTTGATTTCTGGGTATAGTGCCATCCATACAATAGTAATCAGGGGCAAGACGACCCACTGCGGGAAAGGCATTTTTACGTCCGGCCCAAAATCGCACACGCTCTGCTTCATCTTTGGCAGTCCGCACCTCACGGGCACCTGAATCAAGCAGTATCTGACGTACCCGCATAATCTCCTCAGAAACCTCATCTTCACTACCATCGACCTCACACAGCAATATGGCAGCAGCATCGGTAGGATAGCCAGCGTGCACGAAGTCCTCAGCCGCCCGAATCGACAGATTGTCCATCATCTCCAGGCCAGCAGGGAGGATCCCCTTGGCAATGATATCTGCAACAGCCAGGCCTGCAGTTTCCACATCATCAAATGCGGCCAAAGCAACCTGTTGTCGCTCGGGGATTGGTAATAATTTGACAACAACCTCCACAACCAGCCCCAGCATACCCTCCGAGCCTGTTATCAGCGTCAACAGATCAAGGCCGGGGTTGTCCAGGCCCGTGGTGCCAATCGTCAAACGCTCGCCATCAATGGTGATCAGGGTAACCTGTAATACGTTATGCAGGGTCAGGCCATATTTCAGGCAGTGCACACCGCCGGCATTCTCAGCCACATTTCCGCCTATGGAGCAGGCGATTTGAGAAGAGGGATCGGGTGCATAATACAACCCATAGGGTTTTGCTGCCTCACTTACAGCTAAATTCCTCACCCCAGGTTCTACACGGGCCTGTCTGTTATCGCGGTCTATCTCAATAATGTGGTTGAGTCTGGCAAGGCTCAGCAAAACCCCCTCCTCATGGGGAAGGGCGCCACCTGAGAGACCGGTTCCGGCGCCACGAGCCACCACCACTATTTTATGCTGATGACAGTACTTCAGGATTATCTCCACCTGCACAGCAGTGGTGGGTAAGAGCACAATCAATGGGACCTTACGGTATGCAGATAATCCATCACATTCGAAAGGGATGAGTTCCTCTTCGCGGTAAACTACGCAATCTGAAGGCAGCATTTTTAAAAACACTGCAGCTAGGTTTTGGCGATTATGTCCCATCAGAAAATCCTGAAATCTCTTTCATCATAGATTCACACTAAAGATAAGTGATCCTACTCGCTTAGTTTCAGCTATCCCACCGGAAACTGGAACTATGAGGTAATGGTTGACCATAGGTATGTGATTCTTTCAGAAATCGGCTATAAGGTTAACCTTGGTATGTTTAGGTTTGTATGAGAGCTGAAAATAGTGGTTGGGATTGAGTGTATCCGATTGGACTCGTATGATGCGCTTGTGGTTCGGCCCGAAGGGAGCCCCGCTATGGGGACAATGCTGCGTTGCACTTCTTGAAAAGGGCATACCATTCCCCGCGAAGTGCGCCTTGCCTTGGCCCCGTAGCGGGACGCTGAGGGTTACCGAAAATACCGCACGGCCTACTAGGTTTGAAATCTTTAGTCGATGCTGGATAAATTAATTTAAAGCCATTCAACTGGGTTGCTGATGGCTGGGGCTGAATATAGTAACGCAATGAAACTATTTGTAATTTTGACGATTACTCTGGGAATCCTTTTGGCCTGCGGCAGTGGCTTGGCGGTAGATAACCTTGAGCGGGCGATTGACCTGGAAGTCGGCGGCCAAAAGGCGGCTGAGTCCTCCCAAAAGAAGGTTGAACAGTTGGATGATGAATCTCGCAAGATGCTAGAAGAGTATCGTCTGTTAAGCCAACAACTTCAGCGCACCACCATGGCCAATAAGGATTTGCAATCCAAGCTGGAGCAGCAGGCCGGGGAGATAGAACGCATCTCTCAAGAGCTGGAGGAGATCGATCGCATGCGTAGCGATATCGATCCCCTGATGAGTCAGATGCTGGAAACACTAGGACAGTTGATAGAGCGGGATACCCCCTTTCTGCCCGAAGAGCGGCGAGTGAGACAGGATGCACTGGAAAAGGCCCACGAAAACAGGACGGGTGAGATATCTGAACGCTATAGGCAGTTGCTTGAAGCCTATCAGATCGAGGCTGACTATGGCCGCAATATTGAGGCTTATCAGGCGCAGTTGGATCAGCTGGATGGTAATCAGAAAATGGTCGATTTTCTGCGTTTGGGACGGGTTGCGCTGTTTTACCAGACCCTGGATGGCAAGCAAGGGGGGGTCTGGGACAATCAACAGCGTAGCTGGCTCAAGCTCGATTCCAGCCACATGGCAGAATTGACACGGGCGATACGTATTGCCAGAAAACAGTTACCCCCCGACCTGATGGTGTTACCGCTGGTGATACCTGAGGAGGGCGGACAATGAAGAGCATAATAACCATTCTCAGCATGCTGGCAGCGCTTCTGGTCCTGCCTCCGCTCTTTGCTGCAGATGACTCGTTGCAGTCACTACTTGATCAGGTGCGACAATCCCGCCAGCAGCAGCAACTCAGAGATCAGACGAGGGAAAAACGCTTTCTTGAACTGCATGATCAGCGAACAGCAGAACTTAAGGCGATCAAACAGAAGCTCCAGACGGAGCTTGATCGTCAGCAGCAACTCCAGGCCAAGCTTGAACAACAGCAGGCAGATCTGGAGGTACTTCGTGAAACCCATAAAGCGAGTGCCGGGACATTTGGCGAGTTATTTGGTGTTGTCAGGCAGGTGGCATCAGAGAGTCTGAACCTGTTCAGAAATGATCTCACCTCATCACAGCATCAGAATGACTTGGAAATACTGGAGGAGATCGCCAGTAGCCAATCTCTTCCCTCCCTGGATCGTTTGCAGGATTTGTGGGAGATTTTCATGCAGCGAATCATACAATCAGGGTCTATCTGGCAGAGTTCTCTGCCGGTGATTCTTACCTCTGGTGAGGAGCAACAGGAACAGGTAACTGTGATTGGTCTCTTTAATGCACTTTCGAATGGCCGCTATCTGAGGTACCTGCCTGAAACTGCCCGCTTCGTAGAACTGAGCAGGCAACCTGCGCCACGCTTTCAATTGATGGCAAAACAAGCGGAACAGAGTAGAGGTGGTTTGCAGACACTTGCAGTGGACCCCTCAAGAGGGGCTATCCTCTCACTGCTGGTTGCCTCGCCAACCCTGCTTGAGCGGATTCAGCAGGGTGGTTATATCGGCTATTTCATCCTCTTCCTTGGACTGCTGGGCTCTCTGGTTATCCTGGAGCGATTGATCAGTCTCTATATTGTGGGACGAAGGGTTAAGAAGCAGCTTAATAGTGCTGAACCGATGGATAACAACCCCCTTGGACGTTTGCTCACGATCGATCAGGAGCAGTCTCAAAACTCATCCGATTCCCTTCAAAAATACTTGGATGAAGCGATTCTCAAGGAACTTCCAAGCCTTAGAAGGGGGCTACGTCTGTTGGCCATATTTGCTGCGGTAGCTCCTCTGCTTGGTCTCCTTGGTACGGTGACTGGTATGATTGAAACCTTTCAATCCATCACCCTGTTTGGCACAGGGGATCCCAAACTGATGTCCGGTGGTATATCACAAGCTTTGGTGACTACTGAACTGGGCTTGGCCGTTGCCATACCCATGGTGCTGCTGCATAGCTATCTTGCAGGGCGCAGTAATCGGGTGATTCGTCTACTGGATCAACAGAGTGCCGCCCTGGTTGCGGCCCGTTCCGGGAGTTGAGATGGAGATGCTGATGAGCCGGCTGCCTCTTGATGCGCTGAGTCTACTCGAGCGGGGCGGGGCGATCTTAATCGTGATTTTGTTACTCTCCCTTGTTATGTGGACATTGATCGTCTATCTCTATCTGCAGTTTTGGTGGCATGGCTCCAAGCTCGTCAAGGATGATTGTCTACCCTGGTTGCCACTCATTATCTCCCTGGTGCAGATTCTCCCGATGGTTGGCCTGCTTGGAACCATCGAGGCGATGATCGAGCTTTTTCATGTCATAGCGCATCATGGCACAGGCAATATACGCGGCATGGCAGGGGGCATTTCACAAGCATTGATTACCACTATGGCCGGTTTGGTCGCCTCCCTATCTGGCTACTACTTCTCAAGCGATCTACAACACAGGCTGAGCTACAGCCACCATCCACAGGGGAGCGTCTGATGCGACATCAGCATGTGGATGATGAGAACGGCGATCTGGCGATCAATCTCACGCCATTGATCGATATGGTTTTTATCCTGTTGATCTTTTTTATGGTGACCTCCTCCTTTGTCAAAGAGCCCGGCGTCGAAGTGGATCGTCCCAGTGCTGCAACGGCGACAATAAAACAGCAGGCAGCGATTCTCATTGGTGTGACAGGCGAGGGAGATGTCTGGATCGATAAACGTCGTGTCGATATCCGGGCAGTGCGGGCCAATGTAGAGCGTCTGCATGCTGAAAACCCGGAGGGTGCTGTAGTTATAATGGCTGACCGAAAGGCCCCTACCGGTGTGGTTATCCGGGTGTTGGATCAATCACGTCTTGCGGGAGTAGAGAGTGTTTCGATCGCGGCATCCATGGAACAGGAGTAATGCGTTTTTTTACTGCAATTGTGATCGCTTTGGCAGTCAATCTGGCACTCTTCTTCTTGCTGGATCAGATGCTGCGTGAAAAAGCGATTGATGTAGAGAAGACGATCACCTCGGAGCGAGTGGAGTTCGTTCGCCTGCGTCGACAGCCTGATCCGCCCCCTCAGGATGAGCTTGAACCTGTGGAGGAGAAGCAGGAACCTCCACCCGCTACACCAGAGACACCACTCAAACCGATCGCGGTTGATCGTCCCGATATAGAGCAGTGGCAAATCCCCGATTTAAACATACCTTTAAGTATTGCTTCGGGGCCCTACATTGGTACACGACCTGAGTTACCGACAACTTTAGCTGCGGAGCCTGTCCCACGCATGCGCTTTCCCCCTCGATACCCACAACGGGCATTGATGCGACGTATTGAAGGCAAAGTGGTGTTGAGGTTCACCATCAATCCCGATGGATCGGTTAGTGATGCAGAGGTTGTCGAATCAGATCCTCCAGGTTACTTTGAACAGTCGGCTCTTCGCGCAATCAGCCGTTGGCAGTTTCATCCAAAGGTGGTTGATGGTGAAGCGGTTTCACGTGCGGCAACACAAACCATTAGCTATCGTCTGAATTGATGAATCCAGGAAAATATAATCTCAGTGGGTGGCTCGTGAAGACCATGTTTTGTCTACTGCTTCTGCCCACTCTTCTGAACGCCGCTGATGAGCTGCCCAAGGATGCTGCTGGAGCAGAGCGCTATACCTACGACTACCTGTTTATGATTGATGCACTGATACGAAATGAGAAGTATCAGCAAGCCAAGGTCGAATTGGACGCACTACTGGAACGCGTCAAACAGAAACCGGATGAGACAGCTTTGGCTCGGCAGGCCTATGGCTATTTAAGTATCGGACTGAAGGATTACAAATCGGCAATAGATCATTTTTTGTTCGCAGTGGAATCAGGCGCTTTGCCATCCCAGGTAACCCTTAATTTACGCTATACCCTCGCTCAGCTGTTATATCAGGAGGAGCGATATAAAGCGGGTCTAAAGCAACTGCAAGCATGGTTTGAACAGACCAAAAAACCATCTCCTGAGTCGAGGGTTCTGTTGGCAAGTCTCTACTATGCATTGAAGCACTATCGTAAGGCGATAAAACCGTTGAAAGTTGCCATCAAGCAGTCGGACTCTCCTCGTGAGTCATGGTATCAGATGTTGGTCGGGCTATATTTTGAAACAAAACAGTACAAACAGAGCGTACCTGTTTTGCAAGTCATGGTGAAAAGGTATTCTCGCAAAGCCCTCTATTGGCAGCAATTATCCGATGTCCTGCTACAACTGGGCCGAGAACAAAAGGCGGTTGCTGTTCTTTCCCTGGCGGCAGAGAAGAATCTTGTTGATGAAGATGGCTTGATACGTCTGGCCAAGCTCTATCTTCAGTTGAACAGCCCATTGGATGCGGCTGAGTTGTTGACGAACAGACTTGAGAGTGGTGAGATCAAAACGGATAAAAGCAGTCTGAATCTACTGGTGGATGCCTGGCTTCTGGCAAGAGATCAGCAGCGTGCATTGAAGGTGCTTCAAAGATTGACAGAGATCGATAAGTCAGGAAAGCCACAGCTCAGGAAGGGACGATTGTTGATGGAGCTTGAGCAGTGGCAAGCTGCAAGGTCCAGTCTCGAACAGGGCATTAAGCTATCTTCCAAGCCAAGTTTCGATGACTGGATATTGCTGGGAAGCAGCCACTACCGCCTTGATAGCCCTGAGGCAGCCAGATCGGCTTTTGAGTCGGCCTTGAGTGTGGCTAAGAGTGAAAAATCCCAGCAACTTGCTCAACGATGGATCGACTATCTGGAATCTCGTTGATTTTTTTACGGCATATGACTCACATGACTGAGTGATTTGCCTTATTTTCTTCCATCTCATCTAAACCTAACCCAGAGATTGTTTGTGGAAACAGCGACTTGTTTGGTTGGTGTGGATATTGCTATTTAACACTGTTTGAAATATTAGAAAACATAGAGGTGAATGCATGCGACCTACAGCCTTATCATTGGCAATCAGTTCTCTTTTATCTGCCCAGCTTCTGCTTGCGGATGACCAGACCGAGAGCCTGAACGAAGTTGTTGTCGAAGGGGAGGGCGAGACCGCTCCGGCAGTGATATCAACACCAATGGATGGGACTTCTTCCGGTATTCCCGCAGATGCGGCTGATTTTCTGCGGGATATAAATGGTGTTTCCGGTACAAGAATGGGGGGGCATGGGATCGATCCAATCATTCGAGGTCAGAGTCAGAATCGCCTCAATATTCTTATGGATGGTGCCTACATACATGGTGGTTGTCCAAACCGCATGGATCCGCCTACTGCATACTCCTCGATGGAAAGTTATGACAGCGTTACCGTTATCAAGGGCTCTCAAACAGTAATTTATGGCGGCGGTGGTAGTGGTGGAACCGTATTATTTGAACGCAGCGTCCCTCAATTCGAGCCAGGCAAACCCTATCTGGGTCGTGCAGATGTTGGCTATAAAAGTAACTCCCAGACAAAAGAGGCCTCAGTTGATCTGGCAGCCGGTACTGAACTGGGATATGCACGGGGCATCATTGGTTACAAAGATGCTGAAAACTATGAAGATGGTGATGGTAACGAAGTACGTTCGTCTTTTAGTAATCAATCCGGCAATCTGATCCTGGGCTATACCCCGGATCAGAACAAAGTACTGCAACTGAATCTTGAAGCCACCCGTGAAGATGATGCCTACTATGCGGGGGCCGGTATGGACTCGCCAATGAGTGATTCTGACAATATTCGTTTGAAGTATGAGCAGAGTGATAATCTGGGGCCGCTGTCAGGTATCAAGGCAGAGATCTACTCCAGTGAAGTTGACCATCTTATGGACAACTACTCATTAAGAGAGCTGACCGCACCCATGCGCATGAGTGTACCAACCTCCTCAGATACCAAAGGTGGTCGCTTGCTGGGGGATCTGATGTTGGGTGAATCAACCCTGACAGTCGGTTTTGACTATCAGAATAATGAGCGCGATGCTGATCGTTTTTCCGGTATGCCTAACATGGATCCGGTCACGCTGCAGTCGATTATGTGGCCTGGGGCCGAGTTGGAACAGACTGGTGTTTTTGCGGAATTATCGCTGCCGGTAAGTGCGCTGGATCGAGTCAAGGCGGGATTGCGCTATGATCGGGTCGACGCCTCCATTTCCAGGGGTGACGAGAAACCGGATCTTGGTCCCAGTCCTACCCCGAACAACCTCTACGCAGCCTACTATGCAGATACATCCGACAATAAGACAGAGGACAATGTTGGCGGGTTTGTACAGTATGAAAGAGAGATAGGTGATGGCACGCTCTACACTGGATTGAGTCGTAGTGTACGTACTGCCGACGCAACTGAACGTTATCTGGCGAGTTTCGCGCGGAACATGATGACAGGAATGGACAGCAGTTGGGTGGGTAACCCGGAGCTGGAACCTGAAAAGCATCACCAGATCGAAGCAGGCCTGCGTTGGACTGGAGATGCATGGGATACGGATGTCTCCGTTTTCTACAACGATGTAAGTGACTACATCCTGCGTGACAAAGCCCGTGGTCAGGATGGTATTCTGGTGTCCAATGGTACGGCGACTATCTATCGTAATGTGGATGCGGAATTCTACGGCATCGAATGGCAGGGCGGTTACAAGATTCTCGATTCTCTGAGTACCACCGCCAGTCTCGCCTATGTGCGTGCAGAAAACAGTACAGACGATCGTCCTATTGCACAAATTTCCCCTCTCGAAGCCACACTTGGTATGGAATATAGACTAGGGTCATTGGATTTCGGTAGCAAGGTGCGCATGTCGGCCAAACAGACTCGTGCGGATCTGGAGAATGGAAGTGGTCAAGATGCCCAGGAGACACCTGGATGGGCTGTAATTGACCTCTATGGCAGCTATGAGATAACCAGCTCTGCCGATGTCAGCTTTGGCATCGACAATCTGTTGGATAAAAGCTATGCCTATCATGTTAATCGGGCAAATGCGGATCCATTCAACCCTGAAGCGATCCAGGTCAATGAACCGGGTCGCGAGGTCTGGTTGAAAGCTGGTATCAAGTTCTGATCTGGTAAGAGAGGTGCTCTATCAGGGGGGCATAGCTCTTCCCCTGATAGAGACAAAACCGGCCTCTTCTTCCGCTCCTGGAAGGGAGTAGTGTTCACCTCTTGAATCACTCCCTTTTGATGGATTCTCCATTAATTCCAGTCATAGTCTATGACAATTTAGATTCTACGAAGACATAGATAACCTGCGGGGATACAATCCGCCTGACCTTTTTCCTTGTTTTGCAGGCTCACTGAATGTCTCAATCAACAGATAGACCCAACCAGAGTGTGCATCACCTCTTCTGGGGTATTGTCAGTACCGTTGTCGCCTGTATTTTGTTGGCAGTAATGGATGGTTTGGGTAAATGGCTGATGCAGGATTTAGCCATGCCTCAGGTTGTCTGGGCACGCTATTTTTTCCACACTTTATTTGTCGGAATAATCTTTTCATACCGCCAGGGATTTGCTTTTGTTCGTCCGAACCGGCCCTGGACTCAGCTACTCAGAGCCATCTGTTTAATGGCTGTGACTTTGAGTCTATATAGCGCCATTCAAACGATATCACTGGCGGATGCCACTTCAATTGTCTTTTTTGCACCCGTCCTGGTGACCTTGCTCGCTGGATGGTTTTTGAAGGAGAAGGTTGGTGCAGTCGAGTGGTTTGCTGTTGGTGGTGGTTTTATTGGTGTGCTGTTTATTGTCAGGCCAGGATTTCGCGACCCTGATCCTGCACTGCTGTTAGCTTGTCTGGCTGCTGTTAGTCTCGCCTTCTATTTTGTCTTGACCAGAGCACTGAAAGGTCATGACAGTGAACAAACCACACTGTTTCATACAACATTCACCGGTGCGATTGTATTGACCTTGCTGCTACCACTCTGGTGGCAGCAACCCACCATCACTCAGTGGTTATATTTATTAACCACTGGAGCATTAGGTGCAGCTGGCCATTTTCTGCTGGTGAAAGCATTTCATATGGCGTCTGCTTCACTGCTTTCACCCTATCTCAATGCGCAGCTCGTTGCAGCGGCTCTGATTAGCCTGCTCTTTTTTGAAGATACGCTGGGATGGCCGTTCTACTTGGGCTCATGTTTGATTGTCGGTGCAGGACTGCTTGTCTGGGCACATCAGCGTGTCCTGGCAACCCTGTCTGCACGGCGATCCCTGTAGAAGATCTTTTACTGAATCCGAACTGGTGGATCAAATATTGAGGAATAGAAGTGAACACCCATCCAGGCCCATTTGCACAGCCTGAATCCTATATTTTTTCGTAGATTTAACTGCTATAGACCGACTATATGCGCCCCGCATTTACAAGAATAGAGTGTGAATACGGGGCGCAAGGCTTTCGCGCAAATCTAAATGAGAGTCACTTTTTCTTCAGCAACTCATTTATGGTGCTTTCACAATCGAGCCAGTCCTGGACATCATTGCCCGGCTCGAAATTTCGAGCTTCTGCCCGATAGTAAGCCATGGTGGCAATCATCTCATAGCGCTCTCGAGGACTGATCACTGCCACTTTCGAAGATGCCTTCTTTGCCACACTCTTTTTCTTAGTGGTTTTTTTCTTAACGACTTTTGGTTTCGCCGCTTTTTTTGAAGTTGTTTTTTTCTTCGTTACTTTTTTTTCGCTCACTTTATCCTGTTTCTTATTCACAGCGGGGCTCCCCTGAATGTCGTTTGATTATTGTACCTGAAATATAGTTATTATATTCTCAACTATGGCTGATATATAGTGATCCAGTTGCAAGTTGTCCAGTAAAATTTCAGGTGATAACTGTTGGCTCAGTTCGTCCTGTTCGTTGTTCAATTTCAGCAACTGCCAAGGCTATCTCCACAAGTGGTTTCATGACCTGTTGCGTGCTCTCCATCTGCTTTTCTGGATCGGGCTGATATGCTTCAAGATAGACCCTCAAGGTAGCGCCTTCCGTGCCGGTACCTGAGAGTCGGTAGACAATCCTTGATCCATCGGTAAACCCAATGCGGATTCCTTGATTCTCAGAGCGGCTGGAATCGACCGGGTCGGTATAGGAAAAGTTGTCTGCATACTCTACCTGGTAGCCACTAATCTCATCGCCAATCAGGCTGTCGAGTTTATCAACCAGGGATTGCATGAGTGACTCTGCGGCATCTTTCTCTATCGCCTCGTAATCATACCTGGTGTAGTAATTCCGGCCATAGGTCTGCCAGTGATCCCGTACGATCAACTCTACAGATTGCTGTTTGACTGCAAGTAGATTGAGCCAAAACAGAACCGCCCATAAACCATCTTTTTCTCTGATATGGTTGGAGCCTGTTCCAAAGCTCTCTTCGCCACACAGAGTGATCTTTCCTGCATCCAGCAGGTTACCAAAAAATTTCCAGCCAGTGGGGGTTTCAAAACACTCAAGCCCGAGCTTTTCAGCAACACGATCAGCTGCTTGACTGGTAGGCATGGAACGGGCAACACCACTAATGCCAGCGCTATAGCCTTTAATCAAATGGGCATTGGCTGCTATGACTGCCAGACTGTCACTGGGCGTAACAAAAAAATCGCGTCCCAGGATCATGTTTCTGTCACCATCGCCATCTGAAGCTGCACCGAAATCAGCGCCATTGCGACCTTCGGTCATCTCTACCAGTTCATGGGCATGAACCAGATTGGGGTCTGGATGGCCGGCACCAAAATCGATTTTTGGGATACCGTTAATTACCGTTCCCGGTTCTGCGCCCAGCAACTCTTCCAGAATACGTTTGGCATAGGGCCCGGTTACTGCGTGCATCGCGTCGAAGCGCATGGTGAATGCACCAGAATTGAACAGTTGATGAATGCGCTCAAAGTCAAACAGGCTGGCCATCAGCTCGGCATAATCACTTACAGAATCAATAATCTGGATAGTTGTATCACCGATGCGCTGTTCACCAGCTTTGTCCAGATCGATATCGGCGCACTCAGCAATACGGTAGTTATCAATGGATTTTGTTCTATCGAATATGGCTTCTGTTACCAATTCAGGGGCTGGCCCACCATTGGGGGTGTTGAACTTGATGCCAAAGTCTTCATCCGGGCCGCCGGGATTATGGCTGGCAGAGAGAATGATGCCTCCGTTGGTCTGATATTTACGAATGACACAAGATGCTGCTGGTGTCGACAACAGACCTCCCAGCCCAACAATGACTTTGGCAATACCATTGGCTACCGCCATTTTCAGGATGATTTGTATCGCCTCGCGATTGTAAAATCGGCCATCCCCACCCAAAACCAGGCTGCCACCAATCAGATCGGCCTGGGTATCGAATATGGCTTGAACAAAATTCTCTAAATAGTTCGGGGTCTGAAACACCCTAACTTTTTTTCTTAATCCAGATGTCCCGGGACGTTGGTCGTCAAAGGCTTGGGTGGTCACAGTATTAATTTGCATGATTTCGGTCTATTTGTGGATTTGTTACTTGGATAACCACTATTCAAACACAACTGCTATGGTCAGTTGAAGTGTAGAGATAGCCGTTGCTCGGGAATTTCACGAAGGCCCTCAATTTTCTGAGCCAACCGGCAGCGGCAGGGTTGCAGCCCATCTATTCAGGCAGGGAAGGGCCTTTGCTCCTCTGGCTCCGCCAATAGGCCTCTCATGGATATGGGTAATATTTACACGACAAGCTGGGTATTCGGGTTAGAATTGTCAGTCAATATGGAATTTGGGTTTTTTACCAACTGACAGTCAGACTACAGATATGATGGGTTTAATCTGTGCGGCAGATAACTTCTATATCTGCAAAGCATGATAGAATTCACGCCGCATTATCACTGTCATTGATGATTCCGTGCCGCTGAAGTCAACAGGCTCCTGGGGTAAGACCGGAGAGTGCATGCTGACTCAATCAGGGATGAAAGAAACAAAATGACTCAATCTAAACAGATACAGACAGGATGGATAGGATGTCTTGCGTAATATTTCGTAAATCTGACCGAATTCATAAGCTACAAACACTGGCAATGTTCAGTTTGCTCTCGTTTCCCGTAGCTTCCCTATCAGGCGAGTGGATTGTATCCCCCTCAATAGCATTAGATGAGGTCTATACAGATAATGCACTGCTGACCAGTGAGGAGAAGCAGAGTGAGTACGTTACTCGTGTAAGACCCAGCGTCTCAATCTTTCGCGAGGGTGCCAGAGCCAATCTCGATTTCAACTACTCTCCCGAATATCGATACTATAAGGAAGAGACAAGAGATAATGAGACTGTTCACCTGTTGCGTGCCAATGGTGATGTTGAGCTTGTAGAGAATCATCTGTTTGTTGATGCCTGGGCAACTTCTGACCAAACCCAGATCTCTTCCAGTCGCACCAGTCCTGATGGTTTGACGGGGCCGACTGAAAATATCGATTACTACACAGTTGGTGTCAGCCCCTACTACACAACCCGCTTCGGCAATGTCAGTGTTCTGGAAGCTCGTTATTCGGCTGATAAGGTTGATTATGAAGATCAGGATGAGGTTGACAGTACCTCACAAGAGTTTGATCTGATTCTGGGCAGTGGTACCTATTCAACTTCCCATGCCTGGGAGCTTGCAGCGAGTCATACGCTGGAGGATTACACAGGAACCAGCGACGACAAGAACAAGATCTCAATCTTCAGAGGTGAGTTTTTACAACAAATCTCACGCCGATGGGCAGTGGCGTTCGCAGCTGGCTATGAAGATTTTGATCTCATTATCGGTGAAGATGTGGATGGGGAGCTGTGGTCTGTCGGCATAGTCTTTACACCCACCAGTCGAACGAGATTTGCCTTGGGTGGTGGTGAAAGAGCCTTTGGCGATGATTACTACCTCAATTTTGAGCACACTTCCGGTCGATCCGTGTGGCGCATCGACTATAAGCGGGACTACATCAGTGCCCGTGATGAGGCGACTCGGCCCTCTTTGTTCCAGCGCCAGGATGAGTTTGGCAATGTCGTCAGAGACGCGGTTCTGGATAATCCACCACCAGTTACTGTAACTGGGGTTTCAACCCTCAGTGCAGAATATTATGAGTCTGACCGGGTAACCGCTTCCTATGTATTCAGAACCCAAAGAACCCGGGCTGAATTAAGAGCTGGATTTACCAAGAGAGATTATGAGATCGCCACTCAGGATACTGAGGATACTACCGCATCGGTCTCACTCTATCGTTTAATCAGTCGTAAGTTTTCAGGTATCTCCCGACTCCACTGGAGAGATCACGATGAAGAACTTCAGGACTACAAAGAGTGGTCCGCCTCTCTGGGTGTCAACTATCTTCTTGGTCCTCAGACGACAATATCCACCAGTGTCACCCATCTCGATCGAGAAGGGGAGACTGAATTGACCACTTATGAAGAGAATCGTGTAACTCTTGGATTATTAATGAGATTTTAATGGTTTTGAGAATATTTGCACTGGATCTGACTGAGGGATCGAGCATCCAGTCTTGAAAAACCGATAAAAGATCCCATATTAGAGAACGATTTTCCAATCCCATGAAAAGGGCCGTTTGTGCTACTAGGTACAGGTTCTCTTTGTGGGGTGTTCTTAATCTACCTTCTTGATTACAGAGGCCGTTTTCAAATATGTCAGTTGAAGCTCAAAAGGAAACCCTGGATTTTCAGGCAGAAGTCAGCCAGGTACTCAATCTTGTTATTCGATCACTCTACAGCAATAAAGAGATCTTTCTCCGGGAATTGATTTCAAACGCCTCGGATGCTGCCGAGAAGCTGAGATTTGAAGCGCTCACCGATGAAGCGCTGTTCGAGGATGATCCCGAGCTTAAAGTTGTGGTGACCTACGATAAGGATGCCGGCACCTTGACCATTTCAGATAATGGCATAGGCATGAGCCGACAGGATGTCACCGATACCATCGGTACCATTGCAAGCTCTGGCACACGAAAGTTCTTTGAAGCGATGTCTGGGGATCAGGCCAAGGACAGCGAATTGATTGGGCAGTTCGGTGTCGGCTTCTATTCTGCATTCATTGTTGCGGAAAAAGTAACGCTACTCACCCGAAGAGCCGGCCTGGGGCAGGAACACGGTGTGCAGTGGGTATCAGAAGGTGAGGGTTCCTACTCTATTGAGAATATCGACAAGCTGAGTCGTGGAACGGATGTTGTACTTCATCTAAGGGAAGATGAAAAAGAGTTCCTGGAGGGATTCAGGCTGCGTAACGTTATCTCGAAATTTTCAGATCACATTACGATCCCTGTGGAGATGGAAAAAGAGTTCTATGGCGAGGATGAGGAGAAGCCTGAGGCCCCGGAATTCGAACGAGTAAATACAGGTACCGCCCTATGGATGCGCAATCGCTCCGATATCTCCGATGAGGAGTACAACGAATTCTACAAGCATGTCTCCCACGATTTCGAAGATCCACTACTACACGTGCATAACCGGGTAGAAGGGAATAATGAATATACCGCACTGCTCTTCGTACCTAATCGTGCACCATTCGATTTGTGGGACAGGGATCAAAAGCATGGTGTAAAGCTGTTTGTTCGACGGGTATTCATCATGGACGAGGCAGAGAAATTGATGCCTCGCTATTTACGCTTTGTCAGAGGCGTAGTCGATTCTGATGATCTGCCGCTCAACGTCTCCCGTGAGATTCTGCAGCATAACCGCAAGATCGACACCATTCGCCAAGCCAATGTTAAACGCATTCTCGGTGCATTAGAGAAACTGGCTGAAAATGATCAGGAGAAGTATCAAGTCTTCTGGGATCAGTTCGGCAAGGTATTGAAAGAGGGGCCGGCTGAAGATTTCAGCAACAAAGAGAAAATTGCCGGATTGCTGCGATTTGCTTCCACACACAATGAAAAGGATGAACAGACCGTATCATTGGCTGACTACATCTCACGCATGCGTGAGGGCCAGGAAAAAATCTACTACATCACTGCGGAAACCCCAGCGGCAGCTCGTTTCAGTCCTCACCTGGAAGTTCTGAAGAAAAAAGAGATCGAAGTATTGCTGCTTTCCGATCGGGTTGATGAGTGGTTGGTAACCAGTCTCACTGAATTTGATGGCAAGACCCTCCAATCTGTTGCAAAAGGTGCGTTGGATCTGGGTGATCTGGAAGATAAAGAGGAGCAGGAGAGCCAGGAAAAGGAGAGTGAAGAGCATAAGGCTTTACTTGAAAGAATGCAGGAGATCCTGAAGGATTCAGTTAAGGAGATACGGGTCAGTCAGCGTTTAACTGATTCTCCCTCCTGTCTGGTGGTTGAAGAGCATGATATGAGTGCTAACCTTGCCAGAGTTCTGAAATCTGTAGGACAGGATGCGCCCCAGACAATGCCGATTATGGAGATCAACTCATCACACCCACTGGTGGAAAGGCTTGAAGCTGAATCAGATGAAGAGCGTTTCGGGGATCTGACCAAGGTTCTGTTCGATCAGGCTCAGCTGGCTGAAGGTGGGCAACTGGATGATCCGGCATCATTTGTGAGAAGACTCAACAGTCTGATGCTGAAGCTGGCAGGCAATTAATGCCGCATTAGCGAATAAAAAAACTTTGATAGGAAACGATCACTGTTTTGTTGTACCAATCTGGATTCGAGCCGAGAAGCCCTGATAATGAGATATCAGCTTTTTGGCTCGATTCAGATTGGTATGTTATGAATAAACTAATTTATCTATAAAACAATAACTAAATTCCATCTTCTGATACTGATTCTATCATATTGTCTATGTCGGGTGATCTGCCCGCTCATGTTCATAAGTGGCCTGTATCCGCCTATTGATAGCCTCAACTGGCCCCTGCTTGCAGGGCATGGCAAACTCCAGGGTAAGATTCAGGTTAGGCTGAATTAACAGAATTGTTTCATCAGCGGGTGAAAATCCGAATATACTCATAACAACCGAAGGAGATTCATAATGCGCGTCATTCTATTGGGCGGACCAGGTGCAGGTAAGGGCACTCAGGCGAATTACATTAAAGAAAAATATAAAATCCCACAGATTTCAACCGGTGATATGTTGAGAGCTCATGTCAAGTCAGGATCAGAACTCGGTGTTGCCGCAAAAAAGATCATGGATGAAGGTGGCTTGGTCTCAGATGACATAATCATGGGAATGGTGAAAGAGCGAATTACTCAGGATGACTGTAAAAACGGTTATCTCTTTGATGGTTTTCCTCGCACGATCCCCCAGGCTGATTCACTCAAAGAAGCTGGGGTTCCTATAGATGCCGTGGTTGAGATCGATGTGCCTGACGAAGAGATCATTAAACGCATGTCCGGGCGCCGTGTTCACCTTGCATCTGGTCGTACCTACCATGTTGTCTTTAATCCACCCAAAGTGGAGGGTAAGGATGACGAAACCGGTGAGGAGCTGATTCAGCGTGATGACGACCAGGAGGAGACAGTGAAAGCACGTCTCAAAGTCTATCATGACCAGACAGAACCACTGGTTGCCTTTTACAGTAAAGAAGCTGATGCTGGTAGCTGCAAATATATAAAAATCAATGGAGTAGGTGGAGTAGACGAGATCCGAGATCAGATTTTTCAAGGCTTAGGTTAAGTCGATAGAGTCACCTGATTCTGATAAAGGGCTGCAACAGATTGCAGCCCTTTTTTTATTCCTGGATTCCATGTTTGCAGATCTACCTGTGATTGGTAGTTGCCTCCTTTTCGGTGCGATGAGTGGCCGCTATATTCAGTGTTGTCTATCTTGTAAAGGGCGCGCCATTCACTGAGAGATGCGCCTTGCAGCTGAAGACTTCCGCTGACGTTGATAGGTGCCATATATACATTACATCGTCCAAGGAATTCGGCAGGCATTGAACGCTCTATTCTGATAACATCTGTTTCATCTCAACTTCCAGTAAGGGGCTACCACGTGGCTGTAGTAGAATTAACTAAAGATAATTTTGAATCGACCGTAACCGACAATGAATTTGTAATTATAGATTTTTGGGCGCCTTGGTGCGGTCCATGCCGCTCTTTCGCTCCGACGTATGAGAGCGTATCTGAAGATCACCCGAATATTGTGTTCGGTAAGGTGAACACTGAAGAAGAGCAGGATCTGGCAATGCACTTTCAGGTTCGATCCATCCCGACTCTGATGATCTTTCGTGACAATATCATTATCTTTTCTCAGCCTGGAGCGCTCCCTGAATCAAGTTTTCGGGAACTTCTCGGTAAAGCGGGTGAGCTGGATATGAATGAGGTCAGAGCTCAAATTGAGGCTGAACAACAAAACGGCGAAAACGCCTGAACTCTGTTGTACTCCCAAGTTTTGTGTCGGTTTAGCCGGGAAATAGAGGTGTCTACTCCAATTCGCGGTAGCTTTGGCTGACAACAGGAGTTGCCATGAGATCCTCTGACTACCCATGGAAAATGAAAAGGTTGCTCTCTCTGCGACCGACAATGGGCCGTGTCCTGGATCTCAGCGAAGAGAACTACTCATTGCTATTGCGAATGGCCCCTGATCTTCAAGATCAGGTAGGTGAATATCGGTCGAGATTGGGAGACAGTATGGACCTCTACCTCGACGTGGTTGAGCAGACGCCTTACACCTCCCTGGTACACTTGACCTACTACTTTACCCATGTGGTAGGTGACTATCCAGATCCTGACGCGATGCTTAGGGTCTACCACGATTCAAAGCAGGTCGATGTGATTGATATACGACAATCGAGTCTGCCACTACATCGATGGGGAGAGAACCCAACGCTTGAGCAGCGTTGGAAAATTAATCTTTTTCTTTCTAAATGGCTTCGTTATTGTGCTGAGCAGGGTCATATCTTCCGAATGGAAAATCGTGACATGAGGGGAGAATTTCCCATGTCTAAGGTCGGATGATTGACTTACTGGTCAGATATTGAAGCTTTCAAGGGACTACATTTAACAACCTATAGTACTCGCTGTTACTACTCATTTGCGGTAAATTAGCGCTAATGATTACCACCGAGTTTAGGTTTGGGGACTGCTTCAGAGTAGTTGCCTGGATCTTTTCGCTAAGGTTAGAGGGATCTGCAGAGATGCAAATATGATAAAAGTTTTACTGGTTGATGATCATGAGTTGATCAGAACCGGAGTTAAGGGGATTCTCGATAAGGCTGAAGAGATAGAAGTTGTCGGAGAAGCCTCCACAGGTGAAGAAGCAATTGAACTGGTGAGAAAATCTACACCGGACGTTGTGCTGATGGATGTGAATATGCCAGGTATGGGGGGCATTGAGGCAACCCGTAGGGTTCTTCGCGTTAAATCCGATCTGAAGGTTATCGCGCTCACTGTACTGGATGATGATCCGTTTCCATCAAGGCTTCATGAAGTTGGTGCAATGGGATTTCTGACAAAGGGTTGTCCTGCGGATGAGATGATTCGTGCAATTCGGGCCGTCTACAAGGGACATCACTACATTGCTTCAGATGTTGCCAGAAAACACACACTGACTGAGTGGCAGGGTAATGCTGACAACCCTTTTAAAGTCCTCTCTTCACGGGAAACCCAGGTTCTGTTGCAGATTCTAGAAGGCCAGAAGAATCAGGAGATTTCAGATATTCTTTCGCTAAGCCCGAAGACTGTGAGTACCTATCGCCAACGCATCTATGAAAAACTTGATCTTAAGAATGATGTTGAATTGACTCGCCTGGCCTATCGTCACGGAATTCTTAAAGACAGCGAAAAGCATTGAAAACGTTTAATGCCAAGTGTCGCCTCTGTCCCCGGCTGGCAGAGTTTCTGGATCAGGTTGGGAATGAATATCCCGATTACCATTGCGCACCTGTAGCACCTTTCGGTGACCCGAAAGCACGTTTATTGATTGTCGGGCTGGCACCTGGAATGCATGGTGCTAACGCCACGGGTCGCCCGTTTACCGGAGACCATGCCGGAATATTGCTCTATCAGACACTCTGCGATTATGGCTTCTCCAATAAGCCGGAATCAAAAAGCCGGAAGGATCGGCTTAAACTGATTAATTGCCGCATCACCAATGCGGTGAAATGCCTGCCACCACAAAATAAACCCTTGGGTGCCGAGGTTAATCAGTGCAATAAATTTCTCAGTAATGAGCTGCTTGAACTACCTTCCTCAAGCTTGGTGATTGCCCTGGGCTCAATTGCACATCAAGCTGTAATTAAGGCATTGGGGTTGAGGCAGAAAGATCACCGTTTCTCCCATGCTGGTGAACATATACTCAGTGATGATCTGCAACTCCTCGATTCATACCACTGTAGTCGTTACAACACTCAAACTCGACGTTTGACACCAGAGATGTTTCAACAGGTATTTCATCGAGCGAAAGAGCTTATGGGATGATCTATTTGGTCTCTGGATCATCACCCTTTGATGCTTAAATAAATAGATAGGCTGACATCCGCCTTCCATATTGAAATCAAAAGCATAGGGACAAAAAAATGTCCCAAAAATAGATTCAGTTCGCACGCTCAATAAAATTGTCATAGCATAGACGCCTGTATGGTAATTCAGCCTTTCGATCCCGCCAGTTTCTTGAAGACCCTGACCTCTCGTCCTGGGGTCTATCGCATGATCAGTGTTGATGAAAAGGTACTCTATGTCGGAAAGGCAAAAAATCTGAAGAAACGGGTCTCAAGTTACTTTACCCGCAGTCTCAATCGAAGAATTCAGATTATGGTATCTCAGATCGTAAATATTGAGATTATCGTCACCCATACTGAGGCAGAGGCGTTGATTCTTGAGAATCAACTGATTAAGTCACTCAAGCCCAAATACAATATTCTTCTAAGAGACGATAAGAGTTACCCCTATATTCATCTCTCAGTGGATCATGGCTATCCGGCTCTCTCATTCAAACGTGGTGCGCGAACAGGTAAGGGGAGATATTTTGGGCCTTTTCCCAGTGCGGGTTCCACCAGGGAGACCCTGCAATTGCTGCAGAAACTCTTTCCGGTACGTCAGTGTGAAGAGAGCTTTTATCGCAACCGTTCCAGAGCCTGTCTGCAGTACCAGATTAAACGTTGCAGTGCACCTTGTGTCGGCTTGGTCAGTGAGCAGGAGTATGATCAGGATGTAGAGCACGCGATTATGTTTTTGGAGGGAAAAACCAATCAGGTAGTCGATGCATTGGTAACTCGCATGGAAGAGGCATCCCAGAAGCTGGAATTTGAGCAGGCAGCACGTTATCGGGATCAGATAAAGAGTTTGCGCCGAATTCAGGAGCGTCAATATGTGAGTGGTGAATCGGGGGATCTGGATATCGTCGCCATTGCAAAACGTGGTGGTAGTGCCTGTATTCAGGTGTTCTATATTCGCTCTGGCCGGAATCTGGGGAATAAATCCTTCTATCCCTCCGTTCCCCAGGATGATCCGGATGAAGCGGTTTTAAGGGCATTCTTGACCCAATACTATCTTGAAAAACCGCTTCCCAATGAAATTATTCTAAGTGCCCGGTTAGAGGAGCAAACCTTACTCGAAGAGGTTTTCAGTCAGCAGGCGAAGCGTCGTATTCGCATTAGTACAAATGTGCGTGGAGAGCGAGCCAGGTGGCTAAAAATGGCTATCAGCAATGCCAGTCTGGCTCTGCAAAGTCGAATAAATGCGCAATCAGATATGGATCAGAGACTTCAGTCATTAGTGAAGGCCCTGGATCTGCAAGCACTACCTGAGCGCATGGAGTGTTTCGATATCAGCCACACCCAGGGAGAGTTGACGGTTGGATCCTGTGTGGTTTTTAACCAAGAGGGCCCACTGAAGTCCGATTATCGCCGTTTCAACGTTGAAGGTGTGACGCCGGGTGATGACTATGCGGCAATGAGCCAAGTCCTTGAACGTCGTTACCGCAGGATAAAGAGAGGGGAGGTGGCTCTACCTGATCTGCTGTTTATCGATGGCGGCAAGGGACAATTGAGCTCGGTTCACGAACGATTGCAGGATTTAGGACTATCCGGATTGACCCTGGTTGGTGTGGCTAAGGGGGCAGATCGTAAAGCCGGCATGGAGCGTCTCTTCTTGTTGGGGCGCAAGGCACCTATTATACTGCCAGCAGATTCGCCGGCACTTCATCTTATACAGCAAATAAGGGACGAAGCTCATCGATTTGCGATCACAGCGCATCGCCAGAGACGCTCCAAAAGTCGCAATCGCTCTGTTCTTGAAGAGATTGCTGGTATAGGTCCTAAGCGTCGACAGAGGCTTATGAGGCAATTTGGTGGTCTACAGGAGCTCGCGAGGGCTGGCGTGGAAGATATCGCCCGGGTAGAGGGCATCAGCAATGGGTTGGCAGAACAGATCTACCAAGCCTTTCATGATACAACATAACAAGTAACATAACGGCAGAGAACTATACATGTGGAACATCCCTAACATCTTGACCCTTTTAAGGATTGTTCTGATTCCTGTGTTCGTTCTACTATTTTATCTACCGGTGGAGTGGGCCAGACTCAGTTGCGCATTTGTATTTTCTATTGCCGCTGTGACAGATTGGCTTGATGGTTATCTGGCCAGGCGGTGGGGGCAGGTCTCCCCACTAGGCGCTTTTCTTGATCCGGTTGCAGACAAACTGATGGTTGCCGTATCACTGCTGCTTTTAGTTCAGGCTGAGCCGACTCCGGCGCTGGCGATACCAGCTGCAGTCATTATCGGCCGAGAGATTACCATTTCAGCGCTTCGGGAGTGGATGGCTGAACTGGGTGCGCGAGCAATGGTAGCTGTCTCAGTGATAGGTAAGTTTAAGACCGCAGTTCAAATGGTTGCGATTCTACTGCTTATTTTCGATCAGCCGCTTTGGGGGATACCTGTCTACACGGTTGGATTTGTTTTGATCTATGTAGCAGCCATACTGACATTATGGTCCATGGGCCTATATTTAAGATCTGCCTGGCCCAGTCTGCTCGGAGAGAGGCAGGTCAGTGGTAGTCTTGAGGTTAAAACGGTTTCTGTCGATGATATTGATGGGTCAACAAGTCATGTCAACGACTAAACTTAAAACTGAATTCGTTGAATAGAGTTAACTACTAGCCAGACAGAAATAGCGACTGCCTGGTATGCAATAAATGCGAAGCAGGAGGTGACTTATGAACAAATTTGCTCCACTGTTTGGTTTAGCGCTTGGTGCCTGGCTTACGTTACCGGTTAACGGGCAGCCATACCCATACCCCATTGGTGGTGAGCCGTACCACAGGCCGCCTATAAACAGCGGTTCAGGATTCCACACTCAACGTGCTCTTAGATTCAAACAGGATCAGGATGAACGTGGCTATCACCTTCGTATCAAGGCCCAGGGATACTCTGCTGATGCAATCCAAGTGAAAATTGTCGGCCCCTATCTGGTGGTAGAGAATCAAGAGGCTCATCAGATCGAAAACAGGCATCAGCGCGGCTACAGTTTCTCCAGCACTTCCTCCTCTATGCGCCGCCGCTTCAGGTTACCAGCGGATGCCGATGTGGCAGCAATGGCAAGGAGCGAAGAGGATGGGGTTATTGTCATTACCTTGCCTTATCGTTAGATATTCTTGGTATAGAGTTGCAGCATCGACTACAAACTAGGCAATGAGGGCTTTTTCTTAATATGGGAAAGCTCCATTTGCTTGCCGCAATGTCAACCTATACTTCTTCCGAAACGCACCTGTCTGAAATGCCATCGTCATTAAACTCCCCGATGCAGCAGGATTGTCCGCAGGAAGGGCTAGATTATTATTACAGACATATTCAGCCAACAGTTATCAGCCTTGAAGTACAGCGGTGTTGCGGATACTCTTCTTATGCTTTGTGCTACACTATGTAGGCATAAATATATGGGTGCACGTATGGATAAATTCGATGTTTTCTCCGCCAGAGATCTGCGCAACCGATCCGGTGAACTCTTGAAGGATGCTGAGGCAGGCCAAGTCTCATTGATAACAAAGCATGGTAAGCCTGCGATACTGGCCATTCCCTTCGATACTTGGTTATTGGATCATGGTGTTCATCGCGCCATGTCCCTGCATTTGTTTTCATCTCACCAGCTGACGTTGGCGCAGGCTGCCAAAGTGGCAGATCTATCCATGGAGGAATTCATTGAGCTCCTGGGTGATGTGGGCGTTCCCGCGGTCGATTACCCCCCTGAAGAACTTGATGATGAGTTGACTGTAGCATTGTGACAGGGATTGTCGTAGCCGATACCGGGCCACTGATTGCTCTGGCAAGGACATCTCATCTTCAATTGCTTCAACAGCTTTACAAGCAGATTTTAATTCCGCCCGCTGTTCATGCAGAGCTATCTCTGGAAACGGGGCGTCCGGGGGCAAAACGATTGGCTAAAGCCATAGAACAAGGCTGGCTGGAGATGAGACAGCCCCGAAACACTACGGCGGAACAGATATCTGAGCTTACTTTGATGCTGGATCCTGGTGAAGCGGAAGCGATTGCATTGGCTGAAGATGTAAACTGCCGATTTATCCTCATAGATGAACGGAAAGGTCGTAAGATCGCTAGACGTAGAGGCTTACCTGTAGCTGGGGTGGCGGGTGTCTTATTGGCGGCTAAAAGGTACGGATTGATTGATGAAGTCATGCCTGTCGTGAACAATCTGGGAGAGATCGGTTATCGGATGTCTCAATCCTTGAGAAGAGAAGTTTCAAGGCTGGCAGGGGAGAATGGATATTGAAGTTGCGAAACAGGAGATAGCGTGGTGCCCATAGGTACATTCAAAGCGCACCGGGAAACATCTCTCAAGTGCACTCATATTTCGCAGGGGCGGCGTCTAGACTCGTCTTTACAGAGCGTTTGATATGGGGCTGAAAAATGTTGCTCGAATTCCTGAGATATTTCTGCCATTCAAATTGTCAGAAGATTCTGAGATGCAGAATTTTAAAATGGTGCCCGGGGCCGGAATCGAACCGGCACGACCCTAAGGTCGAGAGATTTTAAGTCTCTTGCGTCTACCAATTTCGCCACCCGGGCCGGTTGGCGTGTTTTTGCGGATTTCACAACAGAAATATGGAGGCTGAGCCCGGAATCGAACCGAGGTCCACGGCTTTGCAGGCCGCTGCATAACCACTCTGCCACTCAGCCATATAGGGTGGGATTCTATCATCTATTCCTGATGAATCGAATCGACACATAAAAAAGCCCCGGTTGTGCCGAGGCCTTATAGAATTGGAGCGGGAAACGAGACTCGAACTCGCGACCCCAACCTTGGCAAGGTTGTGCTCTACCAACTGAGCTATTCCCGCTTCGTTCAGGAAGGGCGTATTCTAGCTTCTGATTAGGATCTGTCAACCTTTTCCAACAGATATTCTTCAGTGAGTCATGGTTATCGTCTACCGATCTGCATAGTTATCAATCTGGATGCTGCTCAAGTAATGCGCTCTACAAACCGATAACCCTGTGTAAGCTACCATTTATTAAGGGTTGAATGTTGTGAATGTGGTTTCTGAGGAAGGTCGCTAATGATTAAGCAGATAGATGTTGGCGAGCTTAGGGTCGGGATGTATGTCGATAAGCTCGACACGTCTTGGATGAACCATCCGTTTTTAAGAAATCAGTTTAAAATCAATGAAATAAGTGACGTAGGTAAAATAAAAAAATCGGGCGCCAAAGTTGTATATATCAATACTGAGAAGGGCCTGGATGTCAGCTCTGAAGTTGATGTAAATCAACCCATTGCAGTTAAAAGAACCGAACTCGAATCGAGTCCCGACCAGGCGCCTGCATCAGTTTCCGTAGCAGAAGAGATGGAGAAGGCGCTCATTGTCAGGCAGGAGGCGGGAAGGGTTATCACGAACATAATGGCAGATGTCAGGCTTGGAAAGCAGGTAGATACCGAGCAGGTCAGTCCGGTTGTTGAACAGATGCTCGGTTCAATCTTCAGAAATCAGGATGCTTTTCTAGGATTGACGCGAATTCGCGACATGGATCAATACACCTTCGAACACTCAATAAGTGTCTCAGCACTGATGATTGCATTCGCCAAGAAGCTTGGACTGGATGAATCAGTCATCTGGGAGGTAGGTGTTGGCGGTATATTGCATGATATAGGAAAATTACAAGTACCAGAGAAGATATTGAATAAACCTGGGCGCCTTACAGAGGATGAGTTCTCTATTATGAGAGGACATGTGGGTTTTGGAACCCGTCTGGTTGATGAGACTGATGCAATTCCAAAAAATGCACTCAGAGTCCTTTTGCAACACCATGAACGTCTCAACGGCACAGGTTATCCTGGAAGGCTCTCTGGAGAAGAGATCAGCCTCTACGGCAAGATGGCTGCAATAGTTGATGTATACGATGCGATTACCTCTGATCGTGTCTATCATAAGGGAAAAATGCCAAGTGTAGTTTTACGCCAGTTGATCGAATGGAGCGGGGAAGGGGTGTTCGATCAAGAATTGGTACAGCGGTTTATACAGTGTGTGGGTATCTACCCGGTGGGTACAGTCGTGGCCTTGGAGAGCCAGCGACTGGCTGTGGTTATTGCGTCTCCACAAAAGGCGCTGCTGAACCCGGTACTTAACGTTATCTACGACCTTTCTCAAGACTGCTTTCTAACGCCAGAATATCTCAATCTCGCTGAATCTGCTTCTGGGGATCGAATACTAAAACCTGTCTCTCCGGAACAATACAATATTCAGATTGCTGACTATCTGGATCAATAGGCTATCCCTGTTTTGATGGGCAACCAGTGTGGTGCTTCATACTAATATGAAGCACCACACTGGTAAGTTGCACTATTGCTGTAACTCGATTTTGAGTTTATACCCCTTCAGAAATGTTGCGATATCTCTTCCTATAGTTAAGGATTGGGAGAAATATGCCATGCTATCTCTCGGTTTTTACAAGCCTTAGGGTTGGTCTATTTTATATTCTCAGCCAGAGCTTGGATTGGAATCATGCAAATCGCTTTTCATGAACGGATAGATGATTTTGAGGCAAATACATGGAATCGCCTTGTTGTGGATGAGAATCCATTCCTGAAGCATGAGTTCCTCGCGGCACTTGAGCACAACGATTGTGTTGGTGAACGGTTTGGTTGGCGCCCCCGACATCTGAGTATTCATGATCAAGGGCGGTTGGTTGGATTATCACCGCTCTATATCAAGGACAATTCATATGGTGAGTTTGTTTTTGACCATGCCTGGGCCGATGCCTACCAGCGGAAAGGATTGAATTATTACCCGAAACTGGTCAGTGCCACACCCTATACACCCGCCTACGGAGATCGCTTATTGGTTGATCCTGATGCGGATATTGAGCAGGTTAGGCAGCTGATGGTAGAGGCAACATTGGGTTTGGTAGACGAGTTGGGGCTATCTTCCATGCATTGGCTGTTCACCACCAAGGAGGAGGGGGAGACCTTAAAGTCGATGGGCATGTTTGAACGCCTGGGTGTCCAGTTTCATTGGAGTAATCCCGGGTATTCTGACTTCGACCATTTCTTGTCCTGCTTGACAGCCAAACGCAGAAAAAATATCCGACATGAACGCAGGAAGGTGTCAGATTCCCAAATTCGTTTTCGTGTGGTCACTGGAGATGAGGTGAATGAGGCTGAATGGGCGCTATTTACCCACTTTTACAGTAAGACCTTCGAGGAGCGTTACAGTCTGCCAACCTTAAATCAGGGTTTTTTTCAGGAAATCGCACAAAATATGGGCGATCAGATCGTTCTTGTGTTTGCCTACGATGGCTCACGTTGTGTCGCCGGTGCGATTCTCTACCGCAGTCAATCCACGCTCTATGGGCGCCATTGGGGGGCACTGCAACACTATGACAGTCTCCATTTCGAAGCCTGTTACTACCAGGGGATATCCTATGCAATCGAGCAGGGGCTGAAACGATTCGAACCAGGTGCTCAGGGGGAACATAAAATCTGGCGTGGGTTTTTGCCGACACTGACCTACTCATATCATTCGATAGTTGATCCTCAATTTAGCAATGGTATTGAGCATTTTTTGCAACAAGAAGCCCCCGCATTATTGAATTATAGAAAAAATCTACTTGAAAGCTCTCCATATAAAACAAAACAGTAACCGTAACCCACAGAAAAATAAGAAAAAATAAATTTCCTTAATAAAAGTTGTATTTTTTCCGAATAATTGTTGACTAAATTACTGAGTTACTCTAGTCTAAATACCGACTGAATTACTAGGTAATAACTTTATACCTCTGGAGAAACACAAATGAGACTGTCTACAAAAGGTCGTTACGCGGTTACAGCTATGTTAGATCTGGCACTTAACGGAAAAACTGGTCCAGTTACCCTTGCAGAAATATCTGAAAACCAGGGTATTTCACTCTCCTACTTGGAACAGTTATTTGCAGCCTTGAGAAGTAAGGAGTTGGTTCGTGGGGTCAGGGGGCCTGGTGGTGGCTACTATCTCGGCAAGAGTGCAGATGAGATTTCAATTGCCAATATTATTTGTGCAGTTGATGAGTGGGTTGAGTTCACACGCTGTGGAGGAAGGCAGAATTGTAGTGGTGGCGCCCGTTGTTTGACCCACACACTTTGGGATGATCTGAGTACAGAGATTTTCAACTTTCTCGCAGACATCTCCCTTGGCGATCTGGTCAGAAGAAATCTGAACAAGAAGCAAGAAGAGGATGGCTCACTGAGCATTGTGCCTCAATCGAGTTCACAGGCCGCATGATAGTGAAAAAAACCTCTGAAAGCGGCCCTGAATAGGGCCGCTTCAATTTGCGAAACATCGCAAATAGCGCACTGTAGATGATTGATCTGCGGTTCTACGCCATATACTGAACTGATTTTTTTAGTTTTAAGCAGCCGACAACCCATCGCTATTATGCCTGGATGGTGAAATCAGCTATCATCTGCGGTTTGATAGCCAAGCCAATTCCGTGCAATCACTACAATCCATAACAGATTTTATTCGTTGGTCAGCCAGCAGGTTCTCTGAAGCCGGTCTTTTTTTCGGCCATGGCACTGATAATGCTTTGGATGAAGCGGCTGCGCTTGTACTGCATGCTCTCCATCTTCCTCCTGATCTATCGAACATCTGGTTTTCCAGTCGCCTGACTGCTGATGAACGGGAGCGGGTATTTGAGCTGGTGAACCGCCGTATTGAACTACGTAAGCCACTACCCTATCTTACTGGGGAAGCCTGGTTCGCCGGACTCACTTTTCGGGTTAATGAACATGTGCTGATACCACGCTCACCAATTGCAGAGCTGATCGAAAATGAGTTCGCACCTTGGGTCGATTCGTCACAGGTTCAGCGTGTATTGGATCTCTGCTGTGGTAGTGGCTGCATTGGCATAGCTACAGCGGCTTACATGCCTGATTGTGTTGTTGATCTGGCAGATATTTCAGCAGATGCTTTGGCTGTCTCTAGTGAAAATGTATCACTTCATAGCCTCGATCAGCAGGTCAATGTCTATGAATCTGATCTGTTTGACGGACTACCAAAGGTTAAATACGACCTGATTCTCTCCAACCCTCCCTACGTGGGCGCGGAAGAGATGGCAGGTCTGCCTCCTGAGTATCTTCATGAGCCCAATATGGCACTCGAAGCGAATGATCAGGGGTTGGAAATTGTCAAAAGAATATTGAATCAGGCCCCTGAGTTTCTGACACCTGACGGCTTGATTGTGGTGGAAGTGGGAAACAGTGCAGAGCTTCTGATGGAGCGTTATCCCGAGGTTCCCTTTGTCTGGCTCGACTTCGCCAGAGGAGGAGAGGGGGTATTTCTGATCACTGCAGCTGAACTGTCTGAATATACAGGCTACTTTAAGGCCGACAACTAAAAAAGGATATACTGAGGCTGTCGGGTTTGGTTCTACAGATTATCTTGAGAGATTGAACAAGCGATGAGTTTGCAACGTGCACGCAGTGCTGAAGAGTATGTCGAATGGGTAAAACAGGCGGAGTTTGAAGTCGCCGACCTCAGGGACTGTTATGATTACCAAATGGAGGAGTTGGGCCGCTACCCCGCATTCCTGGAACCATTGGAGTCTGGTATCAAAGAGCTGCATCAGTCGATGGTGGATGGCGAGTATCATTTCGGTCGTGAAGATCTCCCCTTCATTGGTCTGGTAGACCGTCATGGTGATGACATTCCATTTTCAATTTTACTGCGTCAGATAAACGAAACCCACAGAAAGGGTATCGATGTTGATACTGAGTGACGTTGTTTATCAATAACAGCGACCTTGGATTTAAGAGAGACAGGCTATGGACCATTCGACACAATTCGACCTTGAACTGATAGGTAAGTACAACCAGACGGGGCCGAGATATACCTCATATCCGACTGCGGTTCAGTTTCATGACAAATACGATGAGGCTGAATATCGGCGTATTGCTATTGAGAGTAATGCCAGCGGTAGCCCATTGTCTCTCTATTTCCATATCCCTTTTTGCGATACGGTCTGTTTTTACTGCGCCTGTAACAAGGTGGCTACAAAGGATCGTGGTATGGCGGCGGGCTATCTTGCCCGGGTTCATGAAGAGCTTCGGATGCAGTCGGAACTCTTCGATTCTTCCAGGGTTGTAACCCAGCTTCACTGGGGAGGCGGTACGCCAACGTTCATCAGTCATGATGAAATGCGCCAGTTGATGGATAAGACCCGGGAATCATTTACCCTGCTGGATGATGATAGCGGTGAATACTCAATTGAGATCGATCCCAGAGAGGCGAAAGGCGATACCATTAAATTGCTTCGTGAACTGGGTTTCAACCGGATGAGTTTGGGTGTCCAGGATTTTGATCCTAATGTGCAGAAAGCGGTCAACCGCCTGCAAAGCAAAGAGGTGACACTGAGGGTACTTCAGGCTGCAAGGGACGAGGGTTTTCGTTCAACAAGTATCGATCTTATCTATGGACTGCCACATCAGACCCTGGAGAGCTTCTCATCAACCCTGGATCAGATACTTGAAGTGGATCCCGACCGTCTCTCTGTATTCAACTATGCTCATCTGCCTGAGCGCTTCAAGCCCCAGCGGCGGATCAATGAGGATGAACTACCTCCGCCTCAAGAGAAGCTGGATATTCTGCAGATGACCATTGAGAAGCTCTCTGATGTTGGTTATGTCTATGTGGGAATGGATCATTTTGCCAAGCCTGACGATGAGCTGGTGAAGGCTCAGGTGGATGGCACCCTTTATCGAAACTTTCAAGGTTACTCGACACATGCTGATTGCGATTTGATCGGTCTGGGAGCAACTTCGATTGGCATGGTGGGGCCAAGTTATGCTCAAAATATGCGCAGTCTGGATGAATATTATCAACGCATAGATGCAGGGCGTCTTGCTGTGTTTCGAGGTGTGACCCTCACACAGGACGATCTATTGCGACGTGATGTGATTACCCGTCTGATATGCCACTACACGCTCTCTATTGCTGATGTGGAGAAGCAGTGGAATGTGGATTTTAAAAGATACTTTGCGAATGAATTGATTGGCTTGAAAGAGATGGAAGCAGATGGATTGCTTCTGCTGAAAGAGGATGCCATAGATGTGTTACCAAGAGGTCGTCTGTTGATACGCAACATCTGTATGCAGTTCGATATCTACCTGGCCAGCAAGGCATCGCAAGGTAGTTTTTCGAAAGTGATCTGATTTCTCGGTTGTATCGGCAGACTACAACAACATGACTCGGGGCTGAAAGCAGTAAGCTCTAACTACTAATCAGACCCTAAGTAAGTTCTGGTAAGTATCAGTGGTGATGTTGTCGCTAATTGGCCGGGGTTATAGCTTGCAGTGCCTTTCTATTGCCCTGTGCTGCCGATAGCTGTACCCAGTGCATAGCCTGTCGTTCGTTCTTCTCCACACCCAAACCATGATAGAAAAGATATCCCAAGGCATATTGGGCCTTGGCATTGCCGGCTGCGGCAATCGGGAAGAGTAACCGAAAAACCTTCTTATACTCTTTGATATTGTATGCCTTGTGGGCTTCAGTAAGGGTGAGTGCTATCTCATCCACCTCAGGGTCAGGTGTAGATGCACAGCCTGTCAGAATGGACAAACTGAGTAGTGCGCATAATATGAGCGAATGTCGGAGAGTGAAGCGAAGTTGCATAGGATCAGGATACCAATTGGTTGAGATCGAAAATAGGCAGTAGTATCGCCAGTACAATAACCAGCACGATGCCACCCATGACCAGAATGAGTATAGGTTCGAAGAGACCTTGTATTGTTGAGACCAAGGTCTCTATCTCGCGCTCCTGGATATCTGCTGAACGCTCGAGCATGCCCTCTAGATTACCACTGGATTCACCACTGGCAAGCAGACTGAGGGTCATCGGCGGGAAATAACCGGTTTTATCCAACGCTTGATAGAGACTGGCCCCTTCGCGAACCCGCAAAGTCGCCTCTTCAACTGCGTTACGCATGGGAAGATTGGTCAGTACCTGGGAGGCGATCCGCATCGATTCCAGAATAGGAACACTGCTGGCAGCCATGATGCTCAGGGTTCTGGAGAAACGTGCTGCATTTGCGGTGCGAACCAATCGACCTACCAAAGGGATACGTAGCATAACGCCATGCCACCAGAGTTTTGGTCCCGGTTTCTTGAGTAGATAGCTGAACAGCAAACCTAAAATCGCCAGCACTAAAATAATAGGAACGCCATAGGATCGGAAGGTGTCGCTGGTAGCCATCAAGGCTTTGGTTATCCAGGGTAGTTCTGCCGACATCGATTCAAACACCCTCGTGACCTGGGGCACGATATAGGTCAACAACCCACCGACGATGAGTAGAGAGACAATGGTTAAGAGGGCGGGATAGAAGAGGGCAAAGATAGTTTTCTGGCGCATCTGCTGACGCTGTTCTGTATAGTCGGCAAGACGTTCCAGCACCAGTTCTAAATGACCTGACTCTTCTCCCGAGGAGACAGTTTGTATATAGACATCTGGGAAGGTCTTCGGGAACTCCTTCAATCCATCAGCCAGCGTCCTGCCTTCCAGCACTTTAGCCCGGACAGAAAGGAGTGTACGTTCTACATGCCGTTTTTCAGTTTGTTGGGCTGTGGTTTTCAGCACATGTTCCAGGGGCAGTCCGGAGCGTAGCAGGGTAGCCATTTGGCGTGTAATCAGTGCGAGTTCCATCGCATTGATATGGCGCTGGAAGAGCTTGCCTTTGTTTGTTGTAGCTGTGCCACTTGCCGAATCGATAGAGAGTGGCGTCAGACCTGATTCGCGCAACTGCTGGCGAACCTGTCTCGGGCTGTCACCCTCAAGTACGCCGCGCTGCTCTTTTCCACTTGGATCGAGTGCTACGTATTCAAAAGCGTCCAAGGCCTATTATCCTTCTTGGGTCACGCGTATGATTTCATCAATGGTGGTGTCACCATTAAATACACGCATCATGCCGTCCTGGCGAATACTGTCGGTGAATTTCCTGGCATGTTGCAACATTTCGATTTCACCACTGCCCTTATGAATCATATTGCGCAAGGTTTCATCGATTGTAATCAACTCGTAGATACCGGTTCTGCCCGCATAGCCGTGATTGTGGCACTTCTCACAACCATTCGCTGAGTAGAGTGTTACTTCTTCAGAGGTGGGTTTTTCCAATAGTTCCAGCTCTTCAGGGGCCGCAGTATATGGGGTCTTGCAGTGGGGACATAGTGTTCGCACCAGTCGTTGTGCCAAGACACCAATCAGACTCGAAGAGAGCAGGAATGGCTCGACACCCATATCCCTGAGTCTGGAGATACTGCCAATAGCCGTATTGGTATGCAGGCTCGACATGACCATATGGCCTGTCAAACTGGCCTGTACAGCGATCTGAGCAGTTTCCAGATCACGGATCTCACCTACCATCACCACGTCGGGGTCCTGTCGCAGGATGGCCCGTAATCCTCTGGCAAACGTTAAATCGACCTTATTGTTGACCTGAGTCTGACCAATGCCATCGAGATAATATTCGATCGGGTCTTCCACTGTGACGATATTTCGACTCTGGGTATTGAGACGGCTCAAAGCAGCGTAGAGTGTAGTAGTTTTACCTGAGCCAGTAGGTCCGGTGACCAGAAAAATGCCGTGGGGTCGCCGGATCACGCCAGGATCCACCTGCTCGAGTAGTTTTTTCGACATCCCCAAATGTTCAAGATCGAGTCGTCCAGCCTGTTTATCGAGGAGACGTAATACGACTCTCTCGCCATAGCTTGAAGGGAGAGTGGAGACACGCACATCGACAGGGCGGTTCCCAACCTTCAAAGAGATACGACCATCCTGGGGAATACGCTTTTCAGCGATATCCAGTTGAGCCATAACCTTGATGCGTGAGACCAGGAAAGAGGAGACATTTCGGGGTGGGGTAAGCACTTCCCGCAATACCCCGTCTACACGAAAGCGCACAACCAGTCGGTTTTCATAGGGCTCGATATGGATATCTGATGCCTGCTCTTTAATGGCCTCGGTGAATAGCGCGTTGATCAGCCTGATAATCGGTGCATCATCATCACTGCCCAGCAGGTCTTCCGGTTGATTCAGGGCCTGGGCTGCATGGTCGAGATCCATGTCATCACCCATTGTCTCCATGATCTGGCTTGACTGGTTGGAGCCGGATTCATAGATCAGGGAGAGTTGCTTTTCAAGACTCTCCTCGTCGATCTGTTTGTATACCAGTGTCTGCCCATAGAGACGTCTGATTTCGTTGAGCACCATAATCGGAACCCCTGGCTTGAAGAGGAGTTCATAAGTATCAGTTTGCTCATCCTTGACTACAGCGACCCCATGCCGACGGGCATAGGCGTAGGGCAGTTGATCCGGTCCGTGGGTGGTTGTCTCTTCCGCGAGTAGTTCGGAGAGCGGATCTTGGGCTTCCTGCAGTGGATTCGTGGTATTGTCTGACATGAGTTCGCCGTCCCTTCTAGAGTTCCGGCTCTTCAACGTCATCATCATCGAATGGCGGAGCAAATGTACCAAATCGAGGTGGCATGACAGGGGTCTCCTCATCATCCATCAGGTTGACCCCTTTTTGTTTCATTTCTAACTGTTGGGCGCGGAAATAGTTGTACTTATCGCTGGCAATCTGAGTGCTGACCGCCGCATCCCTGAGTACTACCGGGCGCAGAAAAACCATCAGGTTACGTTTGACTTTTGTGGTTTTATTGGCGCGGAATAGGGCGCCTAAAATGGGAATGTCACCCAACAGGGGAACCTTCTCTTCGGTTTGCTGAAGGTCTTCCTGGATTAACCCGCCAAGGACGATTGTTGCGCCATCCTCTACCATCACCACGGTCTTAATGGTTCGCTTGTTGGTCACAATATCACTGGTGCCCGTGCTGGCAGAAGCATTGATGCTGGAGATTTCCTGCTCGATCTCAAGTTGTATGGAGTTGCCCTCATTGATCTGTGGCTTGACCTTCAAGGTGAGTCCAACATCTTCACGCTGTACCGTCTGAAAAGGGTTAACAGAGTTGCTTGTTCCGCCGGTAGAGCTGTATGAACCGGTGATGAAGGGGACATTCTGACCAATGACGATCTCGGCTTCCTGATTATCCAGTGTGGTCAGACTCGGTGTTGAGAGTATGTTACTTGTGGTATCACTCTCCAATGCCTGAATAAGGGCTGCAAAGTTGACCCGGTCACTATCAAAACGACCCAGTCCAATAGAGGTGCCAGGCCCAAGCGCCACCCCGGCACCAGCGGCATATGAGTTGTAGACATCGGTGATCGTGGGAGCGCCCAGGTTGATCACACCCACTGGGCCTGTACCATCCGGAGTGCCATCGACTACCCACTGTACACCAAGGCTTTTTGCCTTGTCGTAAGAGACCTCAGCAATAACCGCCTCCACCAGTACCTGAGCACGGCGAATATCTAATTTGCGAATAATGGCCTGGAGGGACTGAAAAACACCCGGTGGTGCAGTGATAATCAATGCATTCGATGCCTCATCTGCCTGGATGTTAATAGGTAGAGAGGGTTTGCCTTTGGCAGCTTTACCAGCACCTTTGGCTGTATCATCGATGTTTTCACTGACCCCGGTAAGTACGCTTACCAGGTCAACCGCGTTGGCATATTTCAGGTAGACGACCTGGGAATTACCTTCATTATCAAATGGGGTGTCCAGGTGTTCGATGATTACCCTGGAGCGCAGTCGCTCCGTGGGATCGCCACTAATCAGAACACTATTGGTTCGCTCATCAGCTACCAGTTGTGTCGCTGACTTGCTCGCACCTTTGGCAGCTCTCGGTTTGAGGCTTTCCAGAATTCGAACGACCTCTGCTGCTGAGGCATGTTGTAGGCTAACGACTTCAATGGAGCTATTACTGACCTGATCTATCTGCTCAATAATACTCATCAGTCGATCAACGTTACGGCGTCGATCAGAAATAATCAGCACATTGGTATCAGGGTAGGCAGCGAGGTGCCCTTCTTGAGGTATCAGAGGGCGAAGAATCGGCACCAATTGAGCAGAGGTTACATTCTTAACCTGGATAATACGGGTAACAATCTGATCACCTGGGAATGCTCCGTTGGCACTAAGGGTTGGAATTCCGCCCTGTTTGGCTTTGACATCCGGGACTATCTTGATGACATCGCCACTTGGGATGGTAGAGAAACCATGTACTTCCAGTATGGAGAGAAATACTTCGTAGAACTCTTTGCTATCCATGGGGTGGGCGGAAACCACCGTTACCTTACCCTTTACTCTTGGATCAATAACAAAGTTCTTACCTGTATGTTCTGAAACCGTTTTTATCAGGGCTTCAATGTCGGCGTTATTCAGGTTGAGGGTGATTTGTTCTGCATGACTGGAGGAAGTGATTGTCATGTTCAGCAGGAATGTGGTGCAGAGCAATAGCAACACTCGAGCAATTATACCTAGGCTCATTTGAGGTCTATCCATGTAAATTTTTGCCGATGTACTCATGATTGAAGCGGTCCCGTAGCAGACTGTGCACTATGCCAGTTCCGATTGAGGTCACTGGTTTGTGACAGGTTAGGGGGATATTGGTGAAATTCTTTATCCATCATGGGTTTATGTCGAATATGTAATGCATTCCATAATAGCAGATGATAGCGCATTGGCATACCAGGTAAAACAGTATGCTAAAGACGGGTGCTATAAGTTATCCTATAGCTACCATCTGACTGTTGTTTACTGATTGCCTTGAGGGCGCTTCCCAGGCGGGGATCAGAATCCGTTCCTGGTTTGATCTGTCCTTTTACCTGGAAGTTTCCATCTGTTGTGAGACTAAGTTCCCCATCTACAGATGTTGCTCCTCCCAAGTCTTTGATTCTTGCCTTGACTTCACCTTTTTGGCCGGTTGATAGATCTGCCTTCAGATCACCAACCTTGAGTGCAAAAGGGCCTTTTAAAGAAGAGTCGAGCCACTGTATCTCTCCCTCTACAGCTGTGATTTGATTCTTTGTCAGGGTTAATTGTTGAACATCAAGAGAGACATTGCCTCCTACGCCAATCTGGGACAAATCGATCATTGGTGGAATCATAGATGCGGGAATTTCACCACTGATATCCTCAATCTGAATCTGATCCCCTGATCCTATCGCGATATTGCCCTGTAGCTCCTGGCCTGCATGATTGACAATGATCTCGAAGCCGATATGACCGAAAATCAACTCAGTGGGGGTGAAACGCCATTTGAGTTTATCCACTGGTATCCCATGAACAGTGACTGCTTCCATCTTGCCACGCCAGAGGCTGCCTTTGATCGTTCCATAGGTGAAAGGTGGTTGCTTGGTGCCCGCTGTCGCCCAACCTAAAACATGCTGAGCTGGCAGTTCAATCAGCACAAACAGGAGATAAGCCACTACACCAATCAACAGGTAACTTCTCCATCTCATTTTCCATCACCTCCCCGCTGTAGAACAAGTCGCGCATTCACTAGACCGGGGCCATCCTGTCGATCGATGTTGAGTGATTCGATATCCAGGGCATATTCCTGAGTCATTTGGCCCAGCCAACGAACTAATATATCGAAAGAGGCTTGTTCAACCCAAAGCTGTACTGAGTTATCTCCTTGAGGTTTGATGCGTTTTATCAGTTGTCGTAATTCAGCCTTTTTTGCTGTTCTGTCAACCAAAGTAAGCAGGGCCTCATTCGTGCGAGAGCCTCTGTTACCCTGACTGGAACGCAGACTCTTGACGAGATCGAGGTTCCCCTTCATCCACTGCAGGGTGGATTGCTGGCTAGCTACCTGAAGTGCTTTCTGTTCGAGGTTCTGCTCGAAAGGTCGCCATATGATCAGATAGAGCAACAGAATCAACACTGCTGACCCGCCAATGATCATGGCAAGGTGTTCCTGGGGAGTTTTACTGTTCCACCACTGCTTCATCACGATCCTCCAGTGATTCTGAGGTGGGAGGTGACATTGTTGTCCGCGGCATTGGCAGAGCGGATCTCAACATTGAGCCGTTTGCTCTCGATCGTTTTTTTCAAGTTCTCCAGAGCCTGTAGCTCCTTGATGGTCAATTGTAAATTGAGTTGACCATCTCGAAAGCTGATATTTTCGAGTGTTGTATTGGGGCTGTTTTTGATGACACTCGCTGCCGGTACAAAGAGACTGGCAAACTGCGCGAAACTCCCCGACTGTCCCTGCTGCATTCTTTTTAGCTGTTGTTCCATCTGTACCCGAGGGTCAACGATACGTTTTACATTCGGAAAGGCTTGTTGGAAAGTCTGCCTGATTTGAGCATGTAACTCTGTGCTCTGTTGCTTGTAATGAAAATATTCCTGCAGGGTCGTGCCGATCGAAAGGGCGACTAAAATCATTCCAAGTGCTGCAGCCGGAAGCCAACGCTTCCATTGGAGCGTCATTTTATCGACCCGCTGATACTCTCCCTGCAGTAGATTGATCTGCTCTTTTTCTTTTAAGTTGTTGCCGAGTAGATTGGTCAAATGGGTAAGATCGTCTACCTCTCTGACGATGATTTCACACTCTGGCGCAATACTACCCAGGTCTAAACTGAGGACGCTCTCTTTGAGCTTGTAGTGGGTCAATTTCCCGGGTGCTGACTCACCAGCCTGCTGTAATGCCAGCTTGAGAAGTTCGCCACCATTAATAGCGTCTGCGCTATATCCCAGATTGGACTGGGTGCGAATCTGCAGGCTCTGATCGCTTTGATAGAGGCTCCAGGCATCACTATCCAGAGGCAGGCCAAGCAGGTCGGGATAGAAGCCGAGGGGTTCGATACCTGCGGAATCGAGCTTTTCCAGCCAATCATCCAGTTTTTGTCTTGAGATGACGGCTACAGGTGTAATGCCATCACTGTCCATGGTGCCAGCAGCGAAGTGGAGCTGATCGATGTCCTCGGTGAGCTCATTCTCCAGTGAGAAGGGGATTGCCTGTAATAGACGCTGGCGGTTACGTGTGGGTATGTTGACTGAAGTGATCAGTATATCGACAGCAGGGATCAAGACCAGGGTACGTCGGCCCTTAGCCAATTGAGATGCTTGCGCAAGGCTGCCTTCGCCTGCTTCATTGACACCAGCACCTTTGGTCGACCAGGTGACCTGCTTACAAGATGAATCATGACACTGCAGAATGAATTGTTCAGCCATCAATAGACCCCAATAGTGCGGGATAAGACCACAACATCCTTACTGCCTTTATACAGGCGACTGACCAATCTTTGGCTGTTATTTTCCATTCGTACAACCGTCTCCAACTGAAAAAAGTGACTGTCTACAGAGATCAATGGCTCTATATCTTCAGATTTTACTTTATTTTCATCCAAAAGTTCTCTAACTCTTGCAATAAAGGATGCCGGCTCTTTGAACGGGTTCTCTTCTCGCTCACTTATAAGTTGTTCTGCATCGGCTTCAGAGAGGTCACTGATCAGACTTTGTAACACAATCTGATCGGCTGTGTTGACATTAATCGCGCTCTTCACAGGCAGAGCAATAACATGGGGCGCCAGCTTTTCATAGCTCTCCTGATCCATCTCCTTTATGAGTCTGAGTTCGGTTATGCTGGCCATGAATCCGTTAGCGGTCCGATAGGGTGGGTCCTGACTTAAATATTCAATATCTTCTGCACCATCAGGGTAGGAGGTTTTATTATCACCATCCAACCAGTCCTTTGTTGCCTGAGCAATTGACTCAGGTAATTCAAGCGCCAACAGCATGCGTTTGAATATGGCCAACTGTACACTAACCTGGTTCTTCGTTTCCTCTTCAGCCTCTGCTTCCAAGTAGAGGTTATTCAGGTTGAAGCGGCCCTGAAGGTCGGTTGTGAGAGCTTGAACCTCACCACCCTCTACTGGGGTTGGCGGCAGTTCCTGGGCCCAGTTCTCCTCCAGGCCATCGTACTTCTTTCCCTCATCATCATTCAGATCCCGTATCAACATGCCCCGGGACCAGGCTTCGCTGCCCAATGTGTAGTAGTAGGCCTGGTCGGCAGCTTGAATATTGCCAGTTCTACGGATGTTGAGTTGGAGACTATGAGTCATCGCCACAGCAGCAATTGATGCCATGGCAACAATCACAATGGCGGTGATTAGTGCGATTCCCCTCTGTTGGGTTTTCAGCCTGTGATGCGCCACCATTATTGCTTCTTTCCTTGATCAGGATTTTCGTCAGGTATGGGACGAGCCAGAGCAAACAGACGTCTTATTTTACCCCAATCCTTGAGTTCCATGTTCATTTCAATAGCAGTGGGTAAGCCAGGTTTATCTCCTGAATCGAGGTCAAAACTGTCAGGGGGCCATTGATTCTGCTTTTTCATCTCATGGTCGTAATAGACCAGCTCAAGCTCCTCTATGTTGTCGATCAATTCGTATCGGTGAGGTTCACTATCCTGGGCCCTGTCGAGTATTTTCCAGGTTAGTCGATAGAGGGTCTCTTCCTCGATTAGATAACCTACCCGTTGCATGTTGCTGCGTGGCAGTTTCATGGGATTTGCATAGCCACCACGGGTCAATTCGAGAAGAGTACCGGCAAATCCGCCAGTTATGAGTGCAGCCAGTTCGTCACCATGTTGATCACGAATGGGCCTGTCGATCGCTTGTTCGATATCCCGCTGAATCAGACTGAATGCAAGTTGCAGTTGAGACATGCGTTGACTGTACTGGCTGGTCTGATGTTCTGTTTCGAGCACCACATTAAGACCAGAATAGGCGAAGGTGGCCAGGATGGCGAAGATGGTAATTGCAATCAACAGTTCGAGCAGAGTGAATCCCCGCTCAAATCGGTTGTGAGGTTGCGGATGGTTGGCGCAAATATTTAAAGAAGTTGTCATCAGATCGGTTGTGAGAGAAAGCTGACAAGACGGGTTACGCTGTTTTCATCGTCTTTGTTACGAAACACGCGTATCTCAATTTGTCTGACCCGGTCATCCGGGGTTTTAGTGATCTCCCGCTGCCAATACCATTTCTTCAGCCCCATCTCCTCATCCCCTTTCTTGGTTCCGGTAGCAGGCCACTGGTTAGCTATCTGTAGTTCTGTGATCTGGTTCATTGCGACCCAATGGGCGAGGGTCTTGTCTCGTAAATAGGCAACATTCAACGATTGATTTGATGCAACAGCAATAATAGAGGAGAGGGCAATGGCGAGAATGGCCAGTGCGATTAGAATCTCCAGCAGGGTAAAGCCTTTGTGGCGGTATCCTGCCGATGGCCTGATACCTGGGCGATGCTTTAATCGTGTCTTATTAGGGTGAGACATGTTCCAGAGAGAGCTCTCCAAGCTCATTGCCTGTTAAACGATAGTAACTTTCAACAAGCTCAGAGCTGATTTTTATATCGAAGGAGGTCATCTCTCCGCTATTAAGGAGGATGATCTCCGGTGTCCTTTTCTCTTCGTCATCACCTTCGGGGAGTGCGGTGGCAATGCTGATTTCCAGCTCTTCAGGCAGCTGACGCTCACGAAACAGCGTATCAGAAACCGTCTCCCACTCTCCCTCATTGAGGCTGAGAAAGCCATAGCTCTCCTCAGTAATGTCCACACCGATCATAACCGATCTGAGTAAGGCCTCTTCACTGGCCAGCTCAATCAGACTGGTAAGACGCTGGGCTTCATCTTTAAGCATGTCTGCCGGCCCGTTTCGACCAAATGAGATGGCGACATAGTTGATCAAAATCCCGATTATGACCACCACGACCATTACCTCGATCAGGGTAAAGCCCATTCCCAATCCCTTGGGAGTGTGCGCTATCCAAGCCCTCGAACGAGGGCTGTTTGATGATGAGCAGGGAGGGTTCACTCCAGATTCCAGTTACCAATGTCATCGTCAGTGGATTGCAGATCCAGGCCGGCTGAGTAGATGTCGATAACACCATGAGTACCGGGGCTCAGGAACAGATATGGGTTGCCCCAAGGATCCATAGGCAGTCTGTCGAGATATCCACCTTCTTTCCAGTTTCTGGGTTCCGGGGAATCGGTCGGCTTGGTGACCAGGGCTTCAAGTCCCTGATCAGTTGTTGGGTAGATCATGTTATCCAGACGGTAGAGATTCAGTGAAGCTTCCAGTGCGCGGATATCACTTTTAGCTTTTGTTTTTCGTGCCTGTTCTGGTCTATCCATAATTTTAGGTACAACAATTGCGGCGAGGATGCTCAAAATGACCACCACAACCATCACTTCTATGAGTGTGAAACCATTGAATTTTCTAGAATATTTTCCTTTTATTGAAGAATTGCCCAAGGCTGTTGCCTGGCGGGGTATTGGGGAGACTGCATTGATGGTCATATGGTTGAACCCTGTCAATTTTCCGTGTTGATCGATAGTAAAGGTGGGCTATTATCAGGGGAATATGGGTCAGAATCCAGATTCCTGTTAAAAATCACCCTGATAGAGTGAATCGCTTCACTAACTTTGTATACTATAGCGGCTGTGGCCATAGGCTGGCATGGGGTTGGCGAAGAGATATCAATCATATCCGATCGTCAAATCTGCCGCATCAGGTAGTGTAAGCGATACCTTCCAGAGCATCCGTTGATGTAGAAACATCTGCAGTTTTTCGATTGTGCTGTCGATTATTAAAATAAAAAAAGACAACAGGGAACTGATACAAATGAGAACCACGCGCAGGGTGAGTAGAGAGGAGATTATCACTAAAGGTATATTTGCAGGGATCAATGGATGTACCATTCCCAGGCAATAGACCTTATTGTTTCTCATTACTCTAAATCTTCAAACTGCATGAGAACTACACCATTTACCCGGTACCGATAGAGTCTGTATACAACCTTTTAGGATGTCGGGTTTAATATCCCACAGTTGTAAGTCTTTGCCGGCATGTAAAAGTTCAGTGCAGATTGAGGAATATCCGAACCATTGAGGATGACTGCTTGACTATAGGAATAATCGGCTACACTTTTTCGGCATCGCTATTCCTGCTTTTCAGCGTGTTACTGCTGACAAGCTGGCGTGGCCGCATAGAAGGCACCTATCTACTTATTGCCTCTACCACCTCGGCCTGCTGGGCACTGACGGCTATCGCCTTCCAGGTTCAGGAGTCCACTCTCACAGTCAATACCTATCAACTATTTGAAATAGCGAAGAATATCGCCTGGTTTGCCTTTCTGTTCCGACTTTTGAAAACACTCAAAACCGCTGCTGGGGGTGAGACCGGTCTTTTACGCTATGCTCCGGTTGCCATTTTCTCAATTTCTGCCTTGCTGCTTGGTGTTGAATTGGTTGCGCAACTGTTTCCTGGTGTTCGCAACTGGGGCGGGACAGCCAGCTTTCAATTGGTCGGCCATTTGGGGTTTGCTGTTGCCGGCCTGATTCTGATTGAACAACTCTATCGTAGTACCCGTCCTGAGATGCGTTGGGCGGTGAAGTACCTATATATAGGGATGGGAACACTCTTCGTTTACGACTTATTCCTCTATGCCGATGCTTTAATGTTCAAGCAAGTGGATGCTACTCTGTGGCAGGCCCGGGGCTTTACCAGTGCTTTGGTTGCCCCTTTTGTGGCAGTTGCTGCAACACGAAATCCAAGTTGGTCTGTACGTGTTTTTGTCTCCAGGCAGGTAGTGTTTCATGCCACAACCCTACTTGCGGCTGGTGGATATCTGATCCTTATGGCAGCTGTGGGGTACTACATACGCTATTACGGGGGAACCTGGGGTAAGGCAACACAGATCGCCTTTGTTTTTGCCGGGATCTCTTTTTTGGCAGTTGTACTGTTTTCAGGAACCCTAAGGGGAAAGCTGAAAGTTTTTGTTAATAAACACTTTTTTAGCTACAAGTACGATTGGCGGGATGAGTGGTTGAGGGTGGTTCAGACCCTCTCTGAAGGGCCTGGTGGTGGTGAAATACGTACCCGCGTCGTTCAGGCTATCTCAGACTCTGTGCAAGCACGAGGTGGCTATTTATGGATATTGAGTGACGACGGCCGCTACCAGTGTAGCAGCCACTGGCAAGTGCCTGATCTGAGCTTTGATATCGAGTCAAACAGCAAACTGATCCGCTATTTTCGAATCAGTGATTGGATTATCGACATCGATGAGTTGTCTAGATTTCCGGAACGTTACGATAATCTCTCCATCGATCAGAAGGTAACAGCCATCGAAGGTGCCTGGTTGATTGTACCTATCAAACACCACGATGCCCTGATAGGATTCGTACTGCTTGTCAGATCACAAGCTCATCTGTCAATAAACTGGGAAGATCGTGATCTGATTAAGGCGGCTGCCAAACAGGCTGGTGGATATCTGGCGTTGCTGCAAACCTCAGAAGCGCTGAATCGTGCCAATCAGTTTGAGGCTTTCAATCGGCTCTCTGCTTTCGTGGTACACGATCTGAAAAACCTGATTGCGCAGTTGGAATTAGTCGTTAAAAATGCTGAGCGACATAGAAATAATCCTGCATTTATGGATGATGCGGTAAAGACCATCGGAAATGCTGTCAATAAAATGGGACGACTACTTGCCCAATTGAGGCAAGGTAGATTTGAATCGACTAAAACCAAACAGTTCTACATAGAGGAGTCTGCAGCTCAAGCAGTCAATGAGTTGTATGCCTATGAGCCTAAACCGAAGTTGAGTATCAAACACAACTATCTTGAAATTATTGCTGATAAAGATCGATTCACAGCCATATTGGTACACATGATTAAAAATGCTCAGGAAGCAACCGATAGAGATGGTGAGGTTAATGTCACGGTCGAGAAAATGGATGAGCGTGCAATCATTACCATTCAGGATAACGGTTCAGGTATGGAAGATAAATTCATTAAGGAGCGGTTGTTTCGTCCCTTTCAAACGACCAAGGGAAATGCTGGGATGGGTATCGGAGTTTATGAAACCAGAGAGTATGTTAATTCACTAAAAGGAAGTCTGAGTGTGGAGAGTCATATCGGCAAGGGAACAAGCTTCACAATTTCCATTCCGCTGAATCAATCATTGTCTGCAGCAGGCAGACAGCCTGATGCAACTGTAGAGGCGTAATTGCGTGAGTAAAGCCAACAATCAATTAAAACCACTTATTATTGTCGAGGACGACCCAGGACTTCAAAGTCAGTTGAAATGGAGTTTCGATGGTTATGACGTACACATTGCAGGTGATCGTGCCAGCGCAATAAATCTGTTGAGAAAAACAACAGCCCCCGTCGTTACTCTGGATCTTGGCTTGCCCCCCGATCCGACGAATGTCAGTGAGGGGTTTGCCACCTTGCAGGAAATACTCAGTCTCATGCCACAGACGAAGATTATTGTGGTGACAGGGAATGATGATCGGGAAAATGCACTTAAAGCCATTGATCTAGGTGCCTATGACTTCTATCAAAAGCCGATAGATCCCGATGTACTGCGGGTGATCATTGAACGTGCTTATCATGTGCATGGCCTGGAAGAGGAGAATAGGGGACTGAACAAGATGCAACGTTACTCCCCCTTGGACGGCGTTGTGGCGAATAGTCCTGAAATGATTGAACTCTGCCGGGTTATCGAAAAGGTCAGCCCCACAAATATCACCGCGCTACTACTGGGGGAAAGTGGAACCGGTAAAGAGGTTCTGGCCAGAGCAATACACGGCTTGAGCGATAGGAGTGGTGAAAAATTTGCTGCAATTAACTGCGCCTCAATTCCAGAGAATCTTCTTGAAAGTGAACTATACGGCTATGAAAAGGGTGCTTTTACCGGGGCGTCCAAGCGGACTATAGGAAAGATAGAGTCAGCCAATGGTGGGACGCTGTTTCTCGATGAAATCGGCGATATGCCGATTGGTTTACAGGCTAAAATGTTGCGTTTTCTGCAGGAAAGAGTGATCGAGAGGATTGGTGGACGAGAAGAGATACCCGTTGATATTAGAGTGGTTTGTGCCACTAACCAGGATCTGGAGGAGAAGATAGAGCGTGGTGAGTTCCGAGAGGATCTCTATTACAGAATCAGCGAGATAATCATCAATATCCCACCGTTAAGAGATAGAGCCGGGGATGCTGTACTGTTGGCCTGGTCATTCATGTCCAAGTACGCCAAACAAAATGCTTCCAAAGTGAATGGGTTTACAACAGAGTCTTTGCGCGCAATCGAAGAATACAACTGGCCAGGGAATGTGCGAGAGCTGGAAAACCGGATAAAACGCGCGGTGGTGATGGCTGATGACCAGTTGATAACGCCGGATGAGCTTCAGTTGAATAGTGATGGTGGGGATGCCATGCCGATCAATCTGAGGGCGGTCAGAGAGCGCGCTGAAGCAAGAGCCATAATACGGGCTATGAGTTATGTTGGTGGAAATGTCTCCAAGGCAGCTGATCTATTGGGCGTCAGTAGACCGACTCTCTACGATTTAGTTAATAAATACAGTTTGAAATAGAGAAAATGTTTAGGATGCAATTAGATTTAATGAAATACATGGTTAGGTATGGGAATGGATCGATGAAAAGTCTTCTCTCGATATTGATTACAGTTATTTTGCTGTTGTCAGGCTGTTCCGGTGGTGTCAGTGAAGAGAGCCGATTTCAGGATGCATCGGCAAGTTATTCGAATAAAGAATATTCAAAAGCAATTATCGAACTCAAAAATTTATTGCAAGCAAATTCTGACTACCAGGCTGCGAGAATTCTGCTGGCAAAAAGTTATTTAGCACTGGGTGATGGTAGCTCTGCAGAAAAGGAGATCAATAGTATCACTGTTTCTCAGGAAGTAAGTGTTGAGGCCAAACAGATCATCATCACTGCCTGGGAGCTGCAGGCAAAACATCAGAATATAGTTGAAAGATTTGAGAAAGGTTATTTTTCCGATCTGGATAAGAAAACCCAAAACAGCAAAGTCGCAAATTCATATATCCATGTTCGTCAGCCAGAAAAGGCAGATGAGTTGGCTCAGGAATTATTGCAAATTGAACAAAACAATGTTGATGCCCTTGTCGTTCGGGCTAAAGCAGCGAGCATGCGGAATAATGACGAACAGGCAATTGAATTTCTCAACAAGGCCATTGCTCTGGATGCTGAAAATCATCAAGTGTGGCGAGCCTTGGGGGGGATACAGTCGAAGCTGCAGGAGTTCGATCAGGCGATAGAGTCTTTGAAACGGGCAATCGCACTGGCTCAACCGGAAGACTCAAAGCAGGAGCAGTTTCTGACAAAGGTTTCGTTGATTCAATTACTGGTTCAGAAATCTAAATTCGATGAGAGCAAGCTCTATCTGGAAGAGCTGAAGAGAGGCTATAAGAGCAATCCGATCGTCGGTTATTTATCAGGACTACACAACTATATCGACAAAAAATATGATGCTGCTAAAACTGAACTGACAGAGGTTCATACTGCCTTACCCAGTCATCTGCCGACCGTACTACTGCTGGGGGCAACCCATTTTTCGGAAAACAACCTGGAGCAGGCGAATGTGCTGTTATCGCGCTATGTAAACCAGGTGCCAACACACCTGCAGGCGAGAAAGTTGCTGGGGGAGATCAAACTCAGACTGAACAAGCCAAAGGAAGCGCTTAAGATTCTCAAATCTTCTGGTGAACAGCAAAGAGATTATGAACTGCTCTCCATGATTGGCTCTGCAGCGAGTCAGTCTGGTGATTATCTGCAGGGGGTTGAGTATCTGAAAGAAGCGGTTAAATCCCATCCGGAGAATACGCGTATTCGTGAAGAGCTGGCAAAGCTCTACCTGAGCCAAGGTGCGGTAGATGACGCCATTGCAGAGTTAGAGCAGCTGGAGAGTTCACAGCAGGGTAACAGCAGTAACCTGCTGATCCTCTCATATCTGAAGAAACAGGATATTGAATCTGCCAGAAAGCAGTCAGACCAGGTCTTCGCTGGCGGCATGGCGCTGACCGCCACGGATTTCTATCTGCGGGCAGTGATCGAGCTACTGTCAGGCAATCGACGTGAAGCGCGGAGTAATCTGAATAAGGCAGAGGAGTCAGATGCTGCCTACACACCGGCGCTTGTTGCCCTTGGCAGAATGGATCTTGAGGATGGCCGATTGAGTGAAGGCAGTGAGCATCTCAATCTTGTGTTGGCGACGGATCCTTACAACACACATGCAATGCTACTGTTAGCGCAGATAAGTGAACGCTCCGGACAACAGAACGAAGCCTTGAAATGGCTCGACAGAGCGGCTCAATCATCAAGAAATAGTACGCTGCCTCGGATTATCATCGCTCGCTACTATTTGCGAACAAAACAGGCAGAAAAGGCCGCTAAGTATCTGGATGATCCGGCCCTGCGACAGAGTGAGAATCCGGCCATACTCTCGTTGATAGCTGAAATGGATCAACAGATGGGTAACCACGAGCAGGCAGAATCACTGATTGAAAGAATGATCACAATCAATCCTGACAATCGGGATGCTTATCTGCAGTTGGCAGATCTGCAGAGTAAACGTGGAGACTATAAGTCTGCACAGTCAACCCTCGACAAGGCCAGGCCCTTGTCGCAGAAGGGTCAATTGCTGCATTTCAAGATTGCCCTCGGAGACAAGCGCTTCGATAAAGCAGAATCTGTAGCCAAGGCACTGAGTAACAAGCCAGAGACTAAATACACGGGAATCATACTGCTCTCCGGAGTGGCCCAGGCCAGAGGCAGACCCCAGACTGCTATATCCCAGCTGAAAAAACATCTATCTCCAGAGGCGCCCTTTGTTCTCTATAGAAAACTGGCCGATCTCTACGCCATGAATGGTGATATCAACTCGGCAACTGCACTACTGACACGCAGAATCGAGACAAAACCAGGTGGAGATAATCAAGCGAAATTGGCGCTGGCAATGATCTACCAGTCCAATGGAAAGGTTGAGAATGCTGTAAAACTCTACGATGAGCTATTATCGGTAGAACCCGAGAATATTGTGGCGCTGAACAATGCAGCGCTGCTGATATTTGACTCTAAACCTGAAAGGGCACTGAATTTAGCGCGCAGGGCGTTTGAACGTGTTGGTGATTCATCCCTGGCAGTTACTGATACCTACGCCTGGCTTAAGCACCAGACTGGGGATACTAAGGCGGCCCTTAATTTGATAAGGCCAATTTTGAACAGAACTTCCGATCCATCCATACTTTACCACTATGCAGTGATGCTGGCGGAAGTGGGGCAAAAGGGGGAAGCTCGCGAGATTCTTGAGTCTGTTTTTGAAAATAATCAGCAATTTCAAGAATCCAATGAAGCCAAACAGCTGTTAAGTGAGTTATCATCCGCAAATGGTTAGAACTAGTTTAGTGTCTCGCCTGGAGGTAGGCCTGACAGCCCCAATCCTGCGTTGTGCCTGTGCATCCCAAAGGCATTTCCATCGGGGCATCCAGGGGTCTGTGTGGGCCTCAGTAATCGCGCATTAGTGTGAGACACTACATCAGGATCTGTTCTTGATATCATTATATGACAGGAAAGTGTTATGTTATCAATACGTTATATGAAAATTAAAAAATTTATAATTCCATTCTGTTTACTTCTGGTGACTGCCTGTTCCGGCACGCCAGAAATGAATGCAGCCAACTCCGGAGGAACTGGGGGTCAGGATGGCAATTCACCCTCTTCACCGCTATATTTGATCGGTCCAGGGGACACATTGAATGTTTTTGTCTGGGGAGACCAGGAACTGACCACAGATGTGGTTGTTCGTCCTGACGGTCTCATCACGACACCTTTGGTGGAGGATCTGCAGGCGAGTGGTAAAACACCTACCCAGCTGGCAAGAAATCTCGAAAGCCGACTATCAAAGTTTGTAAAAAACCCTAAAGTTACAGTTAGTGTTAGACAGTTTGTTGGACGCTACACAGAGCAGGTTCGTGTTGTTGGACAGGCTTCTCAACCCCAGTCCATCCCATTTCGTGAAGGAATGACCCTGTTGGATGTAATTATCGAGGTCGGTGGGTTGACTGAATTTGCATCCGGCAACAGCGCCACAATTGTTCGTAAGATCAATGGAAAAACCTCTCAGTATCGTGTCAGATTGGATGACCTGATTCGTGACGGTGATATTTCTGCTAACGTGAAAATGATACCTGGAGACGTGCTGATCATTCCGGAAACCTGGTTCTGATCAACCGGTTCCGACTATATTCAGACAGTGCCATCGAAATTGGAAATGGTTTAAATGAGCAGCATAGAAAAAGCGATTGAGCGTCTCGCTAAATCGAAGACAGAGAGTAAAAAAGCAGCTTCGCCTGATGCAGAGTCCCAACAGTCTGTAGAAGAGGGGAAGGTTACTGCTGAGATGGCAGCGCCCGAAGCGGTTGTAACTTCTGAGATGGCTGCAACCGAAGTGGTGGCAACCAAGACAGTCTCTGAAACACAATTACCAGAAGAGAAAAAGAGACCTAAAGAGAGAGAAAAGTCAGATCCTGAGCAGGAATCGAAGCGGGTACGCCTCGACTATGAAGCCCTCTCAAAAATTGGTCACATAGTGCCTCATGCCGGCAACAAGCAGTTGTCAGAGGAGTATCGGATCATCAAACGACCGATAATCAGAAATGCTTTGGGTAAGGGAGCTGCCCCTTTAGCCCACAGCAATCTGGTCTCAATTTCAAGCTCTTTGCCTTCGGAAGGTAAAACCTTTACCGCCTTCAATCTTGCCCTGAGTATTGCAACAGAATTAGATTCCACCGTACTGTTGATTGATGGGGATGTACTGAAGTACTCAATGAGTCGGCTACTCGGCATCGAAAATGAAAAGGGTCTGATCGATCTGCTGAGTGATAAGCAGTGTCATGTGGGTGATGTCATCATTCAGACCCAAATACCGAGATTAAAGTTGATTGCAGCAGGTACTCGTTCGGAAAAATCGACAGAACTCCTTGCCAGTACTGAGATGGAGCGACTGCTGGATGAGTTGTCCAGTCGATATAAAGACAGGATTATTATCTTTGATTCCCCTCCGATTCTGGCAACCAGTGAAGCAGCTGTTATAAATCAACATATGGGTCAGATTCTGTTGGTTGTGGAAGCGGGACAAACGCCAGTGGAAGCGATCAAAGATTCACTGTCACGGCTCGATGAAGAGAAGGCCATAGGACTGGTGTTGAACAAAAGCCGAGAGGGTAAAGGCGAAAATTATTACGGCACATACTATTAATCAGGCAATTTGTGAAGCTTCAGGAATTACTCTTTCTTTCGAGGATCTTACAGTTTCCATTTTCAGTGTCTGATAACGCTTTCCATGAAAAGTTGATTTAAGGGTTTTTACCCTCTAAAGATTGCAGAAACAAACTCTCGATTCTTGTTCTTATCGATAAAGTTTTGCTGTTTTATCCAAGGCTGGCAGTTTTTTTTAACGAATCGTTTGATTATTTAAACTCTTAGTTTGTGAAAATAATCCCAAAAACAAGAAATTTATCTCTATCCATATAGTTGCTTTTTTACACCCATTTGGTTGTTGTACGGCACAGGTCTGAATTGATTATTGTTGCTTAACCTATTGTAATAAATAGATTAATTAATCTTAATGTTTCCAGGCTATGCTATCTTCTACACCCAGTGGTGTGTTAACTGGCAGCAATCATATGCTCTTGTGAATAGCCTGTTTTGGCTGGATAATGCTTCGCAATCTGAATCTGATGAATTCAATTGACATAAATTTGGCTGAGTAAAAAAAGATGAAAATAGGCCTGTTAAAAGAATCCGTGGTGGGTGAGAACCGGGTTGCGCTCTCCCCCGATGTGGCAAAAAAATTGATCGCTAAGGGCTTTCAAATAGATGTTACATCCGGTGCTGGTGAGAATGCCCACTTTTCCGATCAACAATATCAGCAATCTGGCGCCCAGATTGTTTCTGCATCCGAAGCACTTAAGGCAGATATCCTGATAAGAGTGCGCAAGCCCTCTGCTGCTGAAGTGGCTGAACTCCCAAAAGGTGCAATCCTGATATCTCACATCGAATCCTGTGAACAGGATGAGACTCTCAAGCAGGTCCTCGACAAAGATGTTGTGTTTCTTGCCATGGAACGGGTACCGCGCATCTCAAGGGCTCAGGCTATGGATGCGCTTTCATCCCAGAGTAATATTTCCGGTTATCGCGCGGTCATTGAGGCAGCGGCTCATTATGGTCGATTTCTACCATTGATGATGACCTCTGCAGGTTCTGCCAAACCAGCAAGGTTGGTTGTGCTTGGTGCTGGTGTTGCCGGATTACAGGCAATTGCCACAGGCAGACGCCTGGGAGCTGATGTTCTGGCCTACGATATTCGACCAGAAACAAAGGAGCAGATCGAGTCACTCGGGGCCAAGGCTATCGAGCTGGATGTTGGTGAGAGCGGATCGGGTGAGGGTGGCTACGCGAAAGAGCTATCTGACGAAGCCAAGGCAAAGCAGCAGCAGGCATTGGCCGACGAGCTGAGCAAAGCCCATGTCATTATCACTACTGCATTAATCCCATGTCGACCAGCACCGACATTGATTACCGAGGAGGTGATCAAGAATATGCGTGAGGGTTCAGTAGTCGTAGATTTAGCAGCGGCAAACGGGGGTAACTGTCCACTGACCGAGGCTGATAAAGTCGTCGTAAAACATGGCGTAACCCTGGTAGGTCATACCAACTATCCCTCGATGGTGCCCTCGGATTCCAGTGCCTTCTATGGAGGCAATATTATGAACCTTTTGGATATCATGGTGGAAAAAACCGATGATGGTCTGGTCTTGAAAAACCTTGAAGAGGACGAGATCACATCGGCAATGCGTCTTAAACCTGAATGATGACGTGTCACAGGTTGTTCAAAACGCACACTTCAAATAAATAAACGATAAAGAGTGATCCTATGCCTGACACACTAGTTGCACTGTATGTTTTCGTTCTATCCTGCTTCATTGGGTATTATGTGATTTGGGGGGTAACGCCTTCACTCCATACGCCATTGGTGGCACTGACCAATGCGATTTCTGGAATTATCATCGTTGGTGCATTACTCGTCACCGGTCTCGAGTCGGTTGGCACTGCGGCTGAAATCTTCGGCTTTATCGCAGTGTTGTTGGCCTCGATAAATGTCTTCGGCGGATTCTTAGTAACAAATCGCATGCTTGCCATGTTCAAGAAAAAAGATAAGTGAGAACCTGAACAATGGAGATTTCAGCAAATACCCAATCGATCGCGTACCTCATCTCAGCGATACTCTTTATCCTGGCTTTGAAAGGCCTCACACATCCTGCCTCGGCGAGACGCGGCAACTATCTCGGTATGGCAGGTATGGCCATTGCCATAGTTGCCACGCTGCTTGGCAGTGAGGTTCAGTCATACGGTTTTATTGTTGCAGGTGTGGTTGCAGGAGCGTTGATAGGTACCGTACTCGCTTCGCGGGTTGAGATGACCGCAATGCCTCAACTCGTTGCTGCACTACACAGTTTTGTCGGTATGGCTGCAGTATTGGTAGCCATCGGCACCTACCTTAACCATGACCTGGCAGGTACCCTCAATCCGGTGATGATGGGTGAGTTATCTGCTGGCATTATCATTGGTGCCATTACCTTCTCAGGGTCAGTAGTGGCTTTTGCAAAGTTACAAGGGTTAGTGAGTGGTGCTCCAGTCAAGTTCAAGGGACAGCATATGCTGAACGCAGCACTTGCTGTTGCCACTGTCTTACTCGGCGTCCATTTTGGCATGACCGAAAGTATGACCTCCCTTGTGTTGATGACCCTGTTGGCATTTGTGCTCGGATTTACTTTGATTATCCCGATAGGTGGCGCGGATATGCCGGTTATAATCTCCATGCTGAACAGCTACTCAGGATGGGCGGCGGCTGCGACCGGTTTCACCCTGGGTAATCTGCTGCTGATCATAGTCGGTGCTTTGGTGGGCTTCTCTGGTGCTATTCTCTCTTTCATCATGTGCAGGGCCATGAACCGTTCAATCATCAATGTAGTGTTTGGTGGCTTCGGCAGCGATGGCGGGGGTGAGACCAGTGCCGTTGGGCAAGCGGCGCAAAAAGGGGTCAAGTCTGCTTCTGTGGATGATGCCATCTATTGGATGGAGGATGCTGGTAAAGTGATTATTGTCCCCGGTTACGGTATGGCTGTAGCCCAAGCGCAACATGCCTTGAAAGAGATGATGGAGTTGCTTGAAAAGCGTGATGTAGATGTTAAATTCGCAATTCACCCAGTGGCCGGCCGTATGCCTGGACACATGAATGTACTCTTGGCTGAGGCTGATATCCCTTATGACCATGTTTTGGAGATGGATGAGGTTAATCCCGAATTTCCCACTTCGGATGTGACCCTGGTGGTTGGTGCCAACGATGTGGTAAATCCGGCAGCCAAGTCCGACTCATCCAGTCCGATTTACGGTATGCCGATTCTGGATGCATCCAAGTCTCGTCAGGTCTACTTCCTCAAACGCTCAATGAGTCCCGGTTATTCAGGTGTGGATAATCTACTCTTCTATCAGGATAATACCTCGCTGATTTTTGGTGACGCCAAGGATACAATAGAGGGTATGGTTTCGGCACTCAAAGGTGGTGGCCACTGAGTTATTATTGGGCCAAGGGCGCGAAACAACGGGCTTCGGCCCGTTTTTTTCGTTTTGGAAGGTCAATCTTCGGAAACAGGATGATGGATCCAGGTTAAGCGTGCAGCGAGAAACATCAGATAAAGAGTCGATCCTGAAGCTGGATTCTCTCCCCGATTTCAAGGAGCTGGAGCACTGTATGATGGCAGATCGTCATCGATTCAGGCGACGCCTGCGGGGTTTGAAAAAGCGCGCTGAAAAGGATGCCAACTACTCTAAGGCGATGCTCGATCTCACACAGCAGATCAAGGCCTCCCAGCAGAGACTTGAAAAGCGTCAGGCACTTATCCCACGACCCTCGTTTCCTTCTGAGCTGCCGGTCAGTCAGCGCTTGGATGAGATCAAGAGATTGATTTCAGAAAATCAGGTGGTAATTCTTTGTGGTGAGACTGGATCAGGCAAATCGACGCAGCTACCAAAAATCTGCCTGAGTCTTGGAAGAGGCGTGTCCGGATTTATCGGTCATACCCAACCACGACGTATGGCAGCACGTGCTCTGGCAGCCAGGGTCGCCGCAGAACTGGACTCTAAAACGGGAGAGCATGCAGGATATAAAATCCGCTTCAGCGACCATGTAGGCCCACTGACGCATATCAAGTTGATGACTGACGGCATCCTGCTGGCAGAAATACAGCAAGATCCCTATCTTAACCAATATGATACTCTGATCATTGATGAAGCCCATGAGCGAAGCCTGAATATCGATTTTATGCTGGGCTATCTGAAGCAGCTACTGCCTAAGAGACCTGACCTGAAACTGATCGTTACCTCAGCAACGATTGATCCTCAGCGTTTTGCCGATCACTTCGATCAGGCACCTATCATCGAGGTGTCGGGGCGCACCTATCCAGTAGAGGTGCGTTATCGTACACAAGAGGATGAGCCGGAAAATGAACGCGATGATCCGATGCAGCAGGCGATTGTCGATGCCGTGGATGAGCTCTCCCTTGTCTCCCATGGAGACATACTGGTTTTCCTGAGTGGTGAGCGGGAGATACGCGAGACTGCAGAAAACCTGCGCAAACATAAATTGAAAGCAACTGAACTGGTGCCACTTTATGCAAGATTGAGCGCTCAGGAGCAGGGGAGGGTTTTTAAGCCTCATTCCAGTCGCAGGATCGTCCTGGCCACCAATGTGGCAGAGACATCACTGACAGTTCCCGGTATCCGTTATGTGATTGATACCGGCTTTGCCCGTATCAGCCGCTACAGCCATCGCAGCAAGGTGCAGCGACTACCCATAGAGCGAGTCTCTCAGGCCTCAGCTGATCAACGGAAAGGACGCTGTGGACGTGTCGCTGCCGGTATCTGCATCCGACTCTATACCGAGGAGGATTTCACTCAACGCCCACTGTTTACAGAAGCAGAAATCCAGCGAACCAATCTAGCCTCAGTCATCCTGCAGATGAAACTGCTTGGACTGGGGGATATCAGTGATTTTCCCTTTATCGATCCTCCAGACGACCGCTTGATCAAAGATGGCTATCGGGTATTGGAGGAGATCGGTGCTGTAGATGGTGATCGCCGGGTTACCCGATTGGGACGACATCTTTCACGTCTGCCGGTTGATCCACGCATTGGCAGGATGTTGCTTGAAGCGGCTCATCATCACTGCCTGTCAGAAGTATTGGTGATTGCAGCGGCATTGAGCGTTCAGGATCCCAGGGAGCGTCCGCTTGAGAAGCAGCAGCAGGCAGATGAAGCTCATGCAAAGCATCGCCATGAGCAGTCTGATTTTATGGGCTATCTGTCCCTCTGGAAAGAGGTTGAAGAGCAACGCAAACACCTCTCCAAAAGGAAGTTTCATAGCTGGTGCAAACAGCACTTTCTCTCCTGGAATCGTCTACAGGAGTGGCATGATATCCATGCCCAGTTACGTGGCCAGATGCATGAGATGGGTTATCGAGAGGCGACTGCAGAGGCGGGCTATGAAGAGATTCATATGGCGTTGCTCAGTGGTCTGCTGAGCCATATTGGATTTAAAAGTAAGTCTCATGACTACATGGGGGCTCGAAACAGCCGTTTTTTTATCTACCCAGGCTCAGGTCTCTTCAAGAAGCAGCCAAAATGGATTATCGCGGCAGAGTTAGTGGAAACAACAAAACTCTATGCCAGAACCATTGCGCAGGTTCAGCCTGAATGGATAGAAAAATCTGCAGGTCATCTGCTGAAACGAAGCTATTCAGAGCCCCATTGGGAGAAGAAGCGGGGACAAGTTGCCGGTTATGAGAAGGTAACCCTTTTCGGCATTACACTGACCCCCAGACGAAAGATAAATTTCAGTCCCATTGACCCGGTCGTCGCCAGGGAAGTCTTTATCCGTTCTGCTCTGGTAGATGGGGATTTCCATACCCGAGCCCCTTTCTGGAGACACAATCAGGAGTTGATTGCTGAAATACATGAACTCGAGGCGAAATCGAGGCGACGGGATATTTTGGTGGATGAGGAGCGTATCTACAGCTTTTATGAGGAACGGATCGCTGAGGGTATATCCACCACGCCTGCCTTCGAGAAATGGTTGCGTAAACAGTCAAAGGACAAACCGAAGTTGCTCTATCTTAGAGAAGCAGATCTGATGCGTGATGAGTCGCAACGGGTTTCGAGTGATCTGTTCCCTGAGAAGCTCGATTTAAATGGTATGCGGCTACCATTGGAGTATCAATTTGAACCAGGTACCAATGCCGATGGTGTGACCCTGGTCGTACCTCAGGATGTGCTCAACCAGGTCAGCGATGCCCGCCTGCAATGGCTTGTCCCCGGCATGTTGCGAGAGCGTGTCATTATGCTGATCAGAGGGCTGCCTAAGTCAATACGCCGCTCTTTTGTACCGGTACCCGACTTTGCTGATGCTTGCCTGTCAGGCGTTAAGCCCAGCGATCGTCCACTAGTACAGGTTTTGGGGGAGAGGCTGAAGCAGCTAAGTGGTGTACATATTCCAGAGGATGCCTGGAATCAGAACGATCTACCGCTGCATCTGCAAATGCGCCTGAAGGTTGTCGATCAATCAGGTAAACAGTTGGAGTCAAGCCGCAATCTATCCAGCTTGAAGAGACAACATGCGACCCAGAAAAGGGCTGAGCACCGCCAGCTCAGTTCACCGGAACTGGAACGCAATGGATTGAAATCCTGGGATTTTGAACCACTACCCAAGCAGTTGGCGGTGGAGCAGGGGGGGATTCGACTGCAAGGCTATCCATCTCTGATAGACGAAGGTGATAGTGTCGCCATTCAACTACTCGATTCTGAGTTCAATGCACAGGCGGCACATAAAGCCGGTGTGAGACGTCTGCTGATGCTCAAGCTGCCTAAGGAGACGCGCTATCTACGTAAGAATCTGTTGAATTTGGATCGCATACGACTGATGTACGCCAAGGTTCCCGCTGCGCCTGAAGGTATCGGTAACTTACAGGCTAAAAATATTGAGAATGAACTGGTCAATAAGGTCTTCGACAAGACCTTTCTGGATGGTCAGTCCGAAATTAGGGACGCGGCCAGTTTTGAATCCCGCTGCACCTCATGCAAAGGGGCATTGATGACCATCTCCAATGAGATGTGCAAGCAACTGCTGAATATATTGGAAGCCTATAATCAGGCACATAAAGCGGTGAATTCCATCAGCCAGATAAATTGGATGAAGTCGGTCCTGGATATGCAGAGCCATCTGGATCGACTGCTCTATAAGGGGTTCTTGCAATCAGTCCCTGAAACGCAGCTTCAGGAGTATCCCCGATACCTGAATGGGGTGCTAAAACGAGCTGAAAAGTTGGCTCATTCTGCTGTCAGGGATCAACAGAGGATGCAGGAGATGGCTGGTCTACAGCTGAAGTGGCAGCAGTGGGATGAATTGTGCAGAAAAGAGGGGCGAGCCGATGAAAGAATCGAAGAGATACGTTGGGGGTTGGAGGAGCTGAGAATTTCACTTTTTGCTCAGGAATTGGGTACAAAATACCCCATTTCGATAAAGCGTCTGGAGAGACGGGCACGGGAGCTGGGTCTTTGAATAGTCAGTAAGCGTCATAAAATCTTCATATTCATCAAGTATAATTAATCCCGTAGGAGCGAAACCTAGAAGTTCTCTAAACCGGTAAAGTGAGAACAGGGGATTTCAAGATGGGCTCGTTCCGCCTGACAGTATCGCCTCGATGAAAGAGGCATAAAGGTGGGTTCAGCACCCGCCTTTTTTTACTGTTACTAATAAAAACAATAGGTTGGGCTAACAATGCCCATTTTTATCAAATGCCTGGCCTTGCTTACCAAGGCGCGTGATCTCCAGCAAAATTATTCAATCAGATGGTGCCGTATCTTGGTGCTGTGCTGACCTCATGGTATTGTTTCCCCCAACTTACCCCTATGGAACCTCTGAACAAGTTGGGAGAGAAAGATGGCAGAATGTTATTGCGGGTCAGGCAATGAGTTTGAGACCTGCTGTGAACCAATTCTGAAAGGCAATACGCAAGCAGCTACCGCAGAAACACTGATGCGTGCACGCTACTGTGCATTTGTAATCAATAACCCTGAATTTCTGCATCACTCTCTTCATCCCGATCATCGTCATGATCATGATATAAATGCTACCCGCCGCTGGGCTGAAAATTCAGAGTGGTTGAAGTTAGAGGTGGTTGAGACAGATAAAGGCACTGCTGATGACGAAGAGGGGAGCGTCGAGTTTATAGCAACCTACAAGGAGCGGGGAACGATTCGACCCCACCACGAAATTAGCCATTTCACCAGAGTGGACGGTAAATGGTATTTTGTTGACGGCGAGTTGGTATCGCCAAAGACAGAGGTTCGAAAACAGCCTAAAGTCGGAAGAAACGAGCCATGTCCCTGTGGTAGTGGTAAAAAATTCAAAAAGTGCTGTGGTGCTTGAATAGTGCTGATGTAAGAGGATCTGGAGAATCTTGAATTTCAAGTTTAAAGCCTGCAAGCCGACACCACTCTTAATAGTTGATCTAAGAGATGGGCTGTGTCTGAAATAAATTTCAAAACTGCAAGGGGAGCTGTGGGAATACTGTTCCTGGCGGGGCTGGTATTCCTCATGCCACTCTCGGTAGAGGCTGAGATTTACAAATACAAGGGGCCGAACGGCAGCACTCACTTCACTGACAAACCGATGAAAGGCAATTATCGGCTGGTATGGCGCAGTGGCAAGAAAAAAAGCCGGAACAGTCGTTACAGTCTGGCAAAATTGCGTGAAAACAAAGCTAAAGTCACACCCTTCATAGATGATATAGCGAAACGGCTGCATCTACACCCGGGCTTGCTGCATGCCGTTGTGCGAGTGGAATCTGCATATGATCCTAAGGCAGTCTCAAGAAAAGGTGCACAAGGGCTGATGCAATTGATGCCTGCCACGGCAAAAAGATATGGTGTGGCGAACTCTTATGACCCTGAGCAAAATTTGCGGGGTGGCGCAGAGTATCTAAAGGATCTGCTGAAAATGTTTGAGTTTGACATCAAGCTGGCGCTTGCTGCCTATAATGCGGGTGAAAACGCAGTCATCAAGTATGGGAAGAAAATCCCCCCTTATCCTGAAACACAAAACTATGTGAAAAAAGTGTTGAATGAGTTTGAACGAAATCGCCTGGCAATGTTGAACTGAACCGATGAGATTTAAGTTTCTGTCTCGCTCTGACTCTCCTTAACAATCACCACCAATCTCTATTTGTTATCAAAGGCTGGTTAATCCGTATACCAAGTGAGTATCAGCTTATCGATATGAAGAATATCGTCATTTGCGATCTCAAGGATTCTGAAGCCACTCCAATAGCTGTCCGGTTGCGATGCTTCTGTGCACCACACAACCTCAGCACTGAAATCTGTTGGCTTGTCTTTGGATTGTGGGTCAATCAAGCTCAGCTGAAACACAGATCCGGTTATCATCGGTTCCTGGCTGAGTAACATCAGTCCTTCAGCACTTATATTGACAAGTCTTCCCAGACTGCTACCTGAGACCTTGTCGTGTAATTCTAAAATCTGGTCAGCCACCTTTCGCGGAGTTTGACGTTTATCTTGCATGATGTCTCCTAAAATTATCGGGCTTCTTTGCCGTCATTCTCCTCATCCTCGATCAACTCACTGGCAATATCTTCGGTGGTTTTCAGTGAGCGCTGCAGCATGCGACGAATAGCATGCAGTGTCCTTTCGACGAATGGGTCTCCACTGTCTTCCAGGATGGTTGATTCTCCTTTTAAAATCTCTTGAGCCAGTGTTCTAAGTGGTTTGATGGCGGTTTGAACACCAGCACGATCGACAAACATACATGAGGCGGTAAGGGGGCTGAGCCAGGAAAGTTTAACCTTTTTAGTCTCACCGCTTTGAGCATCACGAATTTCAAACCAGGTCCCGAAGCGAATTTTGCGCAATTTTTCCATCATCGCTTCTTCATCTTCAGGTATGGACTCATCATCAGAAACCGAATCATTAGCACTATCCGGAGCCTTACTTGGCACTGCCTTCAACTGGGGCTTGGTCAGCGGCTCTTTGGCTTCATCAACAACCTCAGCCTCTTTTTGAGGGGGTCTTTCCGGTGTCGTAATAGTGGCTTGTTCTGAAGCGATAGTGGCTGTCTCGGCACTACTGAGCAGACCAAACAGTGTTTGGCTCTTTTCCTGGTGAAAACCGCCCAATGAGGCCAGGCCTTGCTCAATAGATCTACGTAAATCAGGCAGGGTTTGCTCCAGTTCCTGCCGTTCTTTTTCTGTTTTTGGCTCGAATGCCCAGGCGATTTCGTCAGCAATCTGCAGGGCCTCTTTCCAGTCTTCACTCATCTCACCGTCTGGGTGACGCAGTAAAACAAAAATGAGCTTGTCGACCCAGGTCTGTTCGAGAAACTCTTTTGCAGGCTTGGGAAGGTGCTCACTGAACGAACGAGCTTTCATCTCTTGAGAAGAGCGTTGGCGGGCAATATTCAGTTTTTCCCGGCCTTTGATGGAATCCTGAGCGCGTTTTTCAAGAATGTCCGATTTACGACGGAACTCATCCATGCGTTTCTTGAAATTTTCCAGCAGGGTGCCAAACAAGCTGACGTTGTCAGAAAACTCTTTCAATACACGGTCGACCACATTCTGCATATCGGGATAAATACCCCGTTTCAGATTGCGTTCGTCTATCCAATGGCTACCTGCTTCAACGAGGGAATCAAGAAGTTGTCTGGCTTCATGATCACTGTCGGTGAGTAACTTACGGTCGATAATCGCGACTTTGAGGTAGGGTGTGTGCAAATGACTGATCAGCGCCTTTGCCACAGCGGGCAATACGGGATCATTCAACATGTATTCGAACAACATGCCGACCAGATCGATGGTGTCTTCGTCTGCTGATTCCAGGCGGTCAGCACCAACTTCTGTGTAGAGCTTATGCCGCTCCTCAGCCAGTGTGTGTTTGACTCGGATGAGGAATTGCTCATCGATCTCTATATTTGCAATAGCACTACCGGGTGCATTGATATCCGGTACATATTCAAACCGTTTTTCTGGCTGAATATTGTCGAGTGCACTGACCAGGTTCTCTTGAGTCGCTGGAGGAGAGGCACCAGGCTGTCTGCCTGCTGCTTGAGCGGCAGCGGCTTTGGCCTTAGCCTTTTCAGGGGATACGCGCCTGCGATTGGCCATCATATCCAGTATCGAGCCGAACAGTTCCTCTCCCAGCTCCTCCTGGGTCTGCTCCGGCATGTTTTCGTCATGCTCTTCCCCATCTGCAGATCCTGGCTCATTGCTGTCAGGAGACTTCTGAATGGAGGGGCGCAGGTGGGGCAGAACGCCTGCTTCTTTGAGGCTGTTGTTGAAATCGTCGTAGATTGAGCCCAGCTGCTTCAGTACATACTTATCAAACAGGGCAAGTATGATGACTTTGATACGTGCTTCCAGGCCCAGGGCGTCAATAGCATCGTTAAAGGCATGTGCGAGGTGGTGAGGTCCAGAAGGAATCTGCTTGTGTTTGACACTGCGGCCGCCGCTGACCACGCTGAGTCTTTGACCCAGGGCATAAAGCTGAGCCCGGTGGTGGCCTATAGTACGGCTGATCATATTCTCCAGGGCCGTATTGACGTCCATCGACTCCTGGTCGACCAGTTCCAGTTCCGTATCCTCATCCAGGCTGGAGAAGCCGTCTATCTCGGGTTGGTCTTTCCAGAACTTATCAAAACCCTCATTTACCAATTCCCGAAATTCATGTTCCACTAATCCATGACGATTTCTGATCATCGCCATAGCTTCAAAAAAACGGTTCTGAACCTCGTTGGTTTCAGCCTTTTGGGCAAAGCTAGTGAGCGCTTTGTCAGTATTGTTGAACAGCTCTGTCATTAGTGCATTGATGAATACAATGACAGTATCCTTACAGCGATTCAACACCGGCTGAAACTGACTCTGATATCTATTTTTTCTGTCTTTTGTAGACACTATTGACGGGTCCTTCAATGGATCATGGGCTACATCGCCAGTTATTGGCAGTGCTTCTGACTTTTATCGGCTACCGAGGCCAGGCAAATGACCTATCCAATAAAGATTAGCATGAAGAACAGATCAGATGAACAATATCTTTTTGAATAAATGTGTTATCGGCCCGTGGTTGCCGTTTCATAGCTTCTCGTTAGGCTAAAATCGTTAAACATTTTAGGACACTACACTAGGGCCTATTCGATTAGTGTTAACAGGCCCTAGTCATCACCGATGATCTGTTCTTCATTGTTGTTGGATGGCGTGAGCAGAATTTCACCCTGTCCAATGGTTTTTGCAAAGACCATTCTGTATGTGGTTCCGTCATCGTCCTGGTGGGTTGCTCTCAGGCTTCTAACCTTCTCGCGAGCTGATCGATATTTTTCTATTTCATCCAGATATTCAAGGGTTTGGTCTGGGCTGATTTTAAAAATGAAATAGGGCATTGTGCTGCTTACTCCTGCGATTTCACATACTGTTTTGGTCAAGCTTTGCCCTATTATGTCGATAACTATTGAAAGAGGATAGGTTTATAAACCACTGTGGTTGAGTCGAATATCCAATAATGTAATTAAAATCAATGCATTAAGTGTTTTTTTGTTTGGTTGGTGAATTACCCTCGCGAGGCGCATGTCATGACACCGCAACAACTTGTTATAGAGCTTGATCAACTGGTCTCACTGCCAGATGTTTGTGTGAAAGTGAATCGTTTGATTGACGCGCCTAACTATTCTGCATTGACGCTTGGGGATATTATTTCCCAGGATTCTGACCTCTCTGCCCGCCTGCTAAGAGTAGTAAACAGTGCTTTTTTTAGTTTGCAGGTACCTGTGGATACTATTTCAAGAGCAATCACCATTATCGGTACAGAAGAGCTACGCAATCTGGTTATGGCCACCACAGCAGCTAAAGTCTTTACCGGTATCCCTGGCGATTTGGTCGATATGGCTGAATATTGGCGATACTCCATTACCACGGGGGTGATTGCTGGAGAGCTTGCCAGTCATTGTCATGTGCTCCACAGCGAACGGTTGTTTGTTATGGGGGTGCTACACGATATAGGTCGTTTGGCTATTTTTCTCAAGTTACCCCAGGAGGCCAGGGATATCCTTCTGATAACTGGCGGTGAATATGGCTTACTGGCTGAGACCGAACATGATGTGTTGGGGTTTACACACATGGATGTTGGAGAAGCGCTGTTAAGAAAGTGGAAGTTGCCAGAGAGTATTGTCGATGTTGTGGCACGTCACCACCGGCCATCCACAGCTGAGCAGCATCAGCTTGAAACAGCTCTGCTGCATATTGCTGCTGCAGTAGCTGATGCTGAAATCAATGGTTATAGCTTGGAAGAGGTTTTCGAACAGATCGATGAAGGTGCCTTGCAAACTACTGGATTACAAAAGCAGGATATGGATCGATACCTGGAAGCAGTTCCAGATAAGGTATTAGAGATCATGGATGTTGTGTTGGCACCCAAAGTAAGAAGTCGTACAAGCCAGAATCAGCACACTCAAAATTAGTCTGAAGCACCACACGATCGTAGCGCCTATTCCAGGTCAAACAGATCCAATGATCTGGAGAGCTAAAACTGGGGATCTGTAGTTTATTTCATTTTTTTTTATAAGACTCAGGTATTGAGTCTAAAGCAGGGTAGAATACGGCCTCATGTTGAGGCTCTATCAATCCAATCAGCTTGAGGTTTTGGCACAGCAACTTGCACAGTTGCTTTCCGAACCTGTCGCCGCACCACTGCAGAAAGAGCAGATCGTGGTGCAACATCCAGGTATGGGGCGCTGGTTATCACTGCAGATTGCCAGTCGATTGGGCATCTGTGCAAACCTGGATTTTCCCCTTCCCGCCAGTTTTCTTTGGCAGCTGTTCGAAAAATTGCTGCCCAAGGTTCCCCATCAGGATGGCTATCAGCCAAAAAGTCTGACATGGCGGATACATGGGCTGTTGTCGACTCAGTGTCAGCGACCCGCATATGCTGAGGTCAGACAATATCTCTCCCAAGGTGGAGAGCTACGCCAGTTTCAGTTGGCGCAATATCTGGCTACTCTATTTGACCAATATCTTCTCTATCGACCAGACTGGATTCAGTCATGGCAAGAGGGTGACTCGGTTATTTCAGGCGATCAGTGGCAAGCGGATCTGTGGCAGCAACTGGTGTCTGAGGACGACCTGCATTGGGTCACTCTGCAGCAGTCACTTTTCCACTCCGTTGCGAGTGGGGAGCTTCCACAGGAAGACTATCCTCGAGTTTCAATTTTTGGTGTGCCTACACTCTCTCCCGGATATTTGGGGATTTTGCAGCAATTGTCTGAATGGATGGATGTGCATCTGTTTCTGTTGAATCCGAGTGAGGCGCATTGGGCTGAAATTGTCACACCTGAAGAGGAGGCTCGTCTCAACCTGACAGGCACTGGAGAGGAACTCTATCTGGATGTTGGGCATCCACTACTTGCCACTTTGGGGCGTCAGGGTAGGGATTTTTTCGCAGCCATCAATGAAATGGATCCTGGTAGTACGGAGCTGTTCAAAATCCAGTCTGACCAGACCCTACTACATCAAATGCAAAACCAGATCCTGGCCCTTGAACCACCACAACCTGGATCTCTGCCCGATCACTCCATTGCTATGCATCTTTGTCATAGCCAGATGCGTGAAGTCGAGGTGCTCTATGATCAATTGTTGGCAGCACTGGATGAGTTGCCAGCTCTTCGACCAGATGAAATATTGGTTATGACACCGGAAATTGATCGCTATGCATCCTTATTGGAAGCGGTGTTTTCAACACCAGGAAGTCGACCGGTAATACCCTATCGGATCAGTGATATCAGTATGCAGCAGACCAATCCGATTGCCGAGGCGCTGCTGAAAATTTTAGCATTGCCGGGTTCCCGCTATGGTGTGAACGATTTGTTGAGTCTGTTGGAACAGCCCGCCATACGCAGCAGGTTTGAGCTGGATGAGGAGGGGTTCGAACAGATTACTCAATGGATCGATCAAGCCGCCATTCGCTGGGGGAGGGATGGTGCAAACAAACTCGATTTCGGTCTACCTGAAGAGGAACGAAATACCTGGCGTGCAGGATTACGTCAGCTTATGTTGGGTTATGCATTCCCCGCAGATGGAGAACAACTTTGGCATGGCATTTTTGCGCTGGATGCTGTGGAAGGCTCATCCACTCAGTGGCTAGGTGGTCTGCTTGCTTTCAGTGATGGGGTGTTCGGCCTGGATCATATGCTTGGAGAGTCGGCATCGCCTCAACAGTGGCACGCCCGATTAGACGATGTGATAGAGCAGTTCTTTCAGTTGGATGAAACGACTGAACAGCAACTGATAGCAGTAAGAGAAGCCATTGATCAGATGACCCAAGAGGCTGTGGCTGTAAACTTTTCAGCGCCTGTCTCTCTGGCTGTGGTTCGGCACAGGCTTGGAGAGATCTTTAAGCAGTCTCTCGACAGGGGGTTCCTGGGCGGAGGTGTCAACGTTTGCGCCTTGGCACCGATGCGCAGTCTACCTTTTCGGGTTATCTATCTACTCGGCATGAATGATGGCGTATTTCCCAGGCAAAAAAATGAATTGGGATTCGACCTGATGAAGCAGGAGTTTCGTTCAGGGGATAGATCCCGCCGTGTGGATGATCGCTATCTCTTTCTGGAGACACTGCTCTCTGCCCGAGACCGCCTTGTGATCAGTTATCAGGGCCATAGCCAGCGGGATAACAGCCCGATGCCCGCCTCGGTGGTGGTTGAGGAGTTGCGTGACTGTCTCACACAGATGGTGGGTGAGGCGGGTTTGGCAGAGATCATCCATAAACATCCTCTGCAACCCTTTTCAGCGGACTATTTTCGTCAGCAGAGCACACTGTTTAGCTTCTCAGAGGAGATGCGAGAAGCGGCCATGCGCGTAGGTCGCGGCAAGGCAATGGATCGTCCCTTGATTGAGCAGCCCCTTGTGGCGCAAGTCGACGAGGGAGTTGTGGAACTCGATTTGATGATTCAGTTTTTTGAAAACCCGCAACGGGTTTTTGCGCAGGAGCGTTTAGGCCTGAAGCTGGATCAGATAGAGCGGCTGCCTGAAGAGCGTGAACTGTTCACTATAGAATCCTTTGACAGGAGTGACTTGGAACATCAACTCGTTGATTTACTGCTGCAGGAGTATCTTGCAGAGGGTTTGTTTGAACGGTTCGATGCACAAGGTCTACTACCCCACGGTAATGCAGGCAAACTAATCTTCGGGCAAATGCTGCAACAGGCTCAGACAACGGCCGGGCAGGTACGCTCATACCAGGGAGAGTGGTTGCCTGAACCCCTTGAAGTTGATATTGCTATTGATAAAGTGAGGCTCAGAGGTCATCTGCGACAGGTCAACTGCTTAGGCATGTTGGCCTACAGCACATCTAATCTTTATCCCAATCAAATTTTGAAACAGTGGATTCGCCACTTGGTTTTGAATCATCTGCAGCCACAAGGTGTCACTCTTGAAACTCATTTGTTGGATGCGAAAAGGGTAGGTCGCTTTAAGCCAGTGGAGCAGACAGAGCAATTTTTGACGCAACTGATTCATGCCTACCAGAAAGGAATGAATGCGCCACTGCCTTTCTATCCCGGAACTTCATGGCGCTTTATGGAGAAAAATCCAGAGGCAGATAGAGAAAAGGCGCTGCAGGAAGCGGAAAAAAAATGGTTCGGTAATTCACACAATCCGGGAGATGCATTTAAACCCTACAATCATCTGCTATACCAAGGCTACACTCTGAATCAAGATGCGTTTGCAGAGACCAGCCAGACACTGCTTCAACCACTGCTGACTCACCTGGAGTGGGATTAGTATGAAGATTGATGAGGTCGCTCTGGAGGGCGTCAATCTTGTCGAAGCCAGCGCTGGTACTGGCAAGACCCATACACTTTCAAGTCTCTATCTCAGACTCTTGCTGGAGCGGGAGATGGGCCCTGAATCGATTTTGGTGATGACCTATACCCAAGCGGCAACAGCAGAGTTGAAAACCCGAATCCGCCAGCGGCTTATTGAAGCAAGGCAGTTGTTTCAGGGGGGGGAATCATCTGATCCTCTGCTGTTTGCTCTGGATCAAAAGCTTGCTGATAAAGCCAGAGTCATACGTCAGTTGGATTTAGCACTCGCCAGTTTCGATCGAGCAGCAATATTTACAATTCATGGTTTTTGTCAGCGAGTTTTGACTGAGTTTGCCTTTGAAAGTGGACAGTCCTTTCATACTGAACTTGTACCTGATCAGGCGATCAGGCTTCAGCAGATTGCAGATGATTTCTGGCGTCGTGAGGTATCCCGCCTATCACAACCCTTTTTAGAGGCATTGCAGGCTGTGGTTGCAACTCCGGATGAGCTGCTGAATCGACTTAAACCGTCACTGGGTAAACCCTATCTTGAAGTCAGATCTGCAAGCTGGCCTGATGGAATTGAGGCGATTGAGAGCCAGGCGCAGGAAAAATTATCTGAGCTTCGTTCTGGCTGGAGTTCAGAGCGGGATAATATTCAGAAACTGCTGAGTGACAATCAGGTTTTAAATGGCAGGGTCTATCAGTCCAAATGGGTGACCGGTTGGTGCAATAGTATGGATCTGTGGCTGAATGGGAATATCTATGTAGCACCGTTCGAAAAAGTGGAGCGATTCACGCCACAAGTCATACAGGCAGCAGTTAAGGCGGGCAAGTCTCCCCCTCAACACCCTTTTTTCCAAGCGCTGGAAAACTATCTGCCAATTGCTGATGCCTGCATAGCTGCTTTTAAACAGGCTCTGGTGGCATGGCAAGGTGCCATGTATGAGTACATGATGGCGGAGTTGCCGAAACGCCAGGCAGAATCCGCAGAGTGGTCCTATGATGATCTGCTGCTGCAACTTCAAATAGCATTGCAAAAAGATCACTCAGGAGAATTGGGGGGGAAGTTACGTAAGCGTTATCGCGCTGCACTGGTGGATGAGTTTCAAGATACAGATCCGATACAATACGAGATATTGGATCGTATCTATCACGCCACAGATCAGCCAGTGTTTATGGTCGGCGACCCGAAACAGGCAATCTACAGTTTTCGTGGTGCCGATATCTTTACCTATCTGCATGCCAGAGAAAATGGTGTCGCCAAGCTGCATAGTCTGGATACCAATTGGCGCTCTACACCTGAGATGGTATCTGCCATCAACAGTTTGTTCAGTTTCTCCCCACACCCTTTCTTCGATTCAAGAATCACCTTCCACACAACCCGGTCAGCGGATCGGCAGATGGATCAACTGACGGAGCGGAATAAAAAAGCGGCGGCTTTGCAGATCTGGCGCCTGCCTGATGAGCCAGCACAATCAATCGAGGATCTACGCCAGAGGGTGGCTGATACCACCGCTGCGGAGGTTGCCAGTCTACTCACATCCGCCTCATCAAGGCGAATCAAGATCGGGCAACGGGAAGTGATTGGCAGCGATATTGCGATCCTTGTCCGCACCCACAAGCAGGCTGCTCAAATTGCAACGGCTCTGGGCACAAAGGGGATACCGAGTGTCCGCAGCAGCCAACAGAGTGTCTACTTGAGTGTGGAAGCTGAGGCATTGGAGCGGGTTTTGATTGCACTATTGGAACCCCATCGTGAGCGTGCAATGCGTGCCGCTCTGCCGACTCTCCTGTTTGGATGGCGCGGGGCAGAGATAGATAACTTGAATTTTGACGAAAAGGCGCAAAGCCAGATCTCCAAACGCTTTTTTGAATACCATCAGCTATGGCGCAGCAGTGGATTTATCGTCATGTTCCGAGGACTGATGAGCGAATTCGAAGTCGAAAACCGCTTCCTCGACTATCAGGATGGGGAGCGGCGGCTTACCAACCTCTACCACTTGGTGGAACTGATACAACAACAGGATAGTGCTCAGCGACCAGGGATGGAGGGATTGGTTACCTGGTATCGCTATCAACGCCAATCCAGTTCACAGGATGAGGAGCGTTTATTGCGCCTTGAGAGTGATGGGGATCTGGTCAGAATTGACACAATGCACCACAGCAAGGGATTGGAGTACGGTATCGTATTCTGTCCCTATATGTGGGATGAGTCTGTCGAAAAGAGTTCTAATAAACCCTTTCTTTTTCATGATCCAGCAGCTAACGATGCACCAACCCTTGAGCTTGGATCTGAACGTTTATCTAAAAACTTTAACTATCGCCAATATGAGGTTCAGGCAGAAAACCTTCGTTTGGCCTACGTGGCACTGACCCGTTCGCGCTATCGCTGTTATCTACCCTGGGGATTGAATAAATCGAGTCGTCAATCTGCATTGTGTTGGTTGTTGCATAGTGGTGGGTTACACCAGCCGAGTGATGAATTGAGTGATTGGCAGGCAGCAGCAAAGGCATTAGAACAGAAACAGGATGAGCAGCGGCTGGCGATGTTATCTGAATCAGCACAAGGTACGATTGAGATCATCCCGATGCCTGAATTCGAGGTCGAGGGGCAAATGCCTTTGGCACTGCCACCGGAGCTTAATCCGGCAAGACAACTATCGATTCGAATCCCCAAGCACTTGCAAGTATCAAGTTTCTCTTCATTGGTTGCAGGATTGCCAGAGGATCTACCGGATCATGATGGTTTGGTCTCTGCCGGTTCTTCTGCTGCGGAATTTGAAGAGAAAATGGATGTGCATGGATTTCCCAGAGGTTCTGGGCCAGGTAGTTGTCTGCATGCGATTCTTGAAGAGCTCGATTTTAATCAACCTGACCTTCACGCAGTGGAGGGGTTGGTAGGGGAGAAGCTTCAGCTGTTTGGTATTGACTCCTGCTGGAGCGCTGTAGTCGTAGAGTGGATGTTGGCTCTGCTGCAGACGCCACTATCCGGGGAGGGTATCAGATTAGGGGATGTTTCTAACAAGCAGCGCCTGAATGAAATGTCATTTCATTTTCCGATTAAGGCATTTAACACCAATCAGATATATGCTCTGGCCGATAAATGCAGTTTTAGTGATACCCCAGGTCTACTTGAAGGCTTGGGAGTAGTAAACAGTGCCTCAGTTGATGGCTTCATCAAGGGATATATCGATTTGGTATTTGAGGTTCAGGGACGCTACTACCTGGCAGACTATAAGTCGAACTGGCTGGGAGCAGACTACCCAGCCTATCACAAACAGGCACTGGCCCAGGCCATGGTGGGACATCACTACTCGCTGCAATATGTGCTCTATACCTTGGCTCTGCATCGTTATTTGCGGCTGCGTATTCCAGACTATAGCTATGACCGCCATTTTGGTGGTGTCTTCTATCTGTTTCTTCGAGGAATGCACCCGGATGGTGATCAGCAGTTGGGAATATTGCAGGAACGACCACCCGCCGAGTTCATCGAGGCATTGGATAATCTGATTGGAGGCCAGCTTTGAATCTATGGCCTGAATTCCAAAAACAGCAGGAGCTGGGAGACTTTTTGAAGGCGTTGCGCCAACATAAAGTGATTGGTGACCTGGACTATTACATGGCGCTTTTTCTGCTTTCAGAAGCGGAAAGTCCCAGTCTGAATCTGGCATTGGCTGTCGCATTGAGCTGCCGCGCGACACATGAAGGGCATGTCTGTCTTGATTTGGATGAACTTGCTGAATCGGAAATCACTCCGGCCGATGGGCTGGTAGTGAAGTTCCCGACAATGGAAGAGTGGCGCTCGGAACTATTGAGCAGTGGTGTAGTAGGGGAGCCCGTTCTCTGGCAGCCACTTGTATTGGATGAGAACAACAGGCTCTATCTCCATCGCTACTGGGATTATGAACAGCGTCTGGCTGGCGTGCTTCTATCCCGTGAACAGCAGAGACCAGCCTCAATTGATGAAAAAAAATTGAGTGAGGATCTCGATATTCTGTTTCATACCCCACAAGGGCAGACCACAGATTGGCAAAAGTGCGCAGCTGCCACTGCTATATTGTCAAATCTCACCGTTATCTCTGGTGGACCGGGGACAGGTAAGACCTCAACCGTTGTACGTATTGTGGCGTTGTTACGCCAACAGCCTGGTGGTCAAAATCTGCGTATCGGACTGGCAGCACCCACTGGCATGGCAGCAGCCCGGCTGCAGCAGTCCATCAGAGAGTCGAAGGCAAAATTGCCCTTGCCCCAGGAGCAGCTTGATGCAATCCCCGAAGAGGCCTCGACTCTGCACCGAATGCTTGGGATATCACACCAGGGTACTGGTTTCAGGCACCATCATGACCATCCGCTACTACTGGATGTGCTGATCCTGGATGAAGCTTCAATGGTTGATGTGGCATTGATGGCGAAGCTACTGGATGCCCTCCCCATGAGCGCCAGACTGATTCTGTTGGGTGATCGCAATCAGCTCTCTTCAGTAGAGGCGGGTTCGGTACTTGGTGATATCTGTTCTGATTGTGAAGGGCCGGATCAGGTATTTGCCCACAGCCTTTCACAGCTCACTGGTCAACCTGTTGATAGTCCATCCATGTCTGGGAATGGGTTGAGTAACAGCGTGGCGCTATTGCGCCATAGTTACCGTTTTTCTGAGGAGAGTTCCATCGGCAGACTCGCAAATGCGATCAACCAGGGGGATGTTGAGGCTGCGATCAAACTCCTTCACAGAGAAGATGCTGACCATGAGACAGGTTGGTTGGAGGATGAGCAGCAGACCATTGCGCTGGGGGCTGCTCATTTTGCTGGCCTGTTTGATCAACTTAAGTTGGGCGCCACTGTCGATCGACTTTTCAATATTCTGCACTCATTTCGCATTCTCTCTGCTTTGAGAGAGGGGCCTTCCGGTGTAATACAGCTCAATCAAGGGATAACCGATCGATTGAAAGAGATGGGCTATATCCAGGAGAACAAGCTCTGGTATATCGGACGCCCAGTGATGCTGACACGAAATGACTATCAGCTGAATCTCTATAATGGTGAAACAGGGATAGTGCTGCCTCATCCCGATCAGCCCGAAGAGTTAGCCGTTGCTTTTGCCGGCTCGGATGGTGCCATACGTTGGGTTTCACCATCCCGTCTGCCCTATTGCGAGACTGTCTATGCGCTCACTGTACACAAAAGTCAGGGATCTGAGTTTCAACGGGTACTGCTCCATCTTCCAAAACGTGACACCCCTGTTCTATGCCGCGAGCTGATCTATACCGCCGTAACACGATCAAAACAACAATTCAGCCTGGTTGCTACAGAAGCCATCTTCAGAGTGGCTATAAAGAGAGGTTTGCAACGCCATAGTGGATTGGCCGATCTTCTGAGACGGGCCCATCAGGATTGAGCCTGGATTCCTAGAGATAGAGAGGGCTATGCGTGAGCAGAAGAAAAATCGAAACAGTGCCAAGTGGCAGCTTGCCCATTTGAGAGCAGATATTTTGCTGAGCACATAAAAAATTACTTGGGTTGTATAACTCCTTGTTGTGGTAGGGTATGGGCTGTTTGAGTAGAGGTATGAGCAAGTAACGCTCGTATTATTTAATAAAAAACAGTGGTTTATATTGCATTTTTAAGAAACTGTCTTATATGTGGCAGGGAAACGTAAAGATGCAACCCACATATCAAAAATGGGCAGATCCGGTTTGATGTTCTCAATTTAAGCTCAAATCGGACAAACAGATTTAGCGATCAAAACGAAGGAGAAGAAACGTCATGATCAACCCTGTTGGTTCCTCAGAACTACAACCTTTGTTTGTCTATGACCCCGATTCACACCATAAGCTCTCTCATGAGGCCGAATCCCTACCCTCAGTAGTGATCAGCTCCCAGGCTGCAGGTAATGCGGTAATGATGGGTGCAGGCTATTTCAATCCGCTGAAGGGCTATATGTCAGTTGCGGATGCGATGGGTGCTTCTGAGAAGATGACCCTTACTGATGGCAGCTTCTTTCCCGTACCTGTACTCTGCCTGGTGGAGAGTACAGATGCGATAGGTGATGCCAAGCGTATTGCGCTCAGGGATCCCAATATGGAAGGCAACCCTGTACTGGCAGTAATGGATATCGAATCGATTGAGACCGTCAGTGACGAACAGATGGCAGTGATGACTGAGAAGGTCTATCGTACAACCGATTCAGACCATCCTGGCGTCTCTGCATTCAACAACCAGGGGCGCATTGCACTCTCTGGCCCCATTCAAGTTTTGAATTTCTCATATTTTCAGGCTGATTTTCCGGATACTTTCCGTACTGCAGTTGAGATTCGTAATGAGATTCAGGAACGTGGCTGGAGTAAGGTTGTTGCTTTCCAGACCCGTAACCCGATGCATCTGGCTCATGAAGAGCTGTGCCATATCGCTATGGATCGACTCGGCTGTGATGGCTTAGTAATCCACATGCTCCTGGGCAAGCTGAAGAAGGGTGATATTCCTGCGCCTGTGCGTGATGCGGCGATTCGCAAGATGGTGGAACTCTATTTCCCACCTAACAGCGCAATGGTGACCGGTTATGGATTTGACATGCTCTATGCTGGCCCAAGAGAGGCGGTACTGCATGCCTATTTCCGCCAGAACATGGGCGCAACCCACTTCATTATCGGTCGTGATCATGCTGGTGTGGGTGACTACTACGGTGCCTTTGACGCTCAGACTATTTTTGAGGAAGAGGTTCCTGCTGGTGCCATGGAGATCGAAATCTTCAATGCTGACCACACCGCCTACTCAAAGAAACTCAATAAGGTTGTGATGATGTGTGAAGCACCTGATCACACCAAAGAGGACTTCGTCTTGCTTTCAGGCACCAAGGTGCGTGAAATGTTGGGCCAGGGTATTGCTCCTCCTAAAGAGTTTTCCCGTCCAGAGGTTGCTCAAATCCTCATGGATTACTATCAATCAGTGAATTAACTGATTGTTAAGGCAATAAAAAAGCCCGCTTAAAAGCGGGCTTTTTTTTATCCATAATGATTGTCCTTATCGCCTTCTGTTTATAGATCAGCTATTAGATCCTTATTGTCTAAAGCTAAATTAGTGGAAGGGCTCTTGTGATCAATCACCACCAGCGGAATGCTGTTCTTTATTGGACATCTTCAAGCAGCCGCATACGCCATTCCCAGCTTATCGGCCAAAATATGTAAGCGCTTGTCGCGGGTCCACAAACGCGCTCCCCGATCCAGCACCACTGCTGCCATCAGGTGGGCATCCACATAGCCAATTCCACGCCCCATTAATTCGTGCTGCTCGATAAAAAACAGCACTTCGCCATCTTGAGCCACAGTGGCCTGAGGCAGGTTTTGCAGTAACGACAATACCTCTACCCGCTGGCGCAGATTGCCGCAGGCCAACTCACCCAGGACGAAGGGGTGCATCAAGACTTGGGCACTATTTAGCAGGGTCATCAGAGCGTCGTCTCCGGATCGAAGGTGGTCGATCCAAACGGAGGTATCGACCAGAATCATTGGCCATCCGGACGTCGGCGGGGGGGGAGCTCCAGCTGTGGTTCACTGCCACCCAGCCGCGCCAGCCGGCGAGCGCTTTCGCGTTCAATCAGTGCGCGTAGTCCCTCGCGGACCAGTGCTGTTTTTTCGGTCACTCCACAGATGCGCTGGGCCTCTGAAAGCAACTGGTCGTCGATATTTAGTGTTGTACGCATGGTGCACCCGATGATGGTTAGTGATGCACTAAATAGTACATCATATGATGCGTTATGTCGTGCTCGATGAGTGGGTCCAGTAACTTCTTGCTTTCAGGCACCAAGGTGCGTGAAATGTTGGGCCAGGGTATTGCTCCTCCTAAAGAGATTTCCCGTCCAGAGGTTGCTTAAATCCTCATAGATTACTATCAATCAGTGAATTAACTGATTGTTAAGACATTAAAAAAGCCCGCTTAAAAGCGGGCTTTTTTTTGCCTGTTTTCAGGTGGCTTCAGGTTGGATCCTGGCAGAGATCAGCATCCGCTTCGATCATCATCTCAACGATGATCTCAATCTCATCAGGATAGGACTCTGCCATTGCGCGCAACTCGTCACAGCTGATTTGTAGCATCTCATTCATAACAAACACCATTTAGAATATAATTATATACTAATATAGTTTATGATTTCAGTTGAGTCAAGTTTGACGCTTCAGGAATCTGTGGTGATTCACGCTTTTATCTTATTGTTAATCCTGACAGTAATTCAATTGATTAGGTTACACTAAGATGTAAACTGTATTTAATTGCCTGGCTGGCCAACTGATCTCAACCTCTCTCTAACTCATGTCAAACCGAAAAATAACCTTCATAAATCCGCCCTACGACTCCATTGCCAAGGGGTATGAGTTCGTCAAGGAGATTACCAACAACTCACCCTCCCTTGGGTTGATGTACCTTGCTGCGGAGGTCAGGGAGCACGGCTATATAGCGGAGATTATTGAGAGCAATATTATGAATCTCTCAATTGAGGGGGTTGTAGAGAGAGTCGTTGAGACAAGTCCGTCATATGTTGGCATTACCCTGTTTACTGTTGGTGTCTGGAATACTGCTGCGATAGCGGGGGCGATTAAAAAGAGACTGCCTGAGACCACTATTATAATTGGCGGCCCCCATGTCTCCTCCATGGGGCGTGAGACCATGGAGCGTTTTTCCCAGTTTGACTATGCAGTACTGGGAGAGGGAGAGAAGACCCTGATGGATCTACTAAAGGCCATTGAGGGTGAGGGTGACCTGGCTGAGGTGCCTGAGCTGATCTACCGTGATGGCCCCTTTATTAAACAGACCCAGGGGCGAGCTATCAATCGCGATCTGGACTATCTGCCAATGCCCGCATGGGATCTGTTGCCCGATTTTCCTCAAGCCTATAAACCCGCCATCTATGACTATCCACGTGGACCTGTGGCAACTATAGCGGCCTCGAGAGGTTGCCCCTTCCATTGCAAATTCTGTGATACCTCAACCTTTGGGGACCGTGTTCGATACTACTCACCGGGTAAAGTGGTTGAGATGATGAAGCATCTCAAGCAGCACTATGGCATACGGCATGTGATGTTCGTTGATGACCTTTTTCTCGCAAGTAAAAAGCGGGCGTCTGAATTCTGCAAAATCTTGATTGAAGAGAATCTGAACATGACCTGGTCCTGTACTTCCCGTGTCGATACGGTGCACGAGGAGGTACTTGCCCTGATGAAAAAAGCAGGCTGCTGGGAGATCAGTTTTGGACTGGAGAGTGGCTCACAGGAGATGCTCGAAAAGATGGTGAAGTCTGCAAAGGTCAAGGATTCGGAGCGTGCCGTCAAAATGACTGCAGCGGCGGGTATTCGCACTAAGGGTCTTTTCATGCTCGGCTATCCTGGGGAGACAATTGAGTCGATCGAGGAGACCAAACAATTTGTACGCAACATCCCCATGACGATTATGAATCTGACCAAGTTTACCCCTTATCCTGGTTCGCCTATCTACTATGATCTGTATGGATCAAATATTCGCGAAGATCACTGGGAAAAGATGAATGGGATGAATTTTCTTTGGTCACCTGAAGGGATCACTATCGAAGAATTGGATCAGCACTATCGGCAGATGCTGGTATCGTTCTATCGTCGTCCAGCAATCAGTTGGCACTACACCTGGTTATCAGTGCTCTACCCACAGCATATGATTCGATTATTGAAATTCGGATCGCATTTTCTGAAGTTCAAGATCAGTAATCTTTTCCGCAAGAACGCACTTGAAAGCGATGCCTGATTTTCTCACTCTGCATAGGCCAGGATAGAGATAGAAATTACAGCGACACCTGTCAGCTGTCACTGCGTATGGTTTGTATAAGCTTGTGAGCTGTTTCATTGCCAGCACTCAAAACAATACTCTGCATGATTTGGCGTAAGCGGCTTTCAACCGCTTTGCGGCCGGTTAATCCAAGTGCAGAGGCACAACTTCCCCAGGACTGTTTTTGCAACACGCGTCTGATTAATAGCCTGCTCTCTGATTCATCCAACAGACTTAGGGACAGTGCGTGGAGAGTTAATGTCTGGATTGTACTGAAGGTGTATTCGTAGCCTCTGTTTGCAAAGGCATAGGCAGTTATATCGATCCAGTCTTGATCTGTCAGGTCTGTCAATGGCGGAGTTTCGATATCTCTAAGCAGGGGCAGGATCAGTTCAGTTGAGAGTTGAGCGAGTGAATCAGTCAACAGGGCGGGGAGCTGTTTGGCATACTGTTTTCTCGCCTGAACAAGCATCGCTTCGCCTTGGGAACTGAGCGATTGTATGAACATCACCGACTGTTGACTGCTGCTGGCACCGGAGTGCAGTCCCAGTCGAACGGCCTGCATATCGTTGCCTTGCCAGAATCTGATTAATCTTGTAGTAGCACCGAAACTGACTCCCAGGTAGTCGCACCCCTGGCTTGCAGCATGGGTTTTAATGGCGGTCAGGAGACGCTTTCCCAGCCCTCTATTCTGCAGTGCAGGGTGAACGGCAATCCTCATAATACGTAATCCCTTCAGGGTGGATGCAGTTCTCAGTCCGAGATGGGCAGATAGGGATTGAGCCACAAGATGCCCCCGTGGTCGTCGCCGACCCAACCAGATCTCTTCGGCCAGATCAGGGGCGAATTCACCTTCAGTAGCGAGCAGGGCTACAGCCACTACCTGCTGCTGATGCAAAAGCATCACTGTTTGCAGATTTGGGCCATCCAGCAGATGCCAGAGATCCCGTGGGGTAGTCCGGTAGTGGGCTAGCACCAACAGTCCGAATAGTTGGTTAAGCGTGCTCTCCTGTGCCAGCAGTTGTTGTTGGTCTGGAAAAGCCAGAGAGAGCTTTTCCAAATTCAGATCGCAGATCAGGCTATCCTGAGCAGGCTCAGCATCCAATGCAAGTAACCTGAAAATCAATCTTTCAAGTGGGTCGTTGGGAGCCCAGCGAATGGGGCATTCCAGGATTTTTTCACGCCACTGAGGTCTCTCTTTTTGAAGGTGCTTTTTGAAACGATGGCTAAAGCCCAGTCCGGTTCCCTCATAGCCATGTATGGTTGTGGCGAAGACTATACGAGGATAGTGGTGCAGCATCTCTTTCAGTAACGGCGTTGGGATTGCAGCAGCTTCATCAACCAGCACAAGGTCAGCTGCAGGATGGTCAGAGATCAACAGATCCGGGGCAATATATTGAATAACACCATTCTCATGGTTAACTGTTTCTACACTGGTTTGAGTGCAATTCAACTCCCTCGCAGCCATCTCGAACAGGCTGACTACCGAGCTCTGCCTTGATGCGGTTACCAGGATACGTCGATATCCTCCAAGGATAAGCCGTGCGGCTGCAATTCCTAAAGCAGATGACTTACCGCGACCTCTGTCAGAGGTGAGCACCAGAGGCCTTTTCCCATGCCCTTTGACAACATGTATTACGGCTTCTACAGCATCCGCCTGATCCTGGGTCAGGCAGGATTGGTCATCAGGTAGATTCACCGACTCAGCTGAGGCTGATGGTGGTGCCCAGAATCCAATCTGATCTGGGGTGCTGCAAGCAGTAGTCTGGTCTGACTGCAGTATCTCTGAAATCCTGCTCAGCAGCCGACTTGGTTTTGTCAGGGGATAACTGGCGACAGCAATTCTTTCAGATTCTGGGTCATCATATTCTGCCCAGGTCGTAAGTGGGGGTGTTAACAGTAGTAACAAGCCGCCACCTCTCAGTGTGCCACTCAGGGCGCCAAAGGCATCCGGGTCGAACCCGGAATAGGCGTTATAGACAAGCAGGGGGCATTCGCCGCCTAAATGCTCTAAAGCCCGCTGGTTACTAGATTGCCGGATCTCTTTCGGTGCATGTTCACCAATCCATAGGCTGTTCGCATCGTCTACAGAATCGACTATCTGGCAGGCCTGCTCGACACACCACGCCTGTTCACCAGAGATACGCAGTAGAAAACGATGTCGTCTCTGTTGAGCCAGTTTTTGGCAATCATTGGCCAGTTGTCTGATTGATGTGTAGGTATTGATAGTGGCTTAAGGGGCTGTTGTTTCAGTTATAGTCTGTGGATTCGTTTCAAAAGATTATATATTGTGATCAAGCATGCCATGAATTTTTGGTTTCTGTAATAGCAAGGTCATGAGGATGATAGGACAATGACGCTTCAAAAAGATAGTTGGCCGCGCCATATCAGGTCATTTTAAGTCAGTGGCACAGCATGAGACAGCTGAGCGAATCCGTGTACAGGGACTGGTTCAGGGGGTTGGTTTTCGTCCCACGGTCTGGCACTTGGCTCGTGAGTGCGGTTTGCGAGGCAGAGTCTGGAATGATGCAAAAGGCGTACAGATCCATCTCTGTGGTGAATTGTCGCAGATCGACCGTTTTTGCCGTCGATTGCTTGAACAGCCGCCTCCGCTTGCAAGGATTGATCTGCTTGAGCGTGAGTCAGTCTCTGAATTACCGGAAGCGTCTGAATTCGTTATCGCCACCAGTCAGGGAGGGGAGATACAGGCTGGGGTGGTAGCAGACGCAGCAACCTGTGATGCCTGTCTTGAGGATTTTCAAGATCCCCATAACCGACGCTATCGCTACCCCTTTACCAACTGCACCCATTGTGGCCCCAGGCTAACCATAGTCGAAGGCATACCCTATGACCGCGCCAATACCAGCATGCGACATTTCACGCTTTGTGAAGATTGTCGCCGTGAGTATGAAAACCCGGCTGACCGACGTTTCCATGCTCAGCCCAATGCCTGTCCAAGTTGCGGTCCCAGGGTTTGGTTGTGTGATGCTCAGGGGAATCAAATCGAATCTGACAACAGAGATGAAGATGCGATTCATGAAGCCAGCCGGCAGTTAGATCAAGGCGCGATAGTTGCGATCAAAGGGGTAGGGGGGTTTCATCTGGCCTGTGATGCAACCAATGAGATGGCGGTGGCGACCTTACGTCAAAGGAAGAGACGATACCAAAAACCTTTTGCCCTGATGGCAAGAGACTGCTCGGTGATTCGAAACTACTGCTCTCTCAGTGAGACAGAAGCTAGATTATTGGCTGAGAGTGCCGCTCCGATTGTACTGCTGAGCCGTGATGATGAAGCTCTGCTGCCTGACAATCTCGCACCGGGGCAATCCACCCTGGGCTTCATGCTGCCCTATACACCACTCCACCATCTGCTTTTAGCCAGTTGGAATAGACCATTGGTAATGACCAGTGGAAACATTGTCGAGGAGCCACAATGTATCGACAACCGGGAGGCAACAGAACGTCTGCAACCTTTGGCCGATCTGTTTCTGTTACATGATCGGGAGATCATTAACCGGGTTGATGACTCAGTGGTTCGATTGATTGATAGTGAGCCGAGGCTGTTGAGACGGGCACGAGGCTATGCTCCGGAACCTCTGCCACTGCCTGAAGGATTTGAGCAGGTTCCTGAACTGTTGGCCTTGGGGGGTGAGTTAAAGAATACCTTCTGTCTGCTTCGTCAGGGACAAGGGATACTATCCCAGCATATTGGTGATCTGGAAAACCTGATCTCATATCAGGACTATTTGAAAAACCTGGAGTTGTACACCAGCCTTTATGATCACCATCCAACCCATCTGGTAGCAGATCTGCATCCCAACTACCGATCGACACAACACGCCAGGGCATTGGCAGAAGAGAGCAATTTAGAGTTACTGCTGGTACAGCATCATCATGCTCATATCGCCAGTGTACTGGCAGACAATCGCTGGCCACTGAGTGGTGGACAAGTGCTTGGCATCGCCCTGGATGGATCAGGTTATGGTGAAGATGGCACTATCTGGGGCGGAGAGTTTTTACTCGCTGACTACACCGGTTATCAGCGACTCGGCCACCTCAGTAGCGTTGCACTACCAGGAGGAACCCAGGCGATCAGACAGCCCTGGCGTAATACATTCAGCCAACTCAATCACTATCTGGGGTGGGAGAATGTAATCAACCAATGGTGTGATCTGGAGCCGGTGAGCTGGTTGAGTAATCAGCCTGTGGAGGTGCTTTCGCAGATGATCAGAGGTGGTGTCAACTCGCCACTGAGCAGCTCCTGTGGACGCCTGTTCGATGGGGTGGCAGCGCTATTGAATATCTGTCGTGAGCAGATCAGTTATGAGGGGCAGGCGGCCATTGAGCTGGAGTCATTGGCTCAGCAGGGACGCAACTCCGGGAATGGGAACTACCGACTGCAGATTGTTTCTGATTCCAATCTGCTTCGGTTGGATAGTGGATCCCTATGGTCAAGTTTGCTGGAAGATCTGAGGAGTGGGATTTCCCGAGAGATTATCGCCTGGCGTTTTCACTTTGGGCTGGCTCTGAGTGTTGCTGATATGGCCTCAGTCTTGGCAAGACAAGCGGGGGTCAACACAATTGCCCTCTCTGGTGGGGTTTTTCAGAATAAGACCCTGTTCGAGTTGGTTACAGACCATTTGATCAAGCAGGGTTTCGGGGTGCTCTCCCACCATCAGCTGCCCTCAAATGATGGGGGATTGGCCCTGGGACAGGCAGCAATTGGAGCAGCGAATGTGTTAAAGCTGAATCAATAGGAGCATTGGTGCATATCGCATCAGCGTTTGTTCCGTCTGCGTATAGAACATGACTCAGAAGATGAAACAGAGAATGCAATATTCAGTTGCCCGGTGAAGCGAACCTACAGATTCAGATTGAACAGGCTACATTTATAGTAGAGAACCCATCATGTTGGGTGTGTCTGATGAATAACCATTTTCCAACAAACTATTGGCATAGCGTCTCAGAAGATCGGGTACAGTGCGATCTCTGCCCCAGGTTCTGCAAGATCAAAGCGGGTAAACAGGGATTCTGCTACGTGCGGGAAAACCATCAAGGCGCCATAGTATTGAACACCTATGGTCGTTCGAGTGGGTTCTGTATCGATCCGATAGAGAAGAAGCCGCTGAATCACTTTCTCCCTGGTACGCCAATACTCTCATTTGGCACTGCTGGGTGTAATCTAGCCTGTAAATTCTGTCAGAACTGGGATATCAGCAAGTCGAGAGAGATGCAGACTCTGGCAAACACGGCATCCCCGGAAGCAATAGCACAAAGTGCCCGCAGAAGTGGCTGTCGAAGTGTCGCCTATACTTACAATGATCCTGTGATCTTTCATGAGTATGCGATCGATGTAGCCCAGGCCTGTGCGGAGCTCGGCATCAAGTCAGTTGCGGTAACTGCAGGTTATGTCTGCGCCGAACCCAGGGCTGAGTTCTATCGGTATATGGATGCGGCAAACATCGATCTTAAGTCATTCAATGAAGCTTTCTACTATAAATTAACCGGTGCGCATCTGCAGCCAGTGCTGGAGACCCTCGAGTATCTCAAGTCAGAAACCTCAGTCTGGTTTGAGATTACGACCCTGCTGATACCCGGAGAGAACGATTCAGATCAGGAGATCGAAGCGATGAGTCAATGGGTGGTGGAAAAGCTGGGTGCTGATGTGCCGATACACTTCACAGCTTTCCATCCTGATTGGAAAATGCGTGATCATCCTTCTACACCCCATGCAACCCTGAGTCGTGCACGAAAGATTGCCATTGAGAATGGCGTACACTATGTCTACGTCGGTAATGTACATGACCCGAATGAGTCGAGCACCTGGTGCTATCACTGCGGTGCACGGTTGATCCAGCGGGATTGGTATGAATTGGGGGACTGGGCGCTTACTGAAGATGGGAGCTGTAAAAACTGTGGAGTCCGATTACCAGGGCTCTTTGAATCTCAACCAGGTAATTGGGGAAGTCGTCGGCAGCTGATCAAGGTATCACTGGTCGATTCTTGATCAAATGTGACATGAGATGATTTGGATCAAGCTATATGACAGCTAGTTGTTGCGAAGTTTTTCAACATAGAGTCAGTATAGGGCTTATGTGCACAATTTTTGAATTCAGCATAGCCAGCGTCTTAGATGTAGAGGTGCTTTATGACATCAATCAGACAACCTGCAGTTTCTGATATCTTCTATCCTGGAGATCCTCAGGGACTGCGAAAAATGGTCTCTGACTATCTCGATCATGTGGTACCCCATGGCGTCCCACCCAAAGCTCTGATAGCGCCTCACGCTGGTTATATCTATTCAGGTGCCGTGGCTGCGACAGTCTATGCTCGCCTTAAGTCAGTAACTGAAAAGATTCAACGGGTAGTACTGTTAGGGCCTTCCCATCGTGTTCCCTTTCTTGGATTGGCAGTCAGTGGGGCGGATTACTTTCGAACTCCTCTGGGTGATATAGCCCTGGATAGAGAAGCCATTGCCCAGCTGGTCGATATGCCTCAGGTTGCCTATCTTGATCAGGCCCATATCAATGAGCACTCACTAGAGGTACAACTCCCTTTCCTGCAACAGGTATTGGAGTCATTCAGCTTGATTCCAATTGTGGTTGGTGATGTTTCTGGAGAGGTTGTATCAGAGGTTCTTGGCAAGCTTTGGGGAGGTGATGAGACACTGATTGTGATCAGTTCTGACCTCAGTCATTATCATGACTATGTCACGGCGCAACGTATGGATCAGCAGACCAGTGAGTCGATTCTCTCTCTCGACCCTGACTCAATCAGGTATGAAGATGCCTGTGGCAGAATTCCGATACAAGGTCTATTGTTGCAAGCGAAAAAATTAGGCCTGCAGGGAGAGATTATAGATCTGCGTAACTCAGGTGATACCGCTGGGGATAAAAACCGTGTAGTCGGCTATGGCGCCTATGCTTTCAACAGATCATAGTGATCATCTCCATCTATTCAAAAGCATTTGTGATTCCTGGCCTGATAACCGTTCGTTATTGTAATGATGTGTGGGAGCGGCGTACTTTACTCTGGTGGCCCATATAGATAGTATCATCCGCAATGTTATAAAAATCCACCAGGTAAATATCTGCTATCTGGTAGAATTATCTTCAGGAACAATATTTCTATACAAAGGAGTGGAATTGATGTTGAGTAGATTTAGGTTCATTGTGTTTTTGCTTCTCATCAGTTCAGGCAGTCTACTCTTTGCAGCTCACCTAAATCATAACAATACCGGACAAGTGGCAATTTTGCCCTTATATACGGTAAACAATGATTTCATTACCAACTTTACTGTGACTAACACCAGCGATAGATACAAGGTGGTGCGGGTAAGGTTGCTTGATTCTAAAATTTCTGCAGACATACTGGATATCAATCTCTATCTCTCTCCGCATGACGTCTGGAATGCAACCTTGCGCATGAACCCGAGTAATGGGCTGCCGAATCTTATTACCGAGGATGAGAGTTGCACTTATCCCCTCAAGACAGAACTACAGGCCGGAAAGGATCTGCAAAATAGATACTCTGCAATCAGTATTGAGGATTTCACACTTGGCTATGTGGAAATTATTGAGATTGGCGATATTGCAGACGGAGATGGACCAGCATTGGATAGTGGTATGGAGGCAGAGATCGATGTGAGTGGAGTTGCTGATGGGGTGGTCGATAGTCTAGCGGGAGATCGTTCCATTCCTCAGGGGTTGTGGCACAGTAGCTCTGAACCTGCAGACTGTTCTGTGGTTAGTGATGCCTGGGCTGCGGGAGCGGAGAGTGCGTCTGTGGTTAACGGTTTTGAGCCGGGCAGCATGAGTTCTGAAGGGGTAGCAGAGGATAGTGGCAGTTCTAATGCGCCCTATGAAGATAGCCACAATGCAGGACTGGTTGCGCCTAGCGGAGGTATTAGTGTTTTTGGCATCATGATTAATGTTGCCAGTGGCACCGCTTTTGTTGAACAGGCAACACATATCGATCGATACACATCAGTTGCTCAGCACTACCTGCCGGATGATCCAGTACACTACCGTCTGCCTTCTCTTGCTTCTGGGAATATTCAAGAGGCTCATATTCCCAATGCACAAGGTGATGGGATGCAGAGTGATACCATGCCTCTGAGCGAATACGACACCGGAGCACTGCAGGATATTTCACCAATGCCTTCAGTACCAATGGGTTCGAATCCGTTACCAATTGCAACCATTCTGAGTGTAAGTACGCTCTCTGCACCCTATTTTGTTGATAAGAGCGTGAATGGTTTGACGGATATTGTACTAACCTTCCCGATGCGAAAGCATGGCATCTACAATGGTGGGTCGTTGACTAATAACCTGAACACAAATATTACTGCTTGTGTGGGTAGTTTGGACGATGGAGTTGATGATGGTGGAGAGGTGATGATCGACTCATTAAATACGATGGTAGATGACTACCCACATGATGGGGCAGGAGGGCTTTGCTCGAATGCTGGGTTTGAGACGGATTACCGCGCAGAACCTGTGAGTAGAATACTATATTATGACTATGAAGATGGTGAGTCTGGTATGTGGGATACTTCTCAAGACTTTGGCATTCAGCCTGTTACAGCTGGGGAATACCGGTTTAGGGGCAGTGTCAATGTTAGAGGTGTCAATCAATCATCTTCTAGCCTTTTTGGCCCTCCTTTTGGAAGTGGGTATGATAATTTATGGCTCATGGAGTATGGTGCTGAGGCTGGCTGGTTATCTATTAACTTCCTAGATTATTATAATTATGAAAGAAATCCTCCCATCAGACTCCTAACCGAAGTCTCTGGCGGTTTGGGCGCTACTGTTGAGAATACTTGGACTGGTTTTCCAGTGATTGGTTTTTCTGCCATGGTGAGCGAACTCAATAGCAACCAACTGGGTGAAGTGGTCGAGTTGATTCGTAGAATTGATCGTTAGCTGGATCATTAATAACAATGGACGTGTTCAAATGTTACCTGCAGTAAGTTCATTTGGAAATGCGGCCAATATCGCAAAGGTGTTGACCTTAAAATCACTCCTGTTATTCATGTTACTCATTTTTCTAAATGGCTGTGGCTCTGGTGGCGGAGATAGTGATCAAACGGATACGACGCCACCTGAAATTACCTTGCTCGGTGCAAATCCCATAGAGATCGATGTTTCAGCCAGTGTCTCTTTTACCGATCCAGGCGCCACAGCCAGCGACGATAGCGATGGAGACATTAGTGACAGCATTGTAATTGGCGGTGACGCGGTCGATACTTCTACTCCTGGTACCTATCTCCTGACCTATGATGTCAACGACGCAGCGGGTAATGCCGCCACTCAGCTCATTCGCAGGGTTATGGTGATCGACACAACTCCTCCTGAAATCGTCTTACTGGGCGAGAATCCTGTAGAGATCAATCTATCGGCATGTGGCGCTTTTACCGAACCCGGCGCGACAGCAAGTGATAATGTCGATGGTGATATCAGCGAAAACATCGTTATCAGCGGTGAGCCAGTCGATATGTCGACACCGGGCAGTTATATTCTGACCTACGATGTCAGCGATGCCTCGGGTAATGCAGCCATTCAGCTCACCCGCAATGTAGTAGTCATTGATGATCAAGTTGTTGACCCAGCACCAGCAGCACTACCGAATGAGTGGGTGTGGCGTAATCCACTACCCAGGGGGAACTCGTTGAAGGATATTACCTGGAACGGCGAGTTACTGGTTGCAGTAGGAAATAACGGAACCATCCTTACCAGTAGGGATATCCTGAATTGGTATGAACAGGATTCCGGGACTTTGACCACCATTCAAGCCATTACCTGGACCGGGAGTCAATTTGTGGCGGTCGGTGGCGATAATTGGAAAACAGGATTGGTGCTTACCAGCCCAGACGGCATAATCTGGCGTGTTCAGAATCAGCTCGGTAATCGGGTTTTGTACGATGTTATTTGGGATGGTAATCAATTGATTGCTGTCTCCACAGGCGGATCGATTTACAGCAGCCGTGATGGTGTTGAGTGGAGTCATCAAGAACCTTTGGAAACCTCATCATATTATGCCATCGAATGGACTGGTGAGCGTTATATCGCAGGAGGAACAAAGGATTATAACCGAGGGCTTATTTCAACCAGTGTGGATGGTATCTCATGGAACCATATCGACACAACGTTAGAGGTTAATAGGTTGATGGATTTACAACAACCTTTGGTGATGGGCATTCAACCTCAACCTAGCGATATCGTTTGGACAGGTAATCAAGTGGTCGTTGTTGGTACCGAGGGGCTCATCCTTACGAGTCCTGATGGTCTCAGCTGGACAAAACAGGATGCAGGGACTACTGGTTGGTTTTCATCTGTTACCTGGACCGGAACGCAACTTGTCGCAATAAATTATGGTGAGAATGATGTTTACACCAGTGAAGATGGTGTTTCCTGGGCGCCACAGCATGCTGACTCTTCATCAGGTATTATCAAATCAATATGGAGCGGATCAGAAATTGTTGCTGTAGGGTATTTAGGAGTCGTTGCGTCAAGTACTGATGGCATCAGTTGGCGTAAGTACAATGATCCAAACTCACTGTTATTAGATTCCAATGATGTGGTCTGGAATGGGACAAAATATGTTGCCGTTGGGAACTCTGGGAGAATAGTGAGCAGTTGCAATGGAATCGACTGGATGAATGAAGACTCAGCTACAGATTTAGATCTGAATAGAGTTATATGGGCTGATGAAGGCTTCTTTGCCGTGGGTGAAGGGGGGGTGATTATCAGTAGTCCGGATGGGTCAAACTGGACAGTAGTTGAACCGGGAGTACCAATAGAATACGGCATTGAGGATCTCTATGATATTGCCTGGTCTGGTTCACGGTTTGTTGCCATAGGTATTGGTGGCAGGATCGTTAACAGCGAGAACGGTGTCGACTGGTCAGAAGTGGATCGTGGTGATTTCTATGTGAATTATATCAAGGGTATTGTCTGGACTGGTACAGAGTTCGTTACAGTAGGGAGTCGAAATCCAAGTGGTATCAGTCCGGTATTTTCCAGCCCTGATGGGTTGAACTGGAGAGAGAACTCAACGAGGGTCATAGGGGAAGGAGCGTTTCAGGATAGTTTGGTTGATATTTCATTTAATGGTGAGCAGTTTGTCGCACTGCCTGAGTATAACGATACGAATGTTTATATCAGCAACGATGGGGTGAACTGGTATTCACACGAACAAGGTGTTGCCCGAAATGGTATATCCGTACCTCTGCGGCATACCCTATGGACGGGATCAAAATACCTCGGTGTGGGAAGAGGTGTAATAGCCTCAAGTGAGGATGGCATTGCCTGGACCGTTGAGAGCACTATTACTGATAACTACCTGGATGGCATTGCTGTAAATGATAGGCAAGCTGTTGTTGTCGGCTGGGGTAACACCATAATTTCAACAATCGAATAGCTGGCGTAGCTTTATCTCCACCTATATTTAAAATTGGTATATGAGCTGATGAGTGGGCGTTTCTATCGGGATTTAATTGTGGCTCATATTGCTCAGTGGATCGCAGAGCAGGGCAGAGTGCTTGAGCCGCAAAGAGATGAGGCAGAGACTTTTCTGAAACACCTGGATAAGCCGGGGGCAGTTTTTTCCTTTCGTACCTTCTCCGATTCGGCATACACCCGGTCAGGGGCTCATGATCCACTTGAAAAGGCGCTGCATGGTTCAATATCAAACTGCTGGGATGAACTTGTTCGGCTCAACAAAAAAGGTGCAGTAGTCACAGTTACTGTCAATCGTACCAATGGTCGTGGCCGGGAGATTGGTGATATTACTCATGTGCGGGCACTGTTTATCGATGATGATCTGGGTGGTGATCCCCAAAGCTTAACTATTCCTCCTCATATCCGGGTAGAGACCTCCCCCCATCACTTTCATAACTACTGGTTGGTAAAGGATCTTGGTTTAAAACAGTTTCAGGCTTGTCAGCAAAGGTTGGCCAAACGCTACCAAGGAGACAGTCGTGTACAGGCGCTCAATCAAGCGATGCAGCTGCCTGGCTTTTGGCGCAGGAAACAGATCAGTCAGCCCCGATTACCCAGAGTGGTTGAGACTGCTAAAGCCCGGCCGCTTAATAATCAGCAGATTGAAAAGCTACTAGATCTTGATATACAAGGCGTTTATTCTATCAATACTTTTAGATAATGGAGTTAGGGTTGTGTTGAAAGGATTTAGTTTTTTTATTGTTTTACTACTGGTATCTACAAACGGCGCTCTTTTTGCAGCCCACCTTAATCACGACCGTACCGGACAGGTAGCACTGCTACCATTCTACACGGTAAACAATAACATCATCACCAACTTCACGGTGACCAACACCAGTAACTTATTCAAGGTGGTGCGGGTACGCATACTCGACTCCCTTATCTCTGCGGATCTACTGAACATCAACCTCTATCTCTCCCCCTATGATGTCTGGAACGCTACCTTGCGTATGAACCCGAACAGCGGGCTTCCCAATCTCATCACCGAGGATGAGAGCTGTACTTATCCGACAAAATCTACATTTCAGGCCGGTGTAGACCTGCAAAATAGCTATACAGCTCTAGCAGATGAGGATCTTTCACAAGGTTATATTGAGATTATTGAGATAGGTGATATCGCCGATGGTGATGGGCCAGCTTCGGATGGTGGCAATGAGGCCGAGATCGACATTAGTGGGATTGCTGACGGGATTGTCGATACCGCTGCCGGAGATCGTTCCATTCCGGATGGGTTGTTGCATGGTAACGACGGACAACCGGCAGACTGCTCTGTTGTTAGCGATGCCTGGGCGGCGGGTGTGTCGAATACTAGTGAGATCAATGGTTTTGAACCGGGGAGTATGGGGTCGAATGGCATCGCAGAGGATAGCGGTGATCCAGCTTCACCCTATGACAACAGCCACAACGCAGGTCTGGTAGCGCCAAACGGTGCTATTAATGCCTATGGCATCATCATCAATGCGGCCAGTGGTACCGCCTTTGTGGAGGAAGGGGTGCACATCGATCGTTATACCTCGGTTGCCCAGCACTACCTAACAGATGATCCCGTGCACTATCGTCTGCCTTCGTTGGCCTCCGGGAATATCCAGGAGGCGTACATCACCAATGCACAGGGTGACGGGATGAAGGGAGACACCCTGCCGTTGACCGAATATGACACCGGCGCACTGCACAATATCTCGCCATCACGGTCAGTACCCATGGGATCAAATCCTCTCCCGATTGCGATGTTACTGAGCGCAAGTGCCATTTCAGCACCATACTTTGTTGATGAGCGTGTTAATGGAATGACCGATATAGTATTGACCTTCCCGATGAGGAAACACGGTATCTATATCGGTAGATCACTGACCAATCAATTGTACTCGTATGTACCTGCTTGTGTGGGTGCCCTGGATGATGGAGTGGATGATGGTCGTGAGGTAACTCTGCTTGGGGTGTTGGTTCAGGACTATCCGCATGATGGGATGGGAAATCTTTGTATCTCTGCTGGATTTGACATAAATGGGTCTGAAAATTTTGTCTCTAATATCATCAGTACAATAGAGTATTACGACTACAAAAGTAGGGCGCGCCCGATGTGGGATTTTCGTATATCTTACGGTATTGTTCCCATTGATGCTGGATGGTACGACTTTGAGCGTAGTGTCAATGTGAAAGGCATCATCCACCGTTACAGTCATCCTTTTCTAGGAGCAGGAAATGTCAGTAATCAAGGCACAGTGTTCATTGTGGATGATGGTTATCCCGCAGGTTGGCTGACTGTCACCTTCTTCGATATTTATAACTACGAAACCAACCCCGATATCAGCCTGCTGACCGAATCCATCGGTGGCTTAGGCCCAGATGTTAATCAGAGTTGGATCGGTGTTCCCGTGATCGGTTTTTCAGCCATGGCAAGTGATGTCCAGTCCAATCAGGTGGGTGAAGTGGTTGAGTTGATTCGTAGTGTAGAGCGTTAACAGGCTCTTAACATCACAGGTCTTTTTTTACGATGTCGTTGATTGAGATGGGCCGTTATGTTCAATCTGAAACCATTCAAGCAAGGCTAGCAAAAAAGTGTCAGCAATGTAGCCTGGATGGAGTGCAACGGAATCCGGGAAGATTGGTGCACTGTTCTCCCGGATTCCGTTGCACTTCATCCAGGCTACGGACTTGTAGAAGTTCATTGCACTATGTTTTTAACTAGGGTTGACCCCTTTCAATGCGAGCAATGCTACACCATATGCTGCCTCTTGCTGTTCAGACCGAATGACCGGCACCTTTAACCGCTGCTGGCGCATGATTCGCCAGGGTTCATTGATAGCGCCACCACCAATTGAGAATATCTGTTTCGGTGTAGGCGTGCCCAGACTTGCCAGGCGTTGATAACCCTGTTGTTCGATATTGGCGATGCCTTCCAGCAACCCTTGGAAAAAAAGCAGATCACTGTTGGGCTTTGGTACTAGCTTGGGGGGCAGATCGGGGTCATTGACTGGGAATCGTTCTCCTGGCGAGTTGAGTGGGTAGTAATCCAGTCCCGTTGACTGATCGGGTTTAAGTTCAGGTGAGAGTCTGGCCATCTCCTGGTCATTGAAGTGATGCCGTAGAACTGCACCTCCACTGTTTGATGCACCACCGACTAGCCATCGATCCCCCAGGCGATGGCTATAGATACCATACTGGGAATCGAATACCGGGTGATCTGAGAGAATCTTCAATACCAGGGTGCTGCCGAGAGAGGTCACGGCATCACCTATGGCAGTGGCGCCTGAAGCTAAACAGGCTGCGTTGCTGTCTGTGGTGCCTGTGACGATGGGGATACCGGGCATCAATCCTGTCACATCAGCAACGTGCTTACTCAACTTTCCAACTTTGGTTCCACAGGGATAGACTTTCGGGAAGGCTTCGAAAGGGATGTCGAGTTGCGAGATCCAGACGGGCCACTGACGTTTAATCGGATCGTACCCCAGCTTCAGGGCATTATTTTCATCGCTGATTGGGATTTCTCCCGACAACTGCCCCAGAATCCAATCCGCCTGGTGTAGTGCATAAAAGCTTTGGCTGCCGATCTTTTTATTAAGATGCAGGAGTTTTGCCAGACTTGAACTGGCACTTAGAACCGGACTGCCTTCAGGCGCCAAGATCTTAAGTAGCTCCAAACCATCACGACTGCGCGTGTCGTTGTACATCAAGGCCGGGGTAAGTGGCTCTCCTTGCCGGTCTGTGATCAGTAGGGTTGATGAGGTGCCATCCACCGCAATACCGTCCACACTCTGATCAGCAGTCTCTTCTCCAATTGCCTGGAGCAATTTGATCACCGCCTGCCACCACTCGAGGGGATTTTGTTGCTGATATCCTTCGGCGGGAGATGTTGACTCCGGTAAGGGAGAACTGACCATCGATTTGACCACTCCATTTTCGTCGATGGCAATGGCGCGACAGCCGGAGGTGCCCAGATCGATTCCGATAAAAAGGCTCATGGGCATGCCTCCAGCTTTTTACCCCTCCTGTCTAAGGGAGGGTAACCGCTACAGGTGGTTGCCAACCTTCGGCTCTATGGTCCGCTACAACTGTGGTATAGATCCCGCCACGAACATTGAACTCTGCTGTGAGACGCATATAGCGGGGTTGGGTGGCACTCACCAGATCAGCGAGAATCTCATTGGTCACTGCTTCGTGGAATGCCCCTTGATCCCTGAAGGACCAAATGTACATCTTCAGTGCTTTAAGCTCAACGCAGAGTTTCTCAGGTACATACTCCAGAGTCATTTCAGCAAAATCTGGCTGACCTGTCTTTGGGCAGAGACAGGTAAATTCGGGAATATTGATACGAATCGTATAGTCTCTCTCCTGCTGAGGATTGTCGAAGGTTTCCAGATCTTTGCTTGGTTGGCTGGGCATGGTTTTACATTCTCATCATTAAAATCGCGTTGGATTATACGTGAGCCGCTGCCCAGTCTAAAGTATTTCATTTATATTCAATTGAAAACAATAACTTATAAAAAACAGTCCCACGGGATGGACAGTCCTTCTAGTATCTTAATAACGTGTGTTGACGCTGTCGCGATATAACCGAACTATTTTTGGGACAGGTCTGGATCCACGCAGCTATTCCATAATCAAGCAGGGTATATTCAATTAAGATTCCTGTAGGCGTGTAAACCGACCATACCGATGGATCAATCCAGTTCCGCCGGATTTCTGAGACGAAATTAGAGATTTGTCAACTAATCTACGTGAACTTATCTTTGTTTGATATAAAACGACATTACTACAGGTGCATTCAGTGAGATGGGTTTCATAATCAACATGTTTCCATATATTATGAATTCAGCAGGAAACCATGCGGGTTCTTTGCCATCAGAATAGCTTACTTTGTACTTACCTTCGATTTTCTGTTTGTTTGTTACATTACTTTGGAATTGGTAAATGGTTTCGCCGACAGAGAACCCAATAATCTTGTGCTTATTTTTTGTGTGTACATGACCAATATACTCATCTTCACCCTGTTTATTTTTGATAATAATAACGGTTGTGCCAAGAGTATCTCGCCAGGTGCCGGTGATATCGCTGTTATCTGAAAAATTTGCAAATACCAGGTTTGCCATCAGGCCGGCTGCTCTGGTGAAAATGCTATTCATTGTTTCAATAGAGTCGTAACCATTATCTGTCAGTCCTATAATTTGGGAATCCAGAGCAATATCCAAGTCTATGAAAGGGCTGTTCTGAGATAAAGAAGATATTTTTATTTTAAATTTAGCGCGACTTATGTTCTCTACAAAGTAATTGTGATTATTCTTAGTTAGTATATGTGATCTTAAACCGTTCTCAATTGAGAAACTAATATCTAGAGAAAGGGTATTATTATCAACTATGTTTTCTTTTCCTATGACTATATCAAGGCCGCTTAACAAGAATTCGTTTTGAACTGATAGTAACAAATCTTCTTTATATGGATCTGCTATACGATCCTGCGCAGTTACGTTTACGATGGCATGTTTCGGTGTGTCCGTTGGTGTCTTATCCTGATAAAAATTAAAATTAGCCGATGCAAAGGCGTAATTGGATGTATAGATTAATATGCCTAGTAGTAGGCTAATTGATTTTAAATGTATTTTTTGCACGACCGTGAAATCCTTTAATATTTATTAAAGAGAGTATTGTGTATTTAACGATAACGTCTGGTTGATTTATTTTTGGCTGTTCTTTTGACTGGTCCGTTGTAGTATGAGGAAAATGATCCGTCACTAGAGAGAAGCCACAAACGATTGTTCTGCTCTTTTATGACTCTTCCTACCGTTACGTGGTCAAAGGCACGGCCAAAACTAATATATGGCTTACCATGGTAATCTACAAAATTAGAAACTTTTTTCTTTTCTAGATTCTGTGAGTCATACTTATTTAATAGAGCCTCATTTATAATGTTTAAGCTTTCCTCAATTCCTTCTGCATAGTATTTACGGAAGACGGATGCACGATTTTCTGCCCAAAGCTCTATATTTTTAGCATAGACATGTGTCTCTTGATTATCGATTGCGCGCAACAATAGTGCATCGCTCAGGCTTGTTGAATAGTAGGAAAGGAATTGTGTGATTGGTGGTGAGTAGTATGAAACTGTAGTTATGTAAGACGGCGTACCCGATTTTTCCAGCCAAAGACTAACGACGCTATCCATCATGAGGGTCCGATAGTTGGGGTCTAGGCTATAACTTATCTTGATGACAATGGTTGGTTGCTCTGTTTTTTTTACCAATGCAATTAGATCTGCCTCATATTCGGGTGTCTCTTCTACCAATTTAATTCGTTCTGGTGTGGTGAATATAAATTTATCCTTTAGTTTATGTATGAAGTCGCTTTTAAAGTCCAGATCGCCAACCCTATTATTTAAGGGGGCGACTAGATTATGCATTTTCTTAATGCTAGCAGAAGTGTGGATTGCATCTAGAACACCACCAACCAATCCACCAAATGCGCCGCCATACTGTATTTGAGTGTTTATAGTCGTCTGACTGGATCTTGTTGCGTGTACTGTTCCAATAAGATGATCCTGAGGAATGATCACTAAAATATTGGCGTCAAATACTGAATCAGAGTAATTATTCTCAATAATCTTCTGCTGCGTGGTCGCACAACCATTAATCAGATATAAAACTACAAATAGAAAAGCTGTTTTTCTTAAAATATACACTTTCAATCCTTTGTCTCGTAACAAAAAATCTAGTTGAATAAATAATGCATGCAAGTAGAGTCATGACAATATTGCTGAATGCTGGTTTACATATTCAGCATGAAAAGCTAAACAGATGCTGGAAATTTAGGCTTTGCCATCAAATGAAGGAATAGACTGCAGAAAATGAAAATATTAGAGGTGGCGCGTGTGGCCAAATAATTCCATTTTTGATGGACTCCCTATTCACGTACTCCATATAGATACTAACCATAAAATTTTTTATAAGTATACAGTAGAAAAGTTAATTTTCTAGTTGAAAAGTTGATTGGATTGGGAGTTAAAGTATTTACTTTTAATGTCATGCTGATGAGTTATAGCAAAGAGGACAGTTGCGGAGCTAGAGGTTGTCTGTGTCGACTAGCGAGCTAGACATAATCTAATTGGGTATCAGTCGTGGATTGATGTCGTTGGTGTGGTTCGGGACTGCAACGGATGGTTTGGCTGGTGCCGAAGTAAGAGGTTTAGCTGGAGTCGAGCTTGTTTGACTCTCAGCGAGAGTATCTGTTCTGTCTGGCTAATAAGACAATATCCGGTGAGTATCCCGAGATCCTCAACCCATTTAGATTCGTTGTTTGAGAGACGATAAAGTCATTGTCTGTAGAGAGAGCTAGTGACGGTCCATTGAGTCCCGTATCATCAATAACAATGCCGAATCCGGCCTGATTACCTCGTGAAGTGCAAATTTTTGCACTGTCCTCTGTAACAATGCCCCTCTTTGGTGTATTTTAGCCGCCCATGCGTTTGGAGAAAATCAAGCTCGCCGGATTTAAATCATTCGTCGATCCAACTACTGTACCTATACCCAGTAATCTGGTTGGCATCGTTGGGCCTAATGGTTGCGGCAAATCCAATGTTATCGATGCGGTTCGCTGGGTGATGGGTGAAAGCTCAGCCAAGATGCTGCGTGGCGAATCGATGGCGGATGTCATATTTAACGGTTCCACTGCCCGTAAGCCGGTTGGTGCCGCGACTATTGAACTGATGTTCGATAATGCCGAGGGTCGGGCCGGTGGTCAGTATGCCCAATACAGCCAAATATCGGTCAAACGCCAGGTCTCACGGGATGGGCAGTCCCTCTACTATCTGAATAACGTGCGTTGTCGCCGTCGCGATATAACCGATCTGTTTTTAGGGACAGGTCTGGGACCACGTAGCTATTCCATAATCGAGCAGGGCATGATCTCCCGCCTGATTGAGGCTCGACCTGAGGATCTTCGCACCTTCCTGGAAGAGGCTGCGGGTATCTCCAAATATAAAGAGCGCCGACGAGAGACAGAGAACCGCATCCGCCATACCCGTGAGAATCTCGAACGTCTTACCGATCTGCGGGATGAAGTGGCAAAGCAGCTGCAACATCTACAGCGTCAGGCGGCTACCGCTGAGAAGTACCAACTTCTGAAGAAGGAGGAGCGTCAGACCAAGGCAGAATTATTGGCGCTGCGCTGGCGAACTCTCGATAACGACCTGCAACAGCGGGAGCGTAAGATCGCTGAGCTGCAGAACCATCTGGAAGCAGCGCTTGCTGAACAGCGCAAACTCGAATCTGTGATTGAAACGGACCGTGAGAAGCACACCGAAGCCAATGATCTGTTCAACGAGGTTCAAGGTCGCTTTTACAGCCTTGGCGCCGATATCAGTGGATTGGAGCAGGCAATACAATTTGCACGGGATACGATGCGCCAGCAACAGCAAGATCTGGAGCAGGTTGAACAGGCTTTTCTGGAGTCAGAGGCACATCGCGCCCAGGATGAAGAGAGACTGACTGAGCTGGACAATAATCTGCAGACTGAAGAACCTCTGCTGATGGAGGCCCGCGAAGATGAGTTGCGCTTATCAGAAGTCTTGAACAAGGCTGAGCAGGCGATGCAGAGTTGGCAGGCTGAGTGGGAACAGTTCAATCAACAGGCAGCTGAACCGGCTCAATCTGCCCAGGTGGAGCGTACGCGCATCAACCATCTGGAGCAGCAAGGTAGCAATTTAGAGCGACGTTTGCAGCGTTTTGATGAAGAGTTGGCAAGACTTGATGACAGCCGTCTGCTGGGTGAGATCGCTGAGCTTGAAACTGAAGAGTCGGGACAGAAGGAAGAGGTCGAAATATTACATAATCAGTTGAGCGAAATGGTTGAGCAGATCAACCAGCAACGGGATCTGAATAGTCAGGAGATGAACCAACTCGATCAGGCCCGAGCCGAGCTGCAATCGAACAAGGGGCGACAAGCCTCTTTGGATGCACTACAGCAGGCAGCGCTGGGTGAATCGGGAACTGATATGGCCCTGTGGCTCGACCAGGCACAACTGAAAACCGCGCAACGCCTGGCACAGCAGATCAAAGTCGCACCACAATGGCAGCAGGCTGTTGAAGTTGTATTGGGTTTTTATCTGCAGGCAGTTTGTGTCGACAACCTGGAGCAACTGCAAACCCATCTGCCACAGCTCGAGAAAGGTGTTGTGACATTGTGGGAAGAGCGGACTACTGACTCAGAGCCGCTTCACCCTGATGCGCTATCAAGCCAGATCGAAGCGCCCTGGGATCTACATGGGTTATTGGCAGGCGTTCGCATGGTGGATGATCTCGACACTGCTCTGCATCGCCGTCACAGTCTCAATTCCGGTGAATCTTTAATTACACCTGATGGGATTTGGGTTGGTCGTAACTGGTTGCGAATCACCCGTGAGTCGGATGAGAACGCCGGTGTGCTTGGTCGTGAGGAAGAGCTGAGAAGCCTTAAAGAGACTCTGCAACAGCAGCAGCATCAGGTGTCCACATTGGCAGACCACCTGGAGCAGGGGAGAGAGAGACTCAAACAGCTGGAGCAGGAGAGGGAGCAGTCGCAAACACGCTTCAATCAACTGAATAGAGCGCTGTCTGAAGTCCGCTCAAATCTGAGTGGCAAGCGTACCCGGGCAGACCATTTGCGCCAACGTCGTGAACAGCTGCAGCAGGAACAGAAAGAGATTGCAGAGCAGATCGAAACTGACCAAATGCTGATGGAAGAGACCAGGCAGCGACTGCATGCGGCCCTGGAGTCGATCGAGACCCTGGGCAGTCGTCGCGAGTCACTGGTAAAAAATCGTGATGATCTTCGAAACCAGGTAACCGAAGCAAGAGAGAAACTTAATCAGCAACGGACAGCAACCCATCAGCGTGAGCTGCAAGTTGAGTCGATGCGCACGGTACACGCCTCTCTGAAACAGAACCTGGAACGTGCCCGCAGTCAGCTCAGCCACTTATCCCAGCGTCGTGATGAGTTGAAACATAGTCTGGACAGTGCTGATGTTCCAATCCAGCAGCAGTTGCAGGATCTCAATATCAAACTCGAAGAGCGGACTGGCGTCGAGCGGGAGCTGAACCAGGTCAGGCAGGGCTTAGAGGATGTCGATGGACATCTGCGAAAGAGTGAGCAACAACGGCATCAGGCTGAGCAGCTGGTGCAGGAGCGTCGGGAAAAACTCAATCAAGCACGCCTGCAGAGCCAGGAAGTGACAGTACGTTGCAGCACCCTCAAGGAGCAGCTGAACGAGGAAGGACTGGATACCGAAGATCTCTTTAAAACCATGCCTGAAGATGCCAATGAACAGACATGGCAGCAGAAAGCTGAGTCACTGGCCAGCCGAATCCAGCGTTTGGGGCCGATCAATCTGGCCGCTATCGACGAGTATCAGGAGCAATCAGAGCGGCTGAAATATCTCGAAGAGCAGCATACAGATATCACCAGCTCTCTTGAGACCCTGGAGAATGCCATACGCAAAATTGACCGGGAGACCCGCACTCGTTTCAAAGAGACCTTCGATAAGGTGAACTCTGGTATCAAGGAGCTTTTCCCCCGCCTTTTTGGTGGTGGACATGCTTACCTGGAACTTACAGGAGAGGACCTGCTCGACACCGGGGTGACCGTAATGGCGCGTCCACCCGGCAAGCGCAATGCCAGCATCCACCTGTTGTCGGGTGGAGAAAAAGCATTGACTGCAGTGGCCATGGTGTTCGCAATTTTTCAGCTCAATCCGGCACCCTTTTGTATGCTTGATGAGGTTGACGCCCCCTTGGATGATGCCAACGTTGGCCGCTTTTGCGAGATGGTGAAATCTATGTCAGATCAGGTACAATTTATATTTATTACCCACAATAAAATTACCATGGAAATCGCTCATCAACTCTCTGGTGTCACCATGCATGAACCAGGTGTATCGCGCTTGGTAACCGTCGACGTGGAGGAGGCGGCTCAACTGGCCGCACTGTAACGTCATGGATGCCACAACACTGCGCATCGTTCTTCTTGTACTCGGGGTTGTCTTTCTGGGTGCGATATATCTCTACGAAACCCGCAGACGCAAACGTGAAATCGCTCAGGCGCGGCGTCGAGTGGCCCCTGAATTCAACGAGCCGCAGATCAGCGAGTCGTTGTTAGCGGACGAGCCCGATAGTGATCCTGTAACGCATGATGACCAGGATAAGCTCTCTACGGATGAGGAAGATACCTGGGCTGAATGGGATGATGAAGATACCGAACAACTCTACCCTGGGATAGATGGGATCAAAGGCATGCATGCTGAAGATGATCCAGAGTCTGACCTGGAGTTGAATGCAGGGGAACCAGCTGCTACACCTGAACAGCAGGAGTTATTCGGTTTCAGTGCTCAAGAGGAGTCCCCGGTTGATGTACCGAAGCTGATCTTACAGATCAATCTCAAAGCTAAAAGCGCACCATTCAACGGTGTTAATATTCAGAAAGCGATGAATGATGTCGGGCTTGTGCTGGGTAAATTGCCTATCTATCAACGACTCAGCAGTGACAGCAGACTAATTCCACAATTCAACATTGCCAGTATGGTGGAGCCTGGAACCTTTCCGGATAAGGATTTGGAGCAATTCGAAACACCGGGATTGACCCTGTTTACCCAGCTACCTGTCCCTGGAGGTGATGGCATGGCCGTTTTTTCGGATATGTTGTTCACCGCAGAACGGCTTGCAGCAACGCTCAATGGCGAACTGCAGGATGAGACCCATAGTGCCCTGACCAAGCAGACGATAGAGCATCTGAGGGGGCAGATTACTGAGCACCGTCGGCAGGTACAGCTGGCCAGGAGTAAGGGTTGAAACCAACCCCTGAGACCGTCGCAAGGGTTGATGAGTTGCGTAGGGAGATCGATTACCACAATCGACGCTACTATGTTTATGATGAGCCTCAGATTCCAGATGTCGAATATGACCGCCTGATGCGGGAGTTGCAGGGGCTGGAACAGCAATACCCCTCTCTGATCAATCCAGACTCACCGACCCAACGGGTGGGTGACAAACCCCTGTCTCACTTTAATGAGGTTGCTCATCAGGTTCCGATGCTATCCCTCGACAACGCCTTCGATGAGGCAGAGATGAGGGATTTTGAACGGCGTATTCGAGACCGTTTGAAAATTGATACTGAGCAACCGATCCACTACCTGGCTGAACCCAAACTCGATGGTCTGGCGATCAATCTGCGTTATGAGAAAGGGCGTCTGGTATTAGCGGCAACGCGGGGTGATGGCAGCCGTGGTGAAGATGTCACGAGTAATGTTCGAACCATCAAAGCCATTCCTCTGAATCTGCAGGGTGATGAGTGGCCTGAAATCCTCGAGGTCAGGGGCGAAGTATTCATGCCCAGAGCCGGATTCGAAAAATTTAATGAACGCGCCCGAAAAGCGGGTGAAAAGAGCCTTGTAAATCCACGCAATGGGGCGGCAGGATCACTGCGTCAGCTCGATCCTCGTATCACTGCTAAGCGGCCATTAGCCTTCCTCGCCTATGGGTTTGGTGAGGTGATCCCCTCCCAATCCGGGATCAATCTCAGCGATACTATAATCGCGCTCAGAGAGTTTGGTATTCCAACTTCACCCCTAATGGAGGTAGTCGCAGGGGCTGAAGGGTGCATCGACTACTTCCAGCGTCTGGCAAAACAGCGGGATGCTCTGCCCTATGACATCGACGGCGTGGTTTTCAAAGTGGATGATTTGAATTTTCAGGAGAGGCTTGGATTTGTATCCAGAGCGCCACGTTGGGCTGTGGCCTACAAGTTTCCGGCTCAGGAAGAGTTGACCAAAGTCGAAACAATCGAATTTCAGGTGGGCAGAACCGGAGCAGTCACGCCTGTAGCGAGACTGCACCCCGTGTTTGTTGGAGGCGTCACTGTGAGTAATGCCACGCTGCATAATATGGATGAGGTGAAGCGCAAGGATGTTCGAGCTGGCGATACTGTAGTGGTTCGTCGTGCTGGCGATGTAATCCCTGAAGTGGTCAGTGTGATTCTGCAAAAACGACCGGATTCGAGTCTCCCAGTGGTGCTGCCAGACCATTGTCCAGTTTGTGACTCTGAGATAGTTACTGCGGAAGGGGAGGCGGTTGCACGCTGTTCCGGTGGCCTCTATTGCCCGGCACAGAGGAAAGAGGCGATCAAACATTTTGCTTCACGCAAGGCGATGGATATCGAAGGATTGGGGGACAAACTGGTCGAGCAGTTGGTTGAACAGAAGTTGGTGAATACCCCTGCCGATCTTTATACCCTCACTCTGGAACAGCTTAGTGGTCTTGAGCGAATGGCAGAGAAGTCTGCACAGAATCTGCTCGATGCGCTGCTAAAGAGTAAGCAGACTACCCTGAATCGTTTTCTCTACGGGTTGGGGATACGTGAAGTAGGTGAGGCGACCGCCCAGGCGTTGGCTCAACACTTTTTAACCCTGACTGCAATTGAACAAGCCGATGAAGCATCACTACAAGAGACACAGGATGTTGGGCCTGTCGTGGCAGCACATATCGTCTCTTTCTTCCGCCAACCACACAATCGTGAAGTAATAGATGAGCTGCTGGAAGCGGGTATTGAGTGGCCAGAGATCGTAAGAGTTGAAGCTGAACAGACCCATCTGGCAGGCAAGACTTTCGTTCTCACTGGCACATTGAGTCAACCTCGTGATGAGATAAAAGAGATTTTAATTGCCCAGGGTGCGAAGGTTACCGGTAGTGTCTCCAGTAAGACTGATTTCCTAGTGGCAGGGGAGGCAGCGGGTTCAAAGCTGGCGAAAGCAGAAAAACTGGGTGTAGAGATCCTCGATGAAGAGGCGCTGAAAGTTTTGCTGAATAACGTCTCCCAATAAGCGTTTTATTGGCATCTGTCTCATGTTAGCTTTGTGTTATTGATCTGTCTTAATGGAAAAAGCCAATGAATGAAGTATCGAGTAATGAGCGGGAGATTATGATGGTGATGCGTAAGCTGCTCACCACCATCGTTCGCGAAGTCACCCCAGAGTCCAAGAGTCTGAGGCACCCACTGTCTGATAATACCATCCAGGATATTCGCCACTGTCTTGGTTTGATTACAGCACGGGAAAAAGAGTTGGCAGATGAGGGGGGAAGAACCGCTCAGGAGCGTCCCTACTTTGTGGATGAGCCACCGCAAACAAAGGTCGTGCCTATTTCAAGCATCGGTAAAACAAAAAAAGAATCCGAGGAGTAGGGCAGATTCAATCGCAAATGAATTCAGCTTTGCCCTAAGCAAACCTAACCCTCTGGTAGGGTGGGGCCATGCCCCACCAAAACCCATACAGAGTCATCCAAACCACTAAACCGGACTGCAGCAAACCCAGGATAACCTGCACCTTTCCCCGGATTCCGCTGCGCTTCATCCAGGCTACAGTAATGCACTCAAAACCTA